>JBPCTR010000099.1:0-22448 GCA_051011575.1 Acidimicrobiales bacterium | reverse complement strand
CCTTTCGACGAGAGGAGGTCCGGGCGCCCCACATCTCCGATGCACAACGTGTCGCCGGTGAGGACGCCGTAGGGCGTGGAATCGGTGCCCATGTCATAGACCACGACCGAGATCGACTCTGGCGTATGCCCGGGGGTGTGGCGAATCTCCAGCACGATCGAGCCGAGGTCGATCTGTTCGCCATCGGTCAGCTTGCGCGACGGGAACTCGGTCTCGGCGACGCTGCCGTAGGCGATGTCGGCACCGGTTGCCTCGGCGAGTTCGAGGTGGCCCGACAAGAAGTCAGCATGGAAATGCGTCTCGATGACGAGATCGATCGTGAGACCGTTTGCCTCGGCGGTCTCGAGATATGGCGAGATGTCGCGACGCGGATCGACTACGACGGCACGGCCGCTGGCCGGGTCGCCGATGAAATATGAGGCCTGCGACAAGCAGTCGAGGTAGTGCTGTTCGAAGATCATGTTCCGATTCCCTTGTTTCCGCCGACCGGCGTGGTTCTTTTGGTAAATGTACGTACAAATGAGAACCGCGTCAATCGCCAATCTGTTCCCACCCGCGGGATCAGCAGCGGCGGAACCGCCCGGGCCCGGCTTCCTCGGCCTCGCCGCCCGCGAGCATGCGGGCCATATGAAGCTCCGCCGTTCGTCGTTCGACGGTCTCCACGAACGGGATCTGGACATGAGGCCGGTACACGAAGCGGTGTTCGGCCATCTCGTCGATCGACCGGGGCACCTCCAGGAACTCGAGCATGGCATCGTGGCGCCGCGCAATGACCGAGTGGAAAGCGTCGAGCATTTCGACGAATCGGTCGCGGCCCTCGATCACACCCTTCTGGTGGAAGGTGACGTACCACTCGGCCTCGACATCCCGGACTCGGACCAGACTCTCCTCGAACTGATCGAGGTCACTCCACACGTCGCCGTAGTAGGGACCGAAGCCGGTGAGGTCGATGTCGCTGAGAAAGAACACTCCCCCGTCGATGTGAAAGCCACTGTGCCCCCGGGTGTGTCCCGGAAGGTGCATCGCCTCGATGCTCATGCCGCCGAGGTCGAACCGCGCTCCGTCGCCGAAGCCGGTTGCATCGGGGCGGGGACGATAGTGAAGCTCCTCGACGAACGACACCGCCTGTTCGGCGCGGGTGACCTCGTCGAAGCCGAACACGTCGAGAAGCCCCTCGAGGCTCTGGGCGCCGGGGAGATCGTCGTCGTGGATCTGCACCCGGGCATCGGAGAACAAACCATTTCCGGCGAGATGGTCTTCGTGACTGTGCGAGTTGAGGACCAGGTCGATCTCGACGGGAGCGCCGCCCGCCTCAACCACGGTGACCGACGGATCGATCATCGCGACCTCGGCCGATCCCTTCACGAGGATCGAATTTCCACTGGGGTACACGCCGCGTTCCACGCCCAGCAGAACGCTCACCTCGTCGGTGAGTCGAAGCTCACGATCCTGCCAATCGACGACGTGTGCAGACATGGCCACAATGTAGGTCGCCGGCGCGACACGTCAGGCAGCGAGCTCACCTCGGGCTGCCACAACCTGGTTGCGGCCAGCATGCTTTGCGTCGTAGAGCGCGTCGTCGGCCGACCGGATGAGATCGGCGACCGCGACCTCGATGTCGTCGGCCGGATTCTTCACGAGGGACGCGCCAGCGCTCACGGTCACTGGGAGGTCGTAGGGCAGCTCGTGGATCGCGTCGGTCATCGCCTTTCGGATCCGTTCCGCTGCAGCCAGGAGTTCGGCCGTCGTCTCAGGCTCGAGCACCATCGCAAACTCGTCGCCGCCGAGGCGGGCGAAGATCTCGTCGGTACGTACGGCGTGGTGGGCGGCGCCGGCGACCTCTCGAAGCAGCAGGTCACCGACCGGATGACCAAGGCTGTCGTTGACCAGTTTGAACTTGTCGAGGTCGAACATGACGACGGCTACGCCCTGCTCACCGCCCCGTCGGATCAGCTTTGCGAGCAGCGCGCGCAGGCGCGATTGGAGGGCGGGGCGATTCGGAATTCCGGTAAGGGGGTCGAGCATCGAAAGACCTTCGAGGCGCTGGTTCTCCGCGCGCAGTTCCTCGATCTGATTGCGGGCCGATTCGAGCTCGGTGGCCGCTCGCACCATCGACGACATGTACTCGTCCTTGTCGTCGACGATCAGCGCATCGAGGTCGGCGCCGACCGAGAGCCCGAGCTGGCGATCGGCGCGGCGAACCGCGAGCCGGAATTCGGCCCAGAATCCGATCAGATCCTCGTCGTCGAAGCCCCAGCTTCGTGCCGCAGGCCGAAGCCGTTCGAGTGCGCCTTCGCCGCGTGTGATCAGCTCGGCGATCGCAGTGCCGAATCCCAGCGAAGCATCGAACACCTGTGATCGCATCGCAAGTCGATCGACGAGGTGCGACTGGCGCATCCGTACACCGGTGTGCAATCCGAGCGGAATCGACCACCGTTCCATCAGCAGCGCCCCAACCGTCGGACCATCAGCGCCGAGCGCTTCGAGCTGCTGGCGAACGGTGGGCATGCCGCCGACCTCGGTCCACAGTTCGGCGAACTCGTCGGGATAACACCGCAGCAGAGCGAGTTCCCCGATGAACGACAGAAGGCCGGCGGTGAAGGCCTCTTCGTCGCGACCGGTACCAACCCGGGTCGAGAAGCTCTGCGCCCCCGAGCCCGCCATAGCACTTGCACCGACAATGCCGCTCAACGCATCCGAGTCCTCGATTCCGGTCCAGAGATCTCCGACGACGGCGAAACCGACGCCGATCAGCTTGAGGTTGCGAAGTCCAAGCACGGCCGCCGCCCGCGTTCCGTCGGTGACAGCTTGCCGCGGTGCGTAAAAGGGTGAGTTCGCGACCTGCAGGATGCGAGCGAGGAGTGCGGGGTCTCGTTGGGCCACCGACGCAACGTCGGCGACACCAACGGTGTGGTCATCACAGAGTCGGAGGAACTCCGCGGCGGTGCCCGGAAGGGTGGGGAGTTGCTCGAGAAGATGGGGGTCGATGTGCCCCGATGGGATGTCCGCCGTCGTATCCATGTCTACCGCCTTCTGCTTCATCGGCAGTGTTGCAGCGGGCTTCGTGGTCCGAACGGCTCAGCTCAACGGCGGAGTGGTCGGGGTTTCGAGCCCACGCCGGACTGCCTCCCGACGATTCCGGCGAGGGCGCCGAGCACAACGGCCATAGCGCACACTTGAACGGCGGTGAGCGCCTCATCCAGGAAGATCCATGCTGCGCTCGAGGACACGACGGGGATGAGCAAGGTGAACGTTGAGCTCACCCACAGAGGAATCTGCTGTATGGACCAGTTCATGAGAGTGTGGCCCAACACTCCCGCACCGAAGGCCAGGACGATGAGCCCGATCCAGCTCTCGAGCGAGGGCCACGCCAGGCTCTGTCCGAAGATCGGCGCCAGCGCGATGTTGGAGACGCCAGCCCAGAGCGCCGCGCCGATCGTGTATTCGTTCGAGCTGATCCGACTCTTCGCCCGGCGAGCGAAGATGAAATAGGCCGACCATGAGAACAGCGCGCCGACCGCGAGAAGGTCACCGTCGAGGCTCCATGCCGGCGAACCGCTGGCACCGAAGACCACGAACGAAACCCCGACCAGTGCGACGGCCGCCAAGGCAATGTCGCGTCGTTCCACGCGTTCGCCGAACACTCGCCACGCCACGATGGCGATCAAGACCGGTTGCAAGGCGCCGATCACCGTTGCGTTCGCGATGGTCGTAACCTTGATCGCGCTGAAGAAGAACGCAATGTCGGCACCGAGCGCGAGGCCACCCCACATCGACTCCCGCATCACGCGGATCGTGATGGGCTTTCCGCGAAGGGTCACGAACACGCCGACGATCAGTCCGTACATCGTGAAGCGATAGGCACCGAGCGCCACGCCGCCCATGTCGATGTCCTTGGCGATTACCCCCGACAGGCCCCACGCCGACACGGCAACGGCAGCGGCCGCAACGCCGAGCAGATGCGTGTCGTGTTCGAGGGGTTCGCCACCGTGCATCGCGGCACGCTACCGGTCGCTGTATGCGATCCATCCCACTGTGTCGGGGCTAGAACTCCTTGACATCGCGGAGCCAGAGCCCGCCACCCGGATGGGGGCGAGCGTCGTAGGAGGTGTGGCCGAGCAGTCGGCGGACTCGAGGCGAACGCTGGGTCAGTTCCTCATCGGTGAAATCGAGCGCACACGACTCTTCGGGCGTTAGCCATCCCGCCACGAAGCTCAAATGCATCGCGCGGCGCCACTGTTCCGATGTGCGATTCTCGCCACCACCGTGCAGCACGTAACCCGAGTAGATGAAGGCATCGCCGGGCTCGAGTTCCGCCGGCACGCTCTCGATGTCGGGGCGATGGTTTGCCACCTCGGCGAGCAGCTCGGGCTGCTCGGTTTCGAACCGGTTGAGCTCCGCCCAGGTATGACTTCCGGGCACGACCCTGGTGGCGCCCAGTTCCTCGGTCACAGACTCGAGGCCGATCATGGCGCTGAGGGTGATGTCGGCCGACTTCGGCCAGGTACCCCGCACGTACTCCCACCAGTTGTTGGCGTCGCGGTGAAGCACTTGCGCTTTCTCGCCGGGCCCGATGTACATCACCTGCCCCGTGTTCACCCAGTACTCACCGCAGGCGGGAAGCAGGATCGCGTCGGCGAGCGCGGCGTAGATCTCGTTGTCGAGCATGTCGAAATACGCGGGCGTGAGCGTGCCGAGGCTGGAGAAGCGAACGGTATTGGCGCCCACGAACGTCTTGCCGTCTTCCCCCATTCCCTGAGTGGCGCTGCCAGGAACGATCTCGTCTGCTCGGCGATCGGAGGCCGCTCGCATCGCGTCGATGGTGCCCTGATCGAAGAGGCGTTCAATCACGAAACCGCCATCGGTCCGGTATGCGGCGAGCATGTCGTCGAGTTCGGCGTCTCGCGAGAACCGCTTCAAGGTTCCCGGCGCTGTCTCCGTGCTCGTCACTGCGAAACTCCTTCTTGTCGTGTCCGCCAGACCTGACAAGAATCGCAGAGCATCACATGCGCTCGCCAATGGGACCGGGAGACACGGCGATGAAATCTGAACGCGCCAGCTGCACCGGTGGAGATAACGCTGGTGTATGGATCGCGTTGACGGCCACTGTCCTCCTCGCAGCCGTCGGATGCGGATCGAGCGACGGCATTGGGGATGACGCAACCGCATCGATCGTCGATGAAAGCGAGCCGGCTTCGAACCCGATCGCGGCGACGGTGTTTGTCGATCGAACGCGGATCGATGTGGAGCGATCTCGGGTCGAGGAACTTTCCGCACTGATCGAGGATGACGTCGTCGCGACCTCGATCCTGTTCGAGGACGAGTCTTCTCGGCACATTCGCGCGGCGGTGACGCAGATGTTGATCATGGACGCGATCACGTCGGCGTTCGTGCCGGAGCCCGTGGCCAACAGGGATCTCGAGGACGTCCGCGTGAATCAGGCTCGGCAGCTGGCAGGCGAGCTGATCTACTACAACGAGGTCGATCCGGTAGCGCGTGCCGACGAGATGACACTCACCCTGCGCCCATGGCTCGATGTCGTGGCACAGGTGGGGCTGAAGCGCCGCTCGGTTGTGGGATTCATCGAGCGCGCCGAAGAGGTCGACGTACTCGTGGATCCCACGATTGGGGTCTGGGACCGAGCTGAACTCGTCATCGACGAGTCCGCTGCTCTGGTCGCTCCATCACGGTGACCCGGCGCAGGTGGCGTCGGTGACCTTGATGATCGTTCATCGCGTAGTGCAGAACCGCCCGGTTGTCCCAGATCGTGAGTTGGTCGACGGTCCAGGACAGGCGAGTGGTGAATTCGGGGCGAGTTTGGTGGTCGTACAGGAAGTGCAGGAATGGTCGTGATTCGGCCGCTGTCATCCCCTCGAACCTTTCGGTGAACGCGGCGTTCACGAAGAGAGCTTTGCGTCGGCTCACGGGGTGGATGCGCACTACCGGGTGCACCGCCGTCGTGTTCGGCTCGCCCTCGTTCATGTCGGGGTAGAGGTGGACGGCGTTCAGCCCCTCGAGCATCGACTGCATGCCTGCCGAGAGTGTCTCGAAAGCCGTGAACTGATTGGCGAACAAGGTGTCGCCCCCAACGGGCGGCACGATCTCGGAGTAGAGCAACGACGCGGAGCTCGGTGGATCCATGAACGTGATATCGGCGTGCCAGAACTCGCCGCCGAAGGTGAGATCGTCGTCGGGTTCCTTGGCCACCTTCAGGATCGCGGGGTGGTCAGGAATCGCCTCGAGAAATGGATGCACGAAGGGCTCGCCGAAGATCGTACCGACCTCGACCTGACGGTCGGGGTCGAGGTTCTGGTCGGGAAACCGGAGCACGAGGTGTTCTGCGAGGAGCTCGACGAGCGCCGCCTCGGCCAACGGGTCCAGCGGTGCGGCGAGGTCGACGCCTCGCACGGTCGCGCCGAGGGCCGGGGCCAACGGTTCGACCGACCAATCGGTCATCCCCACCCTCCAAACTTGTTCGTCGACGAACGTGGTGCCGGATCGTTGAAACGGCCGAGCGAGCACGGGTTGTCGCCATTGCCGATCGCGCCGGACACGAGATCAGTGAGAAGACGCCCGCTCGCGGGAGCCAACATCACGCCGGCCCAGTGCCCGTAGTTGGCGAATAGGCCGGGCGCACCGGGGATCGCATCGATGATCGGTATGTCGTCGGCGGGGTAACTCTGGAAACCGCCGGCGTAGGTGACCTCGTTCGGGTCGAGGCTGCGAGCGTGGGCGACGAGATCCGGCGAGACCGATTCCATCTGCTCCAGACATTCGTCGAGGAAGCCGCTAGGAATTCGGACGGTGTCGCCGGGTTCCACCGACCGGTGATCGACGTTGGCCGTACTCAACCACACGCCACCGGGCACCGGCCGCCAGTACGCACCGTTCACGATGTTGATCACCAGCGGCGCCGCCGCGTGCGCTGCGTCGTCGAAGGGAATGAAGGCTCGATACCGCGGCGTGATCTTGACGGGAGCATCCACGCCGAACGGGTCGAGGAGTGCGGGCGTGCGTGGCCCCGCTGCCACAACGACCGTGCTGGCGCGCACGGCGCCGCCGGCCGTGACGACCTCCCATTCGGCTCCGGTCGCCTCGATGTGCTCGACCGGAGTGTCGACCAGTACGTCGGTGGTCGCGCAGGCAGCGGCCCACGCGTGGGTGATTCGGGCGGGATCGACCCACGAGCCATCGGCATGGAGGATCGCCGCCACCGACGACCCTGCGAACGGGAAACGCTCCGACAGCTCCGGTTCCTCGACCACGCGCGAACTGGTCACGCCGAGCGCCTCGTACTCGGCGAGCGATTCGTGCAGACGAGGAACGTGATCGGCGTTCTCGGTGAGGTACAAATACCCCTGGTTGGCCCAGCCCACGTCGTCAGGATGCGCGCCTAGATGCTCCTCGACCTGTCGGTGGAACGCGAGGCTTTCCTGGGCCATCGTCACGAGCGTGGGCGAGCCGTACTGGGTGCGGATCGTGCCGAGGGCGTTGGGGGTGGTGTAACTCCCGATCGATGAACGAGCCTCGAGGAGAAGGACCTGTCGGCCTGCCCGCTCGAGCCACCAGGCACACGCGGCACCGATCACTCCGCCGCCGATCACGACCACGTCGGCCGTCTCTGGCAGTTGCTCGATCTTCCTCACGATCGCGAGCGTGCCACGATCAGATGTGATCGCTCTATTCGACCGGGTCTGCAATGTGTCACGATCAGGCCTGTGATCGAGATCTCACCGAGTGGGCAGGTATGCGGCGCCATGGTGCGTGGGGCGGACCTTCACGGCCAACTCGACGATGCAACGGTCGCCGAGATCAGAGACGCGTGGCTGCAGCACAAGGTCCTGTCGTTCCCTGAACAGGTACTGACCGACCACGACCTCGAACGGTTCACGCAGTACTTCGGCCCGTTCGGCGACGACCCCTATTTCGCATCGATCGACGGGCATCCGAACATCGCCGCCATCCATCGATTGGCCGACGAGACGACCGGGCTGTTCGCCGAGAACTGGCACAGCGACTGGAGCTTTCAGCAACATCCACCAGACGGCACGTGCCTTCTCAGCCGGATCGTCCCGCCGATGGGTGGCGACACGCTGTACGCCGACCAGCAGGCGGCCCTCGCCGCGATGCCGACCGAGCTGCGGACGCGGATCGAGGGCCGCACGGCGATCCACTCCGCGCGTGGCGGGTACGCCCCCGATGGCATGTACGGCGCAGACGACCAGGCGGCTGGGCGGTCGATGAAGATCGTGCCGCACGAAAGCGCCTACGCGACACAGACCCACCCGATCATCCGGAGCCATGCAGAGACCGGCGTCGAAGGGGTCTACTCAACGATCGGGTACATCATCGGTATCGAGGGCATCGGCGACGCCGATGCTCGATCCCTCCTCGGCGAGCTGTACGCCTGGCAGACCCGACCCGAGTTCGTGTATCGCCACAAGTGGGAGCCCGACATGCTCGTTATGTGGGACAACCGCTGCCTACTCCACCGCGCGACAGGCGGCTACGACGGCCACGAACGCCTTCTGCACCGAACCACGATCGGCTACAACCCGAGATTCGCGCGATCGGGCGCAGGAGACGCACCAGATCGCGCAGGCTTCCCGGTGTCCTAGGTGAGCGCTTCCACCAGAAGGGGCACGCCGGCAGCGACAAGCCCGGTGGCGAGGAGCACGAGGACGACCCGTGCCGACAGCCGTCCCGCCGCGCGAGCTCCGATCGACGAGCCCACGAACGCGGCGGCCATCATCACCGCCGCCTTCGACCACTGCACGTTCCCGGCGAGCGTGTGACCGATCGCCGCTGCGAGACCGGACAGGCTCATGGCTGCGCTCGTCGTGGCCGTCGCCCGGTGCGCCGGAAGGTGTTGCACCCGCGACAACAGCGGCACGGTGACCAACCCACCGCCTACGGCGAAGAGACCGGACATCGTTCCGATCGCCGCCCCCGATAGGCCCAGCACGTCGCGCATCGGAGGATTCGGCGGGCTTCCATCCTCGACGATCGGTGGCACTACGACCACGAAAACGGCCAGGGCCAGCAGGATGAAACCCAGGAGCGCGATGAACACCGTCGAGTCAATTCGAGCCGCAAGGAGGGAACTGGCGAGCAGGGCCAGAGGAACCGAGCCCAGAGCGAACGACGCTGCCACCTGCCGGTCGACGAGGCCCCGACGGTCGTACGCGACGGCCCCAGTGAGCCCGATTACCGCCAGTATCACCGCGCCGGTGCCCACGGCTTCGACACCATCCAGTCCGAACAGAAGGACGAGGCCGGGGATCAGAACGAAGCCACCGCCGGCGCCGATGATCGTCCCGTAGGCGCCGACGCCGAAGGCCAGCGCGATCAGACCGACGGCGGTTGCGGGATCCACGGCGCCAATTCTGGACGCAGATACCCATGAAGTGTCACACCCGGCCGTCGTGCCAACGTGGGCGGGCTCGGTGCCGGCCCCCGCTGAGGTGTCCTCAGCGTCTGACCACCGGCCTCGTCAGATCTCGGTCCAGTCGCCGGCCACCCACTGGTCACGCAGAACGAACTTCTGGATTTTGCCGCTCCCGGTGAGCGGGAACTCGCCGACCTCGAACCAGTGCGTCGGCGTTTTTTGCGGCGACAGGTTGTCGCGGAGGAATACGAAGAGCTCGTTCTTGTCGATCGAGTGCCCGGGTGCAGGCCGCAGAAACGCACCGACGGTCTCTCCCCACTTGTCGTCGGGGAGTCCCACGACCGCCACGCCTCCGACGGTGTCGTGGGTGAACAGGAGCTCCTCGATCTCCTTCGGGTAGATGTTCTCCCCGCCTCGGATGATCATGTCCTTGAGCCGACCCTCGATCGTGCAGTACCCGCGCTCGTTCATCGAGGCGAGGTCGCCCGTGTGGAGCCAGCCGTCGGCATCGATGGCTGCGGCGGTCTGCTCGGGCATCTCGTAGTACCCGTGCATCACGAGATACCCGCGGGCGCACAATTCCCCGACGGCTGCAATCGGAACGGTCTCGCCCGTTTCGGGGTCGATGATCTTCACCTCGGTGTGGGGCATCGGAGGGCCGATCGTCTGCGACTTGTCTTCGATCGTGTCGTCGGGCGAGGTCATGTTGATCACCGGCGACGCCTCGGTCTGGCCGTAGACGATGGTGAACGGTGCGCCAAGCTTCTCTTCGAAGGTTCGAACCAGATGTTCGGGTACGAGGGATCCCCCCGAACACAGCGCCTCGAGCGTCGAGAGATCGGTATCGGGAAAATCAGGATGCTCGAGGAGAGCGATCATCATCGTGGGCACCCCGATCAGGGCATTCACATCGTTCTCCTCGGACAACCGAAGAACCAGACCCGGCTCGAATGCGTCTACCAACACCTGGGTGCATTGCATCGAGGTGGCGCCGAGCACCGACATGGCACTGCCGGCGGTGTGAAAGAGCGGCATGACCGTGAGGTAGACCGAGCTCTCGGCCATGCCGAGCCGATCGAAGTAGTGGTTGGCATTGGAGATCAAGCCGCGATGATGAAGAGCCGCGCCCTTCGGGAAACCCGTCGTCCCCGACGTGTACTGGATCATCACGCGTCCATCGGGCGACACCGCGGGCAGTTCACCCTCGAATGAATCGCCAGAGGAGAGAAAGTCATCCCACTCGGCGAAGCGCACGATCTCCTCGAGATCAGGACAATCGCCGTGCACACCTTCGGCGATCGAACGCATCGGATTTCCGCGATGTTCGTCGACCACGAACAAAGCCTTCGCGTTCGACTGGCTGAGAACGTACGTGAGCTCCTTCGCCTGATACGCCGGATTCACGGTCGCGATCGCCATCCCCGCCAAGGCGCAGCCGAACTCGAGGAAGACCCACTCGGGAATGTTGTGCGCCCAGACCGCGATGTGATCTCCAGGCTCGAATCGAGCGAGTAGCGCTCGCGCCGTCCGCTCTGCCTGGTCGAGGAACTCGGCGTAGGTGAACGTGCGGGCGGCGTCGGCATCGGCAATTCCTTCCACAATCGCCACGCGCTCAGGAACATCGGCAGCGGCCTGTCGGAGCAGATCGCCGAGGGTCACGTCGAGAACATCCCGATCGGTGGGCCCGTGGGCGTGGGACGTGGTCAGGGTCATCGAGTTCCTTCGTAGTCAGATGTTTCCGAAATCGCCGCCGCGGCCGGCACCCTCGGCGAAGCGGCGTGCACCCGCGATGCCCTCGGTCCGAACCATCGCCTTGCCGTTCGCGAACTCCTGCTCGAGCGCGTCACGCACCGACAGGCCGTACTGGGCCCGGGCCGACGCCATGTCGGTGCGCATGCATTCCTGAGGGAATCTTGCAATCTCTTTCGCGAGAGCCTCGGCCCGCTCCCGCGCGTGGCCCTCGGCCACGACGTATTCGCACAAGCCGATGCGCTGGCACTCTTCGGCCATCACCTGCCGGCCCGTGAGGATGAGGTCCATCGCCCGCCCCTGTCCCACGAGTCGAGGCAACCGCACCGTGCCTCCATCGATCAGTGGCACACCCCAGCGACGGCAGTACACACCCATGTATGCCGTCTCTTCCATCACCCGGATGTCGGCCCACATCGCCAATTCCATCCCACCGGCAACCGCGGGCCCCGCGACGGCAGCAATGACCGGCTTCGACAGCTCGAGCCTGCTTGGCCCCATAGGCCCGCGGGAGTGGCCGCCATTGGTTTCGCGATCGAAACGGAGTTGGCTCACGCCATCGTCGTCGTCGTCCAGACTCGCCGCGTGCTTCAGGTCCCAGCCCGCGCAGAACGCACCGCCGGCGCCCCAGAACACAGCGACCGCGGCGTCGGGATCGTTCTCGAACTCGACGAAGGCCTCGAACAGTTCGCGAGCGTGCGCCGGGTCCATCGCATTTCGGGCCTCGGGCCGATCGTGGATCACCGTCCACACCGGTCCGTCCTTCTCGACTCGTACCGTCACCCGCTCGATGCCCCCTGCGATCTAGGAACGCAGTATCACAGGTGGGTCGAACGCAGTCACGGGCGGAGCCTCCCCCTCAAACCTCTCCACCTGAACCATGCAGGTGTGAGCCGTGCAGCCCTGTGCGAGTCGAGACGTCGGAATATCGGCCGTGAACGTATTCGGGTTGCCGTGCACACACGTTGAACCGGCCGGAAGGTCGACCGGATCGAACCACGCGCCAGTCGACATCTGAACCACGTATGGACGGACATCGGTCGAGAGCACGGCGGCAGCGAGACACGAGCCCCGCTCGCTGAATACGCGAACAAGGTCGTGTTCTTCGATGCCACGTGACGCGGCGTCGCGAGGGTGGATGACGATCGGTTCGCGTCCATCGATCTTGGCGGCTCGACTCACGGATCCCTGATCGAGATGGGAGTGGAGCTTGGCCGTCGGCTGGTTGGTGATCGCATGCAGGGGAAAGGATGGGTCGGCCGCGCCGAGCCATTCGGTCGGCTCGAACCACGCCGCGTATCCGGGGGCGTCGTCGTACCCGAACGCGGCGACGGCCTCAGAGAACAATTCGATACGGCCGCTCGGCGTTCCCAGGCGATTCCCTTCCGGATCGGCGCGAAACTCGCCGAACCGATCGTGCGGCCGACCCGATGGCTTCACCTCGTGCCAGCCCTTCTCTTCGAGCACGGAGAGCGATGGCAGCTCGAGCCCTCGGTCGGCAGCGACCCGTTGCGTGGTCTCGTAGATGCGATCGATCCACTCGGCGTCGGTAAGACCCTGCGTGAACTCGTACTCCACCCCCATGCGGCGTGCGACGCCCCTAAGGATGTCTCGGTCGTTTCGACTCTCGCCCACCGGATCGATCACCGGGCTCATGATCGTGACGGTGCCATCGGCGTAGGTGAGGGAAAGATCAGATCGCTCCAGGTTCGTGGTGCATGGCAAGACGATGTCGGCGCGTCGAGCCGTGGCGTTCCAACACCAGTCGTTCACGATGATCGTCTCGGGCCGCTGCCACGCCTCGACCAGGCGGTTGAGGTCCTGATGGTGGTGGTAGGGATTGCCGCCGGCCCACCACACGAGCTTTGCGTCCGGGTAGTTGCGGGTGTGCCCGTCGTATTCGAACTCGGTACCGGGGTTCAGCAGCATGTCGGCTACGCGGGCCACGGGAATGAACGAGTCGATCGGATTCTGGCCCTGCGGAAGCGGAACCGCCCCGATGTCGGCGTGAAGGTGACCCACGGTGTTCACCGAACTGAGCCCGAGCGCAATTCCCTGACCCGGCAACCCGATCTGACCCAGCATCGACGCGAGGGCGATTGCTGCCCACCACGTCTGTTCACCGTGTTGTTGTCGGGTCAGCGCCCACGCGATCGAGATGAGCGTGCGGCTCTCGGCCATGCGGCGAGCGAGCGACCGAATGTCCTCGGAATCGAGATCGCAGGTGCGAGCTGCCCATTCGGCGGTCTTCTCGACACCGTCGATTTCGCCATGCAGGTATGCCGCGAACCGGTGGAACCCGACGCTGTAACGATCGAGGAATTCTTGATCGTGGAGCCCTTCGGCCAGGAGCGTGTGCGAGAGGCCGAGCATGAGAGCGGTGTCGGTGGACGGCCGCAACGGAACCCATTGGGCATCGGCCATCTCGATCACGTCGCTGCGCAACGGCGACACATTCACGTATGACACGCCGGCCTGCGCTGCCTTTTCGCTGCCGATTCGTTGCACGTGTTGACCGCCGCCGCCCTGGCTGATCTGCCCATTGTTCACGCGGACCCCACCGAAGGCGACCAACAGCTCGGTGTTCGCGATGATGTCCGACCAGGTGGGGCCGGCATACGCGAAGTGGCGCACGTCGGAGCCCAGCACGTGCGGCACCGTGACCTCGGCCGCAGCGAAGCTGTAGGTGTTCACCGATCTCGTGAAACCACCGATGCAGTTGAGGAACGACTTCAGTTGGCTCTGAGCATGATGGAACCGACCGGCGCTGGCCCACCCGTACGAACCGGCGTAGATCGCTTCGTTGCCATGATCGGTGCGGACGCGTTCGAGCTCGTCGGCAACGAGCTGTTCGGCGACCTCCCAGCTCACCTCGACGAAGGGGTCGGATCCTCGCAGCTCGCCTGCCGCACCCGGACCACCCTCGAGCCAGCTCTTGCGAACGGCCGGCGCCATGATGCGCGACGGCGAATCGATCGCGTCGATGATCCCTTCGCCGATGGGCGAAGGATCGGGATCGTGCTCAAACGGATGTAGCGCCGCCACCTTCCCATCGACCACCTCGACCCGGTAGTTCCCCCAATGCGTGGCGGTGAGGGGAAGATCGGTTCGATCGGCGGGTGAATTGGTGGTCACGTGATCGGAGCGCGCCGGCTACTCGGCCGGCACGTCGTTCCAACCGCTGACCGACTTGACTTCGAGGAACTCCTCGATGCCCCACTCACCGCCCTCGCGTCCGTTGCCGGACTGGCCGTAGCCGCCGAACGGTGCTCCCGCACCACGGGGCAGACCGTTCATCTCGACCATGCCCGACCGCAGGCGACGGGCGATCCGGCGGGCCTTGTCGTTGTCGGTGGTCTGCACGTAGTTGGTGAGGCCATACGGCGTGTCATTGGCCAGCGCGACCGCTTCCTCTTCGCTGTCGAAAGGCATGATCGAGAGAACCGGGCCGAAGATCTCTTCTTTGTAGATCGTCATGTCGGGGGTGACATCGGCGAACACCGTGGGCTTCACGAAGTACCCCTGGTCGTGACCCTCGGGACGGCCGGTGCCACCGGCAACGAGTCGCGCCCCTTCTTCTTCACCCTTCGCGATCAGACCCTGGATCTTGTTCCACTGCGTCTCATTCACGACCGGACCGATGTGGCGGCCTTCCATGCCGGCGATGTCGACGGCCGTCTTCTGAGCGACGACTTCGGCGGTGGCGATCGCGTCGTCGTAGATCGACCGCTCGACGAGCATGCGGGTGGGGGCGTTGCACGACTGGCCAGAATTGTTGAAGCAGTGACGGACGCCGCGCACCACGGCCTTTTCGTCGGCGTCGTCGAAGATGATGTTGGCGCCCTTGCCGCCCAGCTCGAGGGCAACCCGCTTCACAGAATCGGCAGCGTTTTTGGTTATGGCCACACCCGCCCGGGTGGACCCGGTGAAGCTCACCATGTCGACGTCGGGGTGGCCCGACAGCTGCGTTCCCACGCCCACGCCGTCGCCCTGAACCATGTTGAACACGCCGGCAGGGAACCCCGCCTCGTCGATCATCTCGGCGAACAGGGCCGAACTGAGGGGAGCGACCTCGCTGGGCTTGAGCACCATGGTGCAGCCCACGCCGAGGGCGGGAACGACTTTCAGTGTGACCTGGTTCATCGGCCAGTTCCAGGGCGTGATCAGAGCACAAACGCCCACGGGCTCGTAGAGGATTGCGTTGTCGGGCGAGTGGTCGCCGAGCGGACGATCGAAGTCGAAGGCTTTGAGGGCTCGGATGATGCTCTTGATGTGCCCGGCACCCGCGCCGACCTGTGCTGTCTGGGCGAGCGCGATCGGGGCTCCCATCTCCATCGAGATGGCCTCGGCCATCTCACCGCTTCGAGCTTTGTAGACCTCGAGCAGGTTCTCGAGGAGCGCGATGCGCTCGTCCTTCGAGGTCTCGGCCCAGCCTGGGAAAGCCGCCTTCGCGGCGGCGACGGCTGCGTTGGTGTCGGCTTCGCCGCCGAGCGAGATCACGGCGCAGGCCTTCTCGGTAGACGGGTCGATCACGTCGAAGTCGTTGGCCGTGGCGGGTGCAACCCACCCACCATCGATGTAGAAGTTGCGGCGGTCGATCATGGTGTCGGACACGGGTGGCTCCTGGACGTATCTCATTACGGGTGATGCGCAACAGTCTGCCCTGCCGGCCGCCGCCAGGCGCATCGAAGACCTACGAGGCGATCGGCGCTGTCGATCCACACCGTGCGATTCCGAATTCGAAGCCGCTCGGGCGAGGTGAGATGCTCTCCCCATGGCTGACCCGGTTCTCTACGAGGAGCGCGATCACATCGCGATCATCACACTCAACCGTCCCAAGAAGAAGAACACACTCACCGACGCGGTGATCCAAGGTGTGGCCGACGGGATCGATGCGGCCACAAAGTCGGCGGATGTGGCGGCGATCGTGATCCGTGGTGCCGAGGGCACACTGACCGCCGGGTACGACCTCACGAATACGTCCGACTACTCCGAGGGCGACTACGCGGGCTGGTCCACTCCCTATGGAGCGCACGGTCCCGCGCCCCGCGCCGGTGCGTGGGACCCCGTACGCGACTACCAGTTCATGGGGAACAACGTTCGCCGGTTCATGAAGATCTGGGAGTGCCCCAAGCCCGTGCTCGGTGAGATTTCCGGCTGGGCGGTCGGGGGAGCAACCGACATGATCCTGTGCGCCGACCTCCTGTTCATGGCCAGCGATGCTCACATCGGATACGCACCCAGCCGCATCTACGGCACACCCACGACGATGATGTGGGTGTACCGACTCGGACTCGAGCACGCAAAGCAGTACCTACTCACCGGGCGAGCTATCGACGCCCACGAGGCGTATCGCATCGGCCTCGTCTCGCAGGTGTGTGACCCCTCCGAGATCTCGTCGATCGTCGAGGAGGAAGCCACGCGGTTCGCCAACATCCCGGCCAACCAGCTCGCGCTCAACAAGATGTTGATCAACCAGGCCTTCGAGAACATGGGTCTGCGCACGAGCCAGATATTGGGGACCTTCTTCGACGGCGTGACGCGACACACCGAGGAGGCTTACCGGTGGGTCGAGGAGATCGAAAAGAAGGGCTTCCGCGAGGTCATACGCGAGCGCGATGACCCCTGGGCCGACTACGGCTCGGCGCCGAAGTCCTCCGACGCGTAGACGGGTCGTGCCGGCCATGTGGCCACCGTTTCGTATGCCGCACCTGCCGGCGCCAGCCGGCTGCGGACGAGGGCGATCTCATGCAGCGGCTGCTCAGCCGTGAACGGCTGCCCGATCAGGTCCACGAGGTGGGCGTCCCGGCGGATCCGGGCGACCGTGAGATGCCCAGCGAACCGCTTTTTGGCGGGAGCGCTACCGAGATCGACGACCGCGCTGGCCACAACACGCGCGACCTGGTCGAGCCCGGTAACCGGTACGACGAGCACCCGCTCGAAGAAGGCGTCGACGCCTGGGCCGAACCGAAGGTCGGCAGCATCAAAGGTGATCTCATCGAGACGGCCGGCAACCGCATCCACATCCGTGTCGCCGAGAAAGTGCAGGGTCATATGCCAGTTCTCGGGCGCAACCCAGCGCACGCCGCGTCGGTCCTTGCGACGCAGTTCTGTCAACGCAGCGATCACCGCTTCCGACGGCCACACCGCCACAAACAGTCGCTCCATCATGTACCGCTCAGCGGTCGATGAGTGATCGGAGGGAAGTCAGCGATTCGGCCTCTGGGAGGTCGTCGATCACATTTTCGATGGCAGCGGCCCGCTCGGCACCGAGCGACGGTTCGGCGAATGCGTGGAACTTCGATCGGATCTCAGCCATGGGTAGGTGAGCCTCGGGATCACCACGGGGCTCGGTGTTGTCGGAGGTGATCGAGTTGCCGTCGCGAAGATGGAGGGTTACGCGCGCGTACCGGTTGCCCGGAAAGGCAGCGTTGTGCTCGGGGTCCTCAATGATCGAGACGCGCTGCGAGAGTGAACGTACATGGGGGTCGGTGAGTGCCTCGCCGGTGATCTCGGTCGGGCCGAGACGTCCGTGCTGCACTGCGGCCGCGACCGGGAACGGAAGGCTGTACTGCGCGTGCTCGGTGGTGGCGGGCAGGTCGGTAGCCAGACGGGCGGCTTCGTGGAACGTCGCGACCTCGATGCGATCCACATCGACGCCCATCACGTTGTGCTCGCGCCGAAGTGTCAGCGCAGCCTCGACGGCGGGTTGAGCCCACCTGCACACGGGGAGCGGCTTGAAATACTGATCCTCGATCACCCACCGCTTGCCGAGGTCGGCCCAGATGTGCTCGACGGCCGGGTCGTTGACGGTGATTGCTGGAGCGCCCGTGAACCCATCGGCGGCGAGATATGCGGCCGACACTCCGGCCATCGCTCCCCATCCCGAGCCGTCCTTGAGCATCGTGGGGTGGTCGATCACCCGCATCATCTGGCTGCGAGGGCCGTGATACTCCGCAATCCCCATCGCCTCGAACGTTCTGGCGTGGTCGAATCGCATGATTCGGGCGCCAAGAGCCGCGACTCCGACCGCTCCCCACGCGCCGGAGGTGTGATAGTCGGGGGCGGTCTCGTGAAGTGCCATTCCGGCGCGCGTGGCGACCTCGTACCCCACGATCAGCGTCGCAAGAAAGTGACGCGGATCGTCGAGCCCTTCGGCGGCGGCGAACGCGAGCAGGGCCGGGAGCTGGTGGCAGCCGGTGTGGCCCTTCGTGATCTTGTGGCCATCGTGCGCATCGATCGCATCGATCGTCATGCCACCGAACAATGCCGCTCCCGCGGGGCTGGCGATTCGACCGTCGAACAGCAGCGGCGCTCCCTTGCTACCGGCGCCGAAGTGAGCCGACACATGGGCAGCCGCGATGCGCGACAGCTCGGTCTGCCGTCCCGCTGCCGCCACGCCGAGGAGGTCGAGAAGGCAACGCTGGCCGAACTCGATGATGTGCGTGGGAATGTCGTCGAACGCGGTGCCGTGCACGAAGTCGAGAACTGCGGTGGGCTGGTGGCCCGGCGTACTCACGACGCGAGCCCTTCTCGACTGAGCAGCGCCGCCACGCCGACACCAGACCCGCCACTGGCGACCACGAGTCCGCGAATTGCACCGTCGCGCCGCAGACCATGCGCGAGGGCCGCGGTGAGAATCGCTCCTGTTGCGCCCATGGGGTGACCCATCGCGAGGTGGCCACCGTCGGGGTTGACGATCGCCCGGTCGACGTCGTGTTCGCGATGGAAGAGCGCCGAGACGACGGCGAACGCTTCCATGAACTCGATGCGGTCCATCTCGGCCAGCGTGAGATCGGTGTCTTCGAGGAGCCGGTCCATAGCCGCTCGGCCAGCCGTGAGTTGGTCGAGCGGATCGGCGCCCATCTCCACGATGGCTTCGATGCGAGCGATTGGTTCCAGACCCATCTGTTCGCCGGCCTCGGCGTTTCCCACGATCGTGAGCGCGGCGCCGTCGGCGATCGGCGGACAGTTGGCAACGCTGTGCCGGTGCTCGATGGATTCGGCGCCAACCCCGGCGATCACCGCGTCGTAGGTGGCGGCCCCGATCGCCTCGAAGGCCGGGGGCAGGGCTGCCAGGTCGTCCATCGAAAGGTCAGGACGGATCGTCTCGTCGGCGACAATGACGATGTTTCCGTCGGCGTCGTGAATGGGAACGACATGGTCGTCGTATCTCCCCGACTCCCACGCCAGGGCCGCCCGGCGATGCGATTCGATCGACAGTTCGTCGAGGGTCGCGCGACCAACGTCGTGACGATGTGCAAGGTGATCGGCGGCCACACCCACCGGCGTCCACCGGAGCTCCGACGCCAGCGGATCGCTATAGAGGGCGGCATCGTCGGCGAGGAAGGCGACATGCGACATCATCTCTACTCCACCGGCGAGCACGAGGGAGGCCTGGCCCGACTCGACCGCGGCCGTGGCGTGCCCGATCGCGCTCAGCCCGCCCACGCAGTAGTTGTTGAGCGAATGGGGCACGACCCGATCGGGCAGGGTCGCCGCCAACTTCGATACGAGAGCGATGTGCCCGCCCTGCGCTCCCACCTGACCGACGCAGCTCAGCACCAGCCGGTCGGCGTGGTCGACGGCCGCTCCTGCCGTGCGCTCACGCAGCGCATCGACAAGCTGCGCCACCAGATCGTGCGGCTGCACACTCGACAGCCCACCGCCCGGCCGACCCTTCGCCCGCGGCGAACGAACGGCGTCGTAGATGTACGCGTCGCTCACGAGTCGGTGGCGGCCGCTTCCACCACGAAGCAGGCGGTCGTGGCCGTGCTTCCGCCGATGTTGAGGGTGGCGGCGCGACCAGCGTCGGCGACCTGGTAGTCGCCAGCGCCGGCGCTCACCTGTTTGGTCGCGTCGAGCAGCATGCGCGCCCCGGTCGCTCCGACGGGATGTCCGCCACCGATCAGACCACCGCTCGGATTGACGGGGATTCGGCCGCCGCGTTCGAGGTCGCCGTCCTCGATCGCCTTCCAGCTCTGGCCCGGGTCGGTGATTCCGAAGTGATCGATCGCCATGTACTCCGACGGGGTCATGCAGTCGTGAGTTTCGATCAGGTCGAGGTCGGCCACCCCCTCGATGCCCGCTCGGGCCATGGCGTCGGTTATCGCGGTGCGTACATGGGGCATCACGTACATGTCGTCCTGAGAGCGTCGCAGCTTCTGGTCGAGGCCCAGGCCGACGGTCGAGTGCCCCCAGCCGGCGATGCGCGACTTCGGGCGATTCGACCGAGCCTCGAGCCAACGATCCGATACGAGCACGATGGCTGCTGCGCCATCGGTGATTTGGGTGATGTCGTTGCGACGAAGCCGGCCCGACACGACCGGGTTGACCCGATCGTCGGTACCGCACGAGTCCGATGTGAGCTCCCAACCACGAGTCTGGGCGTTCGGGTTGTCCTTCGCGTTGCGCAGGTTCAGCTCGCCGATGGCCCGGAGGTGGGCGTCGTCGATGCCATAGCGATGGTCGTACTCGTCGGCGATGCGATCGAACGTTTCCGGCCAGATGTAGGTCGCGCCTTCGGTGTCCTCACCCACCCAGGCCGCCGCCTCCTGGACCGCCGCGGCTTGTGGGCCCGGCATGGTCTTCTCCTGCTCGACACCCAGTACGAGCACGCAGTCGTAGCGGCCACTCTCGATCTCGGCCATCGCCGAGAGCGTTGCCATCGACGTCGAGGCGCATGCGGCTTCATGTCGCATCGACGGGATACCCCAAAGCTCCGGAATCACGGTGGCGGGCATTGCGCCAAGGTGGCCCTGGCCGGTGTAGAGCTGGCCGAATGCGTTGCCCACGTGGATGCTCTCGATGTCGGACACATCGACGCCGGCATCAGCCGCCGCCGCGTGCACCGTGTCTCGGACGAGGTCCTCGATCCCCTCGTTCGACTTGGCGAGATTGCGCGCGAAGTCGGTCTGGTGGCCACCGAGAATCCATACGTTTGTCGAGCCTGCCATCGCACCCCCAGCGCGTTGTCATCTGCTCGACGGTACTTCGCCGGGCAATCGACGACTAGGTTCGGCCGTCGAACGGAAAGTCCGGGGGTGCCGATGGCGATCGAGGTTCACGAACGATTCGAGACGGGGCTACCCCCTGACGACGACCATCCATACCGCAGCGGACCGTGGCGCCCGCAGACCGTGGAGTACGACGCGTGGGGGATGGAGGTCGTGGGTGAGATCCCCGACGACCTCGCCGGTACCTACATCCGCAACACCGAGAATCCGCTGTTCGAACCGATTCGGCGCTACCACCCCTTCGACGGCGACGGCATGCTTCACGCGATCACCTTCGAAGGAGGGGAGGCGCGTTACGTCAATCGCTTTGTTCGTACCGAGGCATTGGCCGCCGAACAGGAGGCCAAAGAGAGCCTGTGGGCGGGCATCACCGAGCACCCGAACGACGCCCGGGCCGCCCATGGCTGGGGTGCCCGCTCGATGATGAAGGACAACGCCAGCACCGACGTGATCGTGCACAACGATGTGGCGCTCGCCAGCTTCTACCAGTGTGGCGAGCTGTACCGCGTCGACCCGCGAACCCTCGCCGACTTGGGCACCACGAGCTGGGCCGGCTGGTTCCCTCCCGAGGGTGTGTCGGCTCATCCCAAGCTCGACGAGCACACGGGCGACCTGCTGTTCTTCAACTACTCGACCGAGGCGCCGTACATGCACTACGGCGTGGTGTCGGCCGAGGGTGAGCTCACCAACTACATCGACGTCCCACTACCCGGGCCTCGGCTTCCTCACGACATGGCGTTCACCGAGAATTGGTCGATCCTCAACGACCTACCCCTCTATTGGGACCCGAAGTCGTTGGCGGACGGCTTCTACCGCAACGTCTTCGACCGCGACCGGCCCAGCCGGTTCGGGCTCGTGCCACGCCACGGCGGCACCGACGACATCCGCTGGTTCGAGGCCGACCCCACCTTCGTCCTCCACTTCGTGAACGCATACGAAGAGGGCAACACCGTGGTGCTCGACGGCTACTTCCAGTCAAACCCACACGGCGATGGAGTGCCCGCCGCCGACCCGAGGCACAAAGGATTCGAGACACTCGACTTCGGGAATCTCGGCGCCCGCGCCCACCGATGGATCTTCGACCTGAACACCGGCCAGACCACCGAATACGACCTCCACGATCGACTCATGGAGTTCCCCATGATCAATGGTCGGCACGGGGGACGCCGTCACCGTTACAGCTACAACGCGTTGTGCGAGCCTGGGTACTTCGCCTTCGACACCCTCGTGAAGTTCGACGCCGAGACCGGCACCGAGAAAGTGCGCCGGTTCGATCCGGGCGTTTACGTGAGCGA
>JBPCTR010000098.1:0-3239 GCA_051011575.1 Acidimicrobiales bacterium | reverse complement strand
TGTACCGCAGAGTGATGCCGGAGCGGCGAGCGAGGTGTTCGATTGCACCGGGGAAGTCGAGATGCTCGAGTTCGCGGACGAAGGTGATGGAGTCCCCCGAGGCCTTGCATCCAAAGCAGTGGTACAGGCCTTCGGTGGCATTGACCGAGAAGGACCCGGTCTTCTCGTTGTGGAAAGGGCACAGGCCGCTCCACCGGGTTCCGACGCGTTTGAGTTGGGTGTGTTCTGAGACGAGCTTGACGATGTCGGTGGCCTGACGGACCCTCTCGATGTCCTCGTCGACAATCCCCATGGACCCGAACCTACTCCCCCACCCCGTCGATCGGTGAGGTGAGCACCCGGCGGCTCGCAGGTTCAGCCGACGTCGACGACCACCGCCTCGCCGTCGATGTCCTCGTCTTCGCGTTCGACCCGGTTCGTTCCGAGGACAAACGGTTGGGGCGGCAGATCGGAGCGCTCTACCGCGACGACGAACATCCTCGTGGATGCATCGGAGGTGCACTCTTCCTCTGGGTTCCAGCGGACGATCGGGTAGAGCCGATTCGAGGCGGCGTCGAACTCGAGTCGCTCGACTCCATCCCATGGACACGAACTCGATTCGACCGCATTGATGGCGAACACGACCTCCGTCGGTTCGAGGTGGATGTCGCCGAGGCTGCCGGTCGTGTCTTCCGGCAGATAGACCGCGGCACGTGGATCCACGAACTCGTGCCCGTCAAACAAGGGGCGGTGCGGCACGACTGTCCCGCTCGGTGTGTCGATGTTCCTCCACAGATCGTCGGGAGCACCGACTCGTTCCGGCGTGCCGTCGGCGCACGAGAACAGAAGCACCGACATCGCCAGCAGAACCGAGCCCCGAATCATTCGGGCAATTTGTCGCCCAGGTACTCGACGAGGCGGTCGATGGACACGCGGTCCTGAGCCATCGTGTCGCGGTCGCGCACGGTCACCGCTCGATCCTCGAGGGTGTCGAAATCGACTGTCACACAGAAGGGTGTGCCGATCTCGTCCTGGCGTCGATATCGCCGGCCGATCGCCTGCGTCTCGTCGTAATCGGTCATCCATCGACCCTTCACCAGATCGAACACCTCGAGCGCCGTGGGAGTGAGCGTGTCCTTCTTCGACAACGGCAGTACCGCGACCTTGTACGGGGCCAGCCGGGCGTCGAGTCGGAGCACGGTGCGGGTCTCGTCGTTCACGATCTCCTCGTCGTAGGCCGCGAGGAGGAACGCGAAGGCGGTGCGGGTGGCCCCGGCCGCGGGCTCGATCACGTGCGGAACCCACCGCTCGTTCGCGGCCTGGTCGAAGTACTCGATGCGCTCGCCACTGTGCTTGGCGTGTTGCGTGAGGTCGTAGTCGCCGCGATTTGCGACACCCTCGAGCTCGTCCCAACCCCACGGAAACTTGTACTCGACATCGGCGGTGCCGGAGCTGTAGTGCGAGAGCTCGTCGGCATCATGCTCGCGCATGCGGATCTCGTCGGCGGGCATGCCGAGATCGAGGTACCACTGCATTCGCTCGTTCTTCCAGTACTCGTACCACTTCCCCGAGTCCTCCGGCGGGACGAAGTACTCCATCTCCATCTGCTCGAACTCGCGAGTGCGGAACACGAAGTTGCCGGGCGTGATCTCGTTGCGGAAGCTCTTGCCGATCTGGGCGATGCCGAACGGTGGCTTCTTGCGGCTGGTGTTCAGCACGTTCATGAAGTCGACGAACATGCCCTGCGCGGTTTCGGGACGCAGGTACACCTCGTGGCCCGACCCCTCGACCGGGCCCGCGTGCGTTTTGAACATGAGGTTGAAGGCGCGGGGTTCGGTGAACTTTCCGACGCTGCCGCACTCCGGGCACGTGTCGGGATCGTCGAGCTTGTCGAGGCGATGACGGGTGTTGCAATTGGTGCAGTCGACGAGCGGGTCACTGAAGTTGTCGAGATGGCCCGATGCTTCCCACACCTGCGGCGGCGAAAGGATGGCGGCGTCGAGGCCGACCACGTCGTGGCGCATCTGCACCATCGAGCGCCACCACTGGTCCTTCACGTTCCGCAGAAGGAGCACGCCGATCGGCCCGTAGTCGTAGGTCGAACGGAAGCCGCCGTAGATCTCGGCGGACTGGAACACGATGCCCCGCCGCTTCGACAGGTTCACGATCTTGTCGAACAGCTCGGGGTCAGAAGTCGCTTCAGCCATGGCGTCCGAGGTTATCGCCGTACGCCGGGTGGTCTGCGACATCGGTGACCGACCTCACCGGGTGGCCGATCGTCAAAATCCGGTGCACGGCCCGTGGTCGCGCGCCTAGGGTCGCCGACAAGAGGACACGAGTAGAGGAGGAGAGCGCTGCGGGCGCCACCGATCGTGGGATCGGGGGCGTCGGATCTCGTTTCTGACGTCCCAACCGCAGCGTTCTTCGTAATCACTCGGCTATCGGCTGGAGGCCTGACGTGCGACGAACGACAACCCGGAAACTCTCGACCCTTGCGATCCTGTCTTTGTTGATGACAACGCTCGCGATCGCCTCACCCACGGCCGCCGGCGCGGCCGGGCATACGGTTTTCATCAACGAGTTGCACTACGACAACACAAGCACTGATGTCGGTGAGTTCTTCGAGGTCGCCGGCCCCGCGGGAACCGACCTGACCGGTTGGACGGTCGTCCTCTACAACGGAAACGGTGGAGGCACGTACAACACCATCGGACTATCGGGAACGATCCCCGATGAGTCCGGAGGTTTCGGCGCCATTTCCTTCGGACTTCCGACGAACGGACTCCAGAACGGTTCGCCCGACGGACTTGCGCTGGTCGACGACGGAGCCGCCGTGATCGAGTTCCTCAGCTATGAGGGGTCGATCCTTGCGACAAATGGTCCCGCGAATGGCACGACCTCGACCGACATCGGCGTGAGCGAGTCCAGCGGCACGTCCATCGGCGACTCACTCCAGCGCACCGGAACCGCGCTCGAGGCCGACGATTTCACCTGGACCGGTCCGAGCATGGAATCGCCCGGAGACCTCAACGACGGCCAGGTGTTCGGCGAACCCCCCGAGCCCGAGCCGCTGTGCGACACCGCTGCCGAAGACCTCACGCTGATCAGCGAGGTCCAGGGCAGTGGCTTCGAATCGCCTCTCGACGGCGTGGTAGTCACCGTTCGCGCGGTCGTCACGCTCGCAGACTCCGACCTCGATGGCTACTTCATCCAAGAGGAGGACGCCGACCACGACGCCGACCCGCTCACATCCGAGGGCC
>JBPCTR010000097.1:0-5992 GCA_051011575.1 Acidimicrobiales bacterium | reverse complement strand
CCGTTGGCGTTCATGAGCAGAACGTGTGCTGCGCCGCGATCGAAGCCTCCGTCGTCGTCCAGGAATGCGCCGACGACGAGATCGACGACACCGTCGCCGTCGAGGTCTCCGATCGGCGCAACCGATCGGCCGAAGCGATCGCTGTCGTCCAGAGTCGCCGCGAGTCCGCCGGTGGTGTCGCTGATCTTCTGCTCGCCATCAACGGTGCCGTCGGACGCGGTGGTGGGCAGGTCGAGATAGTCGGCTTGACCGTCGCGGTCGGTGTCGAGGGCGTCGCGGGGGTCGCCGTCGGCGTTGGGGTCGGCGTTCTCTGATGCGGTAGGGGTCCCGTCGCCATCGTCGTCGGGGTCGAGGTAGTTGGGGTTGGCGTCGCCGTCGGTGTTTGGTCCGGGGTTCGTGGCCGGGTTGTTGTCGAGGTCGGTGTTGGCGTCTTCCTCGAGGTCGCACAGGCCATCCGTGTCGGTGTCGACGCAGGGGCTGGCGGCCATGATGGTGGTGGAGAACTCCGAGGTCGATCCGTAAACGGGACCGGCCGTCTCCTCGGTTGCGGTCAGAGCGATGATGTCTCCAACCGCTCCTGTGTAAGCGATCTGGAACGATTCCGATCCGCTTCCCGTGTGTGTGATCGTCGTCGCGGCTTCGAACGATTCGCCCTCGCCGTTGCCTGTGGGGTCGGCTCCTGAGGGGTTGGTGAAGGCTTCGACCCGGTAGTCACCTGCTGGAACATCGAGATCGAAATCGACTGTCACAGTTCCACCGGACTCGATTGCGACAGTGGCGGTGGGGTGGTTCAGCCACGCGTCCACGTTGCTGTTCGGGGTGACGCCGTCGTCACCGAGGTCTATCCCGAGGCCCGTGTTGGCCCAGATCGAGTTGCCAAGCACCGAGTTGTCGGTGCCGGCGGTGGCAACAAGCGAGATGCCGCCACCTCCGTTGTTGGCAACAATGTTGGCTTCCGGGCCAGTTGTGCCGCCGATCTCATTTGAGCTTGCTCCGGCGCCGACAGAGATGCCGTCGGAGCCGTTCCCCAATGGTGTGCTTCCGTCGCTCCCGACGCCGACCATGTTCCCGACAATCGTCGCCGCTGTTCCCTGCAGCTGGATTCCCGAGCCCGCGTTGTCCGAGACCACGTTGTTACTCACGACGAGCAGAGATCCGCCGTTCGCGTCCACGCCGTCATCTCCATTGCCCCCGGGACCGGTGCCGGTCGCGTCGACGCCAACGTAGTTCTCCGTGAGAGTCACGCCGTCCGCGGACGAACTGATCTCGATCCCGTCGTCGGGGAAGTTGATGATGGCGAATCCGTGGATCGTCGTCCCGTCACCAGCCGAGCCAATCTTCAGGCCGTCCGTGGACGCAGGAGCCGATGCACCGTCGAGCGCGACGATCGGAACGCTCACGTGGCCGGGCTGCGTTGTCGCGTCCAAATCGATCAGGCTGTCGATGGTTGTGATTGCCGTGGCGGGCGAGATTGTCCAGACCCCGCCTGAGTGACCGGGTTCAGTCGTCGGCATGTTGAAGCTGATCGAGTCCACAAGGGCCGATGCATTCGCCTCTTCGATCGCAGCGCTTATTGTGCACTCGGGAGCACCTAGGGAGTTCGTGGCCCCGGTGTCGCAGATGTCATCGCCCGGCGCCGTGTCAGTGGCGTCGCCTGTCGAGTTCACCCAGATGCGGTTTCCGATGACGGTGAAGTTCGCGGCGAACTCCGACGTCGAGCCGTATGCGGCGCCGAGATCCTCGGTCGAAGTGGCTGTGAGCACGTCACCGGCGAATCCCGCGATCGTGGTGCTGTACGACGCAACACCTCCCGGGTGTGCGATCACGTCGTAGAAGTCGATGTAGCTCTCACCTTCGCCGAATCCGGAGGCATCCGCACCGGTCGGGTTGGTGAAGAACTCGATGCGATAGTCGCCAGCGGGAAGGTCTATGTCGAAGTCGACGGTGATCGTGCCGGCCGACTCCGTTGCCGACGTGATGACGGGGAAGTTCACCCATGCGTCCACGTTGCTGTTGGCGGTCACACCGTCGTTCGAGAGATCGATCCCGAGGCCCGTATTGGTGTGGATCGAGTTCCGCAGAAATGCGTTGTTCGTTCCGCTCGTCGCATTCACCGAGATGCCGTCTCCCGGGTGGTTTGCCACGACATTGTCTTCGATGCGGTTGTTCGCGACCTGGTCGTACAGCTCGATGCCATGGAGCCCGTTCGGCATAGGGGTTGTGCCGTTCGGCGCGACGCCGACGAGGTTGTTGCTGACGATGTTGGCGTCGGTGCCGTTGTTGCGAAGGACGATTCCCGAGTTTCCGCTGTCGCCCACGACGTTGCTGTCGACCAGGTTGCCGTAGGCGCCGACGGTCAGAAGGATTCCGACGTCGACGTTTCCCTGCGGAGCGAGGGCGGCATCCAATCCGACCCAGTTGTTGGACACAGTGTTGTTGTGCCCCCCGCCGGTGGAGGCGTCGACCTCGAGTCCCTCGTCGGCGAAGCTGTGCACGATGAGTGCGTTGATGAGGCTGTCGTCGGTCTCGAGTACGAGACCAGCCGTCGCGCCCGCCGCTGATGATCCGTCGAGCTGGATGACCGGATCGGTGGTGTACTCGGCCTGCGTTGCGCCATCGATCGTCACCGGGTTGACGATGTCGTCGTAGCCGGATCCTGGCTGGATCGTGAACGCTTCGGGCGAGGCCGAGTACCCGCTCTCGGTCTGCGGAATCGCGAAGACGATGTCGTCGGCGTTTCCGGCGGCGTTGGCCTCTTCAATTGCAGCCCGCAGCGTACACTCCGCAGCCCCTTGCGAGTTGGTGCCTCCGGTGTCGCAGACGCCATCACCCGCGATCGCGTCCGAGGCGTCGCCGGTCGAGTTGACAACCAGGCCAGACGGCGCCACCGCCGAGAACTTCATCACGAACGCATCGTCGTTCCCGCCCGGCCCGTGAGGGCCGGTCGTGGTGGGGAAGTTGGTCGATCCGGTGTCGCCGCCGATGTAGATGTCGTCAGATGCGTCGAGCGCGATTCCGGCACCGCTGTCGTCCCCAGCGCCGGTGCTGCCACCGATGTACGTCGAGTAGGCGAGGTCCGCCGCGCCGCCGCCGCTCGGATAGATGGCGGTGATGAACGCATCCCACGTCGAGCCGAGCGACGAGTCATAAGCGTCGCCGGTGACCGGATAGTCGGTCGAGAACGTGTAGCCGGTCACGATCGGGGTGCCGTTCGAGTCCACTGCGATGTCGTTGCCACGGTCGAGCCCATCGCCCCCCACGAGTGTCGAATACAGGAGCGACGACGCCCCGGACTGCGTTGGATCGACAACGGCGATGACCATGTCCCAACTCGGGCTGCGTACCGTCTGGTATGCGCCCGAGGTTGTGGGAAACGAGGTGCCGGTGGAGTTGGTGTAGCCGGTCGCATAGATGTTCCCGGTGTCCTCGTCGAGCCCGAAAACCTCGTCAGCGAGATCGCCACCGAGGTACGTCGAGTACATCAGGGTCGTCGCCGTGGGGTTCAGCTTGGCGACCCACGCATCGTTGTCGCCTCCATTCGTTGCCTGGTAGGCGCTACTCGTCGGGAAGTTCGTCGATTTGGTCGAGCCACCCACATAGACGTTGTCGGACGCGTCGAGATCGATGCCCCAGGCCTCGTCCTCGTCGCTGCCGCCGAGGTACGTGGCCCAGAGGAGCGACGATGCACCGCTCTGGGTCGGGTCGAACTTGACGACAAAGGCCTCTGAAGCACCGCCGAAGCTGGCGTCGATCACTCCGGCGGTGGTGGTCATGCTTCCGCCGTCGACGATGCCCGCCATCACCGCGTCGCCAGACGCATCGATGGCAATGGCCTTGCCCTGGTCGAAGCCTCCGGTACCACCCCAGTAGGTGGAGTAGAGGAGAGTCGCACCCGTGGGATCCAGCTTGAAGAAGACTGCGTCGTACGCGCCATTGAGTGAGCTGTCGTACGCGTTGGCGAGGGGGAAATTGGCCGAATTCGAGTCGGCGGCCACGTATGCATTGCCGCTCCCATCGACTGCGATTGCGTCGGCACCGTCTACGCCGCTACCACCGACGAGGGTCGAGTAGACGAGGCTGCTTCCGTCGGCGCTGAGCTTGGTCACCATGATGTCGAAGCTTCCACCGGGGCCCTGCGGGCCAACCGTGGTCGGGTAGCTCGAAACCTGCGTGTGGCCGGTGAAGTAGGCGTTGCCGGACGAGTCGACGGCGATGTCGAGGGCGCGATCGGTCTGGGTCCCACCGACCGTGGTCGAGTACTGGAGGGTCGGATCAATGATCAGGGGGAGCGTCGTGTCATAGGAGTCGACTTTGAACCGGACCGTGTCGCCGGAGAGCGCGTATCCGCTCGTGACCGGAACCTGGGCGCCGTCAATCTCCTGGTAGGTGAATGGTGCCGAGAACGTGAATGTCCGACCGTTGTCGAGCCCGATGGCGAGATTCCGGCCAGCGTCGACAGAAACCGATGTCGCTCCCTCATAGTCCAGGACGATCGTCGAGGGGTCGGCGCCCGGTTGCACGACGAAGTCGTACTCGATCTGTTGTTCGTTGCCGTAGTAGCGAAGATCGATGCCCGGGTAGACGTCGGTGAACTCGATGGCGCCAAACGTGGCGATATCGGTCTGCCACTTTGCCGGGTCACTACCGATGAGGTAATTCACGCGGCCGATCTGTTGGTCCTTTGGCGAGATGGCCGGAGTCGCTGCTCCGCCCACCAACCCCATGCGGAACGCGAACGCATCGTTGACGTCGTCGGCGTCGACGAGGATCGTCGCGGTGGAGTCGGCAAGAAACACCGAGTGGCCCTGCCCACGGGCAAAATAGTCGACGATCGGATCGAACTGGCCGTCGTTCGGTTCGAATGTGATCGACGGCGCAGGGCCAGCGGCTGCCAGCGGAGCAGGCGCTTGGGTAGCTGCCGGAGCCGACTTTGTCACGCCGGCAACGACCACCTGATGATCAGGTGTGAACGTGAACTGTCGAGGTCCCGCCGGCGCCGTGAGTGCAATCGACGGATCGACACTGCTACCCGTGCTGCGGTCGAACCGGACGATCTGGTCGGTCCAGTAGTCGGCGACCCACAGATGACCGTCGGGTCCGATGTGAAGTCCAGCGGGCGCCACCAGCCCGGCGGTGTCGAAGCCACCGAGATCGGCGCCGGTCGCGCTGTCGACTCTTGCGATCCGGCCGAGTCCTTCTAGTGTCACGAGCAGGTTGCCGTTCGGCTCCCACGCCAGCCCGGATGGACGCGCTCCGGGTTCGAAGGCGGTGAAGGTGTCCAGGTGCGCTCCGGTGGCCCTGTCGAATCGCTCGATGTCGTCGTCGCTCCGATCCGCTACGTAGAGGCGCCCGTCTGGTGCGAACACGAGAGCGGTCGGCTCGTTGAGCGTTCCTTTGTCGACGAAACTGTCGACGAATGCTCCCGTAGCGTCGTCGTACCTGAGCACCTCGCCTGTCCGCGAGCTGGACACGTAGAGGTTGCCGTCGGGCCCGAACACCAGACCTTCAGCACCATCGAGCCCGCCCGCCCCGGATTGCACGAACGTGTCGACGTGACGATTGTCGGCCGGGTCGTAGCGCTCGATCGTGTTCGACGAATTGCCGGAGACGTAGACGAGGCCATCAGGCCCGATCACTGCGGCGAAGGCGCTGTCGAGTGAGTCATTCGATGAAGCGAGATCGGCAATCCTTGCGCCCTCGAAGCTGCTGTATCGGCCGACGCCGTCGACCATGTCGTAGTGGGGGACGACGATGTCGGCGTTGGTCCATGTGGTGCCGTCCATGCCCGTCACGCTCACAGCGATGTCGTGGGTGAGGCCGACGACGTCGTATACATGGCTGATCGGGCCCGGCGCGCCTTGATTCGTGTCGACGGCTCCATCTCCCCACGCGACGGTCCAGCCGGCGATCTCAGCCTCGGCAAGCCCTTCGACCGTCACGGAAATCTCGTACGGGGTGCCGATTTCGACCACTCCGTCGCCTGCGACGGCGA
>JBPCTR010000096.1:0-20418 GCA_051011575.1 Acidimicrobiales bacterium | reverse complement strand
GGATTCTTCATCTTCGATGCCCGCACCACCGGCGTGATCGAGCGGGTCATGCTCGGAATGATCACGCTCGGTGTGCTCTGGCTGTTGATCGATCGCCTCGTGCTCCGGCCTGTCGAGGAGTACACGGCCACCAAGTGGGGGATGGTGCGCCAATGACCATCGCCGCTCCTGCCATCGCACGCCGCTCGATCTGGGATCACGTCAAGGTCGTGTTGTTGCCGGCTGTTCCGTTCCTGTTGATCCTGGGTGTTTGGGCATCCGTGCGGGTGATCTACGAGAATCCGATCAGCGTCCTTCCGCGGATCCGCGACGTGTTCGAGGTGCCATTCAAGGAAGAGAAGTACTGGACCAACGTCAGGGCGAGTATTTGGCGCCTGTTCCTCGGTTTCATCGTTGCTGCGACCAGTGGTGTGCTGGTCGGTCTCTTTGCTGGTCTCTCTCGGCGCGTAGCGCAGACGCTCAACCCGATCGTCACCGCGATGAACGCAATCTCCGGGATCGCGTGGATTCCGCTGGCGATCGCCTGGCTCGGCGTCGGCACCTCGATGGTCGTGTTCATCATCTGGAACGCCGCTTTCTTCCTGATCTTCGGAAACACGATGCTCGGGGTGCGGCTCACGCCCCAGATTCTCGAAGACAGCCTGCTCACGCTCGGGGCGTCGAGAACCGAGGTGCTCCGGCAAGTCGTTTTCCCGGGCGCGATGCCATACATCATGTCGGGGCTCCGGTCGGGCCTCGGTTTCGGATGGCGGGCCGTGATCGCCGCCGAACTCGTGGGCGCCACATCGGGTTTGGGTCAGTGGATCTTCGAACAACAAGAGTTCGCCCGAGCTGACATCATCGTGGCTGGCGCGCTCACGATCGGCGTGATCGGGATGCTCATGGACCGGGTGCTCCTCGCTCCGCTCGAACGCCGCACCGTCGAGAAGTGGGGCCTTGTGGAGAGCTCGGCATGAAGCAGCAACGCCCATGGTGGCTCAAGCCGCTCATCGGCATCATCGTGCTCACTGCGGTTCTTCTTGCGGCGCCGGTATACGGACGACTGACGAGCGGCGGCAAGATCAGCCCGGACATCGATCGAACCGCAGAGGTGGTCGACATCTCTGTTGACCTCCCGTTCGAACCCGAGAGCTATCACCGAGAGACGCTCTCCGACCTCGGGGTGTTCGCGGGTCGGGATCGCACCGACCCCACCAAGCTGCGCCTCCGAGCTGTCACCCAGGGCAATCTCAACAAGATCGCCAACTTCTTCTGGGTCGAGGAGATAGTTCCCAGCTGATGGAGTTACGGGTGAATGCAGAGACGCGTGAGGTTCGCGTCGATCCGCAGACACCACTCCTGAACGTCCTGCGCAACGATCTCGGGCTGTTCGGTCCGAAGCGCGGTTGCGCCATGGAGCAGTGCTACGCGTGCAGCGTGCTCGTCGACGGCCGCACTCAACCGAGTTGCCAACTGCCCGTGGGACACGTCGCCGACATGGAGATCACCACGGTCGAAGCTCTTGGCGATCTGCTCGACTTCTTCCTGGCCGAGCAGGTGGGCCAGTGCGGATTCTGCATCTCGGGGATGATGGTGGCGGCCCAGGGGTTGCTCAACCACACCCGGTTCCCGAACGATTCCCAGATACGCGAAGCGCTCGACACCAACATCTGCCGCTGCGGGGTGTACGACCGAGTGCGGCGGGCCATTCGCTTTCGCCTCGGCGATCCCGAGGATCCGATCTGGACGGTGGTACTTCAGTCACCGCTCGACGATCGGGCATCGGCCGAACTCTCGCCGTCGCTGAAGAAGAGCCCCGACCTCGACTCGTGGCTACGGGTCAACACCGACGAGACGGTCACGGTGTTCTCGGGCAAGGTCGAGCTCGGCCAGGGCATCTCGACCGCCCTCGCGCGCATCGCCGCCGACGAGCTCGCGCTCGGGATGACGCGCATCGAAGTCGTCACCGCGGACACGGACATCACCCCCGACGAGGGGATGACCGCGGGGAGCATGTCGGTCGAGCACAGTGGTTCTGCGATCCGGCTGGCATCCGCCACGGCGCGATCGATGATGCTGGAGAAGGCAGCGGGCGAGCTCGATTCGCTCGTACCCGACCTGCTGGTTGCCGACGGCACCATCACCGACGCGATATCGGGGCGTTCCACTTCGTATTGGGAGCTCCAGGGCGGAGCGCGCTTCGATGCGGTGCTCGACACGCCACTTCCGCTTCGATCCGATACGCCGTCGATCGATCCCGAAGCCGACACCGCCCGGATCGATCTTCCGAGGAAGATGACTGGCGAGCCGGCGTACGTGCACGATCTGCGGTTCGACACGATGTTGCACGGTCGGGTTGTCCGCCCGCCGCACTACGCCGCGCAGCTCGAGTCGCTCGACCCGTCTGCGGTCGAGGTGATGCCAGGCGTCGTCGCCGTCGTTCGCGACGGCGGCTTCCTCGGGGTCGTGGCGGAGCGTGAAGAGCAGGCCGACGCGGCCGCCGACGCCATGCGCGAGGGAGCGTTGTGGACTGGCGACGCCGACATTCCTTCCCGACCGGGCGACCTGCTGAATCAACCGACGGTCGACTACCTCGTGCTCGACGGCGTGCGAGTCGACGAGACGAGCGCCGACTCGCCAAGCGTTCGTGAAGACGGCCGCTACGACGTCGAGGCCGAGTACTCCAAATCGTTCACGATGCACGGGTCGCTCGGCCCCTCGGCGGCCGCCGCCCGTTTTGACGACGGCTCGCTCACCGTGTGGTCGAGCTCGCAGGGAGCGTTCATCCTGCGGGCGTCGATCGCACAAGCGATGGGACTCGGCGAGGAATCCGTCCGCGTCGTGCACGCCGAAGGCGCGGGTTGCTACGGCCACAACGGTGCCGACGATGTGTCGCTCGATGCGGCGCTACTCGCTCGTGCCGTCCCCGGTAGGCCCGTGCTCACCACCTGGACCCGCGCTGACGAGCACCGATGGGAGCCGTACGGTTCGGCGATGGTGCATCGTCTCGGCGGCGACATCGATGGCGACCGCATCGGGTCGCTCGATTTCGAGAACTGGAGCTACACCCACTCGACCCGGCCGCGGGTGCGGAACGACGGCTTGTCGAATCTGCTCGCCGCATGGCACATCGAGGAGCCTCTCGGTCGTCCGATGCCGGCGCCGATGGCGGGTCGCCACATCGGCGCTCACCGCAACGCCGATCCGCTCTACGCGATTCCGAGCAAGCGAGTACGCACCCATTTCGTGCCGTCGACCTCTATTCGCACGTCGGCTCTCCGTGGGCTGGGCGCCTTTGGGAATGTCTTCTCGATCGAGTCCTTCGTCGACGAGATGGCGCACCGCGCCGGTATCGATCCGGTCGAGTTCCGACTGAACAGCCTCGACGACGAACGTGCCCGAGCGGTGGTCGAAGCCGCCGCCCGCGAGGCCGCGTGGGCCGATGAGCGCCCGGTCGACCACGGCCGCGGCATCGGCTTCGCCCAGTACAAGAACCTCCAGACGTTCTTCGCCGTCGTCGTCGATGTCGTCGTCGCCCGCGAGACCGGTGTGATCTCGATCGAGAAGGCAGTCGCGGCCGCGGATTCCGGGCGCATCGTGAGCGCCGACGGGCTCTCCAACCAGCTCGAGGGAGGAATCGTGCAGTCGGCGAGCTGGACGTTGAAAGAGGCGGTGCAGCTCGAGCCCGAGGGAATCGTGAGCGAAGACTGGGAGACGTACCCGGTTCTACGTTTCGGCGAGTCATTTCCAATCCGGACGTTCCTCCTCGATCGACCCGACCAGAAGTCTCTTGGCGCGGGCGAGGCTGCCGCCGGACCGACCGCTGCCGCCATCGCCAACGCCGTGTACAACGCTGTTGGCGTTCGCCTGCGCGATATCCCCTTCACCCCCGACCGGGTTCTCGATGCGCTCGCTTCGCTCGACCCCGTACCGACCCCCTGATTGGATGGATCCATGGAAACGACGCAACGTCCAAACCTGACCGACGACGACCGGGTGGCACCGTTCTTCGACCCCGACACCAAACGGATTGCCGTGCGGACGGTCCGCGCCACCAACGACGCGACTGCGAGAACCGAGATTACGGTCAAGGAGTTCGCGCCGCTGGTCACCGACGAGCCAATCACGTCTGGCGGAGGTGAGACCGGCCCTACCCCGCTCGAGACGCTCCTCGCGGCGCTGGTCGGGTGCAAGGCGGTGATGATCCACAACGTGGCCGACGCCATGAGGTTCGAATACGAGGGTGTGGAACTCGAGGCCGCCGGCACGGTCGACCTGCGGGGCCCCAAGGGGGTTCCGGGGTTCCGGCCCTACTTCGACACGGTCGACGTGAAGATCGTGATCTACACCGAAGAGAGCGAAGAGCGATTGGAGAAGCTGGCTCGCAATGCAGAGAACCGATGTCCGGTCATGAACCTGCTCCGAGATGCGGGTTGCGCCGTGAACGCCGAGTGGGTGGTCAAGTGAGAACCATCATTCGAGGCTTCGTCGCCGGCATGTTCGGCACGATCGGAATGGCGGGTGTGAGCTTCACCATGCGCCGCATCATCGAGCCGACATCGCCCATCCGGCCCACGCACTACGAGAAGGTCGTCGTCAAGGCGCGCGAAACCCTGCTCCCCGACGCCGAGCCGCTCGACCGTGACACTCAGATACGAATCGGCGAGGCCAGCCACATCGGGTTCGGCGGGCTGTGGGGCATCGTGTTCGCTCTCGGTATGCGCAACAAGGAAATCCGCCCGCTCACGCACGGAATCGCGCTCGGAACCGGAGTATGGGCGCTCGCATTCGGCGGCTACATGCCGATGCTCGACATCTCGAAAGGGATCAAGGACATGGATGCATACGAGGCCTCCCGCACGTTCCTCTGCCACGTCACCCATGCCTCGGTCACGATGTTGCTGATCGACCAAATGCGAGACGCCCGGCGACTCTCGATCGGGGTGGGTTGATGACCGATTTCATCGAGCTCCCCATCCCCGAGATCGACGGCACCGAGATGGGGCCGTCGATCGGCTCTCGGTTCCCCGATTTCGCGCTGCCCGATCAGTCGGCAAACGTCATCGATCTGCATGAGCACCGCGGGAAGAGGAAGGCCATCATCGTCTTCCATCGAAGCGCCGACTGGTGACCCTGGTGCCGCGCGCAGCTGGTCGAGCTGCAACGAACCTTCGCTGATCGCGACGACATCGCCGTCTACGCGATCAGCTATGACCCGGTCGAGACGCTGCGCCGTTTCGCGTCGATCCACGAGATCACGTACCCGCTGCTCGCCGACGAGGGCAGCGCGGTGATCGAGCAGCTCGGCATCTTGAACACGACACTCGAAGAGGAACGCGCCGCGTACGGGCGCCCGATCGAGGAGCGTCACCGCGGTATCCCATATCCGGGCTCGTTCTTCCTCGACGAGAACGGGGTTGTCACCGGCAAGCGCTTCGAGCAATCCCACCGGATCCGACCCACGGGGAACACGCTCCTTCAGCAGCTTTCGGGCGAAGACGGCGAGCAGGTGGCGGCCGTCGACGGTTCTTCACCCGGCGTTCGGTTCGCAGCGTGGCTCGATACGGACGTGCTCTATGCCAATCAACTCCAGGAGGTGCACGTACGGTTCGACCTCGACCCAGGAGTGCATCTGTACACCGACCCGGTGCCGGATGGATTCCGAGCGCTCACGGTTGGGCTGGGAGGCGACGAGCGGGTGCAGGCCGACATTGCGACACCGGAGACGGGCCAGTCGTTCGGCGTCACCGGGCTCGATGAAGAGTTTCACGTCGTCGACGGACAGGTCGACCTCACCGTTCCATTCTTTCTCCTGTCGAACCGCGACACGGCCGGAGATGACGCCCGCCCCGTGGCGCTCGACGTCGAGGTCTCTTACCAGGCATGCACCGACGAGGAGTGCTTCATGCCGGAGCGGCAGGTCCTGAGATTGGACCTGACCGAGGAACCCAATCCCGGCTACGAGACAACCGACCTCGCGGCCTTGTCGCCGCTGGTCATGCGGCGCATCGTCGAAGCTCCGAAAAGCATGGATGACCTCATGCACTTGGTGAATGCTGCGCTGACCGGCACCTCTGCATCCGAGGGGCAGATCGGCGATGCTCTCGCTGCGCTCGAGGAGCGAGGCTTGATCGCCCAACTCGACGACGGACGATGGGAGCAAGCGTGAGTACCGATGTCCTCGTGTCCGGTGGCACGATCGTGTCGAGTCGCGGTGAGGAGCGCGCCGACCTGCTCATTCGCGACGGGCGGGTGCATTCGGTTGGCACCGACGTGGGCACGGCGCCCCGGATCATCGATGCGACCGACCTGGTCATTCTTCCCGGTGGCGTCGACACGCACGTGCACCTGATGGAACCCGGCGATCCGAGCCGCGAGGACTTCCCGTCCGGAACGGCGGCTGCGGCCGCGCGAGGCGTGACCACGATCATCGAACACACCCACGGCCATCCGATCCGCGAGGTCGAGGATCTGCACGCCAAGAAATCTCACCTCGTGGGGCGATCGAACGTCGATTATGCACTCGCCGCCCACACCTGGCCCGACCGGACCGACCAAATCGGCGGCCTCTGGCGTGCCGGCGTGGCGTTCTTCAAGATCTTCACCTGTTCCACCCATGGCGTGCCCGGGCTCGATCCCGCCAACTTGCTCGCCGCTCTTCGTGAGATCGCCGAGGCCGATGCTGCCACCCTCATCCACTGCGAGGACGAGTCGATCACGGCCGTGGCCGAAAAGGCGCTCAAGGCGTCGGGCCGAACCGACAACGGAATTCTGCTCGAGTGGCGCAATCGAGAAGCAGAATTGGCGGCGACGGCTGCGGCAGCGTCGCTCGTGTCGGTCACGGGCGCCCGCGCAACCATCGCGCACGTGAGCAGCCCCGAAGTCGCTGCGGTCGTCACCGATGCTCAGGCCCGCGGCGGCAATCTTGCGGCCGAGGCGTGCCCGCAGTACCTCCTGCTGCGCGAAGACGAGGTGCACAGCTGTGGTGCGCTCCGAAAGTTCACCCCTCCAGCTCGCGCGCGCACCGACGCTGATGAAGACGCGATGTGGGAGCTCGTGCGGAACGGCACGTACTCGCACTTCTCGACCGATCACGCGCCCTCGACCAAGGCGCAGAAGCTCGATGGCGACATCTGGGCGGCGCCGTTTGGGCTGCCCGGGCTCGACACGACCTTCCCCGTCCTGGTCGACGCTGCTCTGCGGGGCAAGATCTCCATGAGCGACGTTGCCCGCCTGTACAGCACCACGCCCGCCACGCGCTACGGGCTGTATCCCCGGAAGGGGCATCTGGGCGAGGGCGCCGACGCCGACTTCGTACTCGTCGACCCGGCCGGTTCGTGGAGCATCGAGGCCGACGACCTGTTCTCCAAGGCCGGTTGGAGTCCCTACGCCGGCCGCACACTGCAGGGTCGCATGATCGCCACCTATCTCGGTGGCGAAGAGATCTCGGCGGATGGCACGACCCATCAGCTGAGAAGCGGCTCCTTCATCGCCGGCCCCGGGGCGACCTGATCCGCTAGAAGTAGGCCTCGCCGGGCCCGACGGGCGGCGTCCACTCGCAGTCGCCGAAGGGGCCGTCGCCGTTTATGCGGGCATAGGCGACCCGGCCGTCGTTGGTGGTCTCCTCGACCAGCGCTTTGCGAAGCCAGTCCATGATGTAGTGGGGGCAGTCGAGGCCTCCCACGTTCTCGAGATGCCAAAGCGGGTGGAACTGGTTCTCGAACACCCACATCTCTTTGCGGGCGGTGAGGGTCTCGTACACCTCGATGGCGTCTTCGAGGGGGCACAACGGATCGAACTCACCGGTCACGAGCAGCGTGGGGCACTGAATCTTCTCGGTGTACCCCTGCACCGTCATGTCCCGGGCCATCTCGTCGAACTCGTCCTCGTCGGCCATACCCGCCATGTACATGAAGACCTGTTTGAAGCGTGGTGACGACTGGGTGAAGATCGTGTTGTTCGGATTGAAGCAGGCGACCGCACTGACGAGTGCAGCCGGCCGGTGGTCGTAGCTGGCGAGCCGGAGCGACCAGTAGCTGCCCATCGACACCCCATACACGCCGATCTTGTCGGCATCGACTTCGGGGCGTGTGCCCAGGTAGTCCATCACGGCGGCGCCGGCGCGTTCGTAGTTGTCTCCGACCGCTCGAATCTTCTGGATGTTCGATGAGCCCTGCCCCGGCCCGTCGATCGAGATCATGTGCATGCCACGCGCGATCGCCAGGTTGTTCACGCCCTTGGGGAAGACCTCCTTGGTCTGGTCCATCCCCGGTACGTAGATCACCACCGGTGCTTTGCGACGATCGGGCAGCAGGTGCAACAGGCACGAGATGGTTTTGCCGTCGTCGAAAGGCACCTCGACCCGCTCGATGGGATACGGCGACACCTCGGAGCGGCGGTCGACCATCTCGTTCAGCTTGGCGAACAGAGCGAGCTTCACGGGATTGTCGTCGTAGTAGATCGGGTGCTGCGCCATGCGGTAGGCCTCGATCGCCTTGTCGTAGTGCTCGAACGCCGTCGCGGTATTTCCGTTGCGATGGGCCGTGGTGGCGAGGGCCTCGTGATGCTCGGCGCTCTCGCGCCACATCTTCGGGAGCATTCGATAGTTGTGGGCCCGTGAGGGTGTTTCCTGCTCGTCGCGTTCGAAGTTCTGCACTCGGCCGCGCATATTGAGGGCGAGGTCGAGCATCCACTGCTGGTTGTCGCGTTCGGTCCGGAGCTTTCGAATCGTCATGGATCCTTCCTCACATCCCGCCGAGGCATACGTATTTGGTCTCGAGGTACTCCTCGAGACCGTGGTGTGAGCCCTCGCGCCCGATCCCGCTTTCCTTCACCCCGCCGAACGGATGGATCTCGGTCGAGATGAGACCCGTGTTCACACCGACCATGCCGTACTCGAGCCCTTCGCTCACCCGCCAGATCCGACCGAGGTCGCCGGCGTAGAAGTAGGAGGCAAGTCCGAACGGGGTGTCATTGGCGAGACGAATCGCTTCCGCCTCGGTATCGAATCGATACAGCGGTGCAACCGGTCCGAAGATCTCTTCATTCGCCACCCGCATCGACGGGGTCACGTTGGAGAGCACCGTGACCTCGAAGTATGTGCCGCCCAACTCGTGCGGGGCCCCGCCTGTGAGCGCCGTGGCACCTTGCTCAACGGCCTCGTCGACAAGGCCCTTGACCTTGTCGAGGGCGGCCTCATTGACCAGCGGCCCGATCTCGGTGTCATCCTCGTGGGAGGCGCCAACCTTCAAGCCTGCAACCGCTGTCGCGAACTTCTCGGCGAACTCGTCGTACACGGCGTCCTGCACGAGCAGGCGGTTGGCGCAGATGCAGGTCTGGCCGGTGTTGCGGTACTTCGAAGCGATCGCGCCCTCGACGGCCGCATCGATGTCGGCATCGTCGAACACGATGAACGGGGCGTTTCCGCCCAGCTCCATCGAGACCGCTTTCACGGTTCCCGCCGCTTGGGCCATCAGCTTCTTGCCGACGGGTGTCGAGCCGGTGAACGAGATCTTCCGGACGATGGGGTTGGTGGACAACTCGAGGCCAACCGGCTCTGGCTTGGAGGTCGGCACGATATTGAGAATTCCGGCCGGAACACCCGCACGCTCGGCGAGATCGGCCACGGCAAGTGCCGTGATCGGGCAGTCCTCGGCCGGTTTGACCACCGATGCGCATCCGGCGGCCATCGCCGGGGCGATCTTGCGGGTGATCATGGCCATCGGGAAGTTCCACGGCGTCACCGCCGCGACGACACCGATCGGCTGCTGCAGGACGAGCAGCCGTTTCGAATTGTCGTGCGTGGGAATGATCTCGCCGTAGGCACGTTTCGCCTCCTCCGCGAACCAGTCGACGAAGTTTGCCGCGAACACAGCTTCGCCCCGAGACTCGCGAATTGGCTTGCCCATCTCTGCGGTCATGATCTGAGCGAGATCCTCCTGGTTCTCGATCAGCAGGTTGAACCACGTCCGCATGACTGCGCCGCGCTGCTTGGCGGTGAGTGCCGCCCATGCGGGCATCGCGTCACGCGCCGCCTCGAGCGCGCGGGCTGTCTCGGCTGCGCCAACATCGGCCACGGCCTCGACCACATCGCCGGTGACCGGGTTGACGACCTTGAAGGTGGTCCCGTCGTCGGCATCGACCCACGCGCCTCCGATGTACGCCTGGGTACGCATGAGTGCGGAATCATTGAGGATCATGACTCTCCCTCCGTGTCTAGAAGCACGGTTCTGAGGATGTGGAGTGCGCCGGGGATGGCGAAGCGGCGCGCGCGTTCGTCGTCGCCGAGCACGTCGAGGCGCCGGCTGGTGGTGCCGGTCGGTGTACGCACGGCGATTGCCATCACCCGTGCGGCCACGCCATCGCCGCTCGCCTGGCCAGTGGCAGGTGTGCAGGCGATGGTGACATCGGCGCTCGATGGACTTGTGTCGAGGAGGTCGAGCGCGGCGGGCTCGAGCTGGTCGATGGCGAGTTCATCGACGTCGCTGACGACGATGGTGCCGCCCACGAAGCTCGGCATCTCGGCGAGTCGTTGGCTCAGCCCACCAGCCGTCAGCGTTTCGATCGCGGCGACCGTCCAGCCGAGTGATGCCAAGCGCTCAGCGACGATGTGGTCGACCTTTTCGTCGTCCACGGCAAAAACTGCATCGCCCAGCCGCGCCCGTACAACGGATTCGATCTCGGCGATCATCGAGCTGGCCTCGTCTGATGACGTCGCTTTGGCGGTGATCCGGATGCGAACTTCGGGACCGTTGATCAAGAACGCCACCGACGGGTTGGTGGTCTCGTAAAGATCGTCGAGCTTCTCGGCCACCTGCGACTCGCCGAACCCCCAGGTGTGGAGCTGGCGGCTCACCAGGACGGCGGGGTCACCGGACGCCTCCCGCAGACGAGGGCGAACCTGCTCGTCGATCATGGCTCGCATCTCGGTGGGTACGCCGGGCACGGCGAATATCAGCGCGCTGTCATGCTCGGCGGCGATCCCAAGCGCGACGCCCTTGCTGTTCGGCAGGGGAGTGGCGTCCGCGGGATAGTCGGCCATTCGCAGTGCGGTATCGGCGACCACACCACGCGCCTCGAGACGGGCGCGAATCATCTCTTCGTGCTCTGGGTCGCGCACGATCTCGGAACCGATCAGCGCTGCGATCGCATCTCGGGTCATGTCATCCTGGGTCGGGCCGATCCCACCGGTGAGCACCACCGCATCGGCCCGTTGTGTCGCTGAACGGATTGTGTCGACGAGGCGCTCGAGGTTGTCGCCCACCGTCACCTGGTGGTTCACGTCGAAACCGTCCTCGGCGAGCACCTGACCGAGGTGTGCCGCGTTCGTATTTACGATCTGACCGAGAAGTAGCTCGGTGCCGACGGCAACGACCTCGACGATCACGCCACGACGGGATTGGTGAGCGTGCCCACACCCTCGATGTGCACCTCGACCTCATCTCCTTCGGCGAGGAAGAGCGGCGGATCGAATCCGATACCCACACCCGAGGGCGTGCCGGTGGCGATCACGTCGCCGGGTTCGAGAAGTACCGACGCCGAGATCGCCTCGATGATCGTGGGGATGTCGAAGATGAGGTCGGCAATTGGTTGATCCTGGCGGAGGTCTCCGTTGACGCGCGTCTGGACCTGAAGCGCCTCGACATCCGCGATCTCGTCGGCGGTCACGATTGCCGGGCCCATCGGGCAGAACGTGACCCCGCTCTTTCCCACGAAGAACTGCACGTGTTGGCGTTGAACCTCGCGGGCGGTCACATCGTTGATAACCACGTAGCCATACACGTGGTCCATTGCGTTGGCCTTGGAGATCTTCGTGCCACCGCGGCCGATCACCACCCCGAGCTCGCCCTCGTAGTCGGTGGTCCCGGACGGGTCGGAGGAAAGCGAGATGCCGTCGCCGGGAGCGATGATCGACGACAGAGCCTTCGTGAACACGATGGGGTTCTCCGGCGTGACCGCGGTGGAGGATGTGTCGAACCCGCTGTCGGCGAATTCCTTCGCGTGCGCGTGGTAGTTCTTGCCGATCGCCATGACATTGTTCCGCGGGCGAATCGGCGCTTCGATTCGGACATCCTCGACGGCCGAGGCACCGTTGCCCGCCACGGCAGCGGCTCGGTCGAGTCCGCTTGCACCCAGCGCGATGAACTCGGCCATCGACGAGGGCAGCGACGGGTCGGCGGCGAGGTCGATGACCTCCCCGCCTGCGTTCAGAGCGCCGATTCCCGATCGGCCCTCAACGGAGAACGACACCAACTTCACAACGGACTCCCCCGGTCGAGAATGCGGTCGATGGTCCCCCCGATCCGCGATCACACATCATATATGATCGCCGGGAACAGTTCCGAAGCAGGGGAGTTCAGCGATGCAGGACGCCGCGTGGGCATTTCAAGATCGGGTCGTCGCAATCACCGGGTCCGCCATCGGTATGGGTGAGGCGGCCGTCCACGCGTTCCGGACCGCCGGTGCTCAGGTGTACGGCCTCGACATCGACGACGAGCGCGGACGTGCGGTTGCCGCCGCCGCCGACGCCAACTACGTGCACTGCGACGTGTCGTCGGCTGACGCGGTCGAGGCGGCGTTCGCCACGATCGGCGAAAACCATGGTCGCCTCGACGTGCTGATCAACAACGCGGGCGGCTTCTGGGAACAACACACCACCGAGTCGATCTCGGAGGAGGAATGGGACAAGGTCATCGGCCTGAATCTGAAGGCGGTGTTCCTGTGTGCGCGCGCGGCGACACCGCTGCTTCGACAGTCCGCCAATGGGCGCATCATCAGCATCAGCTCGCTCGCCGGCCAAACGGCGATGTACCGTTCGTCGCCGCCCTATGCCGCCGCGAAGGCCGGCGTGGATGCGCTCAGTCGTGTCCTCGCGTATGAACTCGCGGCCGACGGCATCACGTCCAACTCGATTGCACCCAGCGCCGTCCTCACCGATCGGGTGTTGGCCGTGAGAGGACCAGAGGAGCGGGCGAAGACCGCCAAAACCATCCCGCTCGGCCGGTATGGCGAAGTCGACGACATCGTGGCGTGGATGATGTTTCTCGCTTCGGCTGAGGCGGGCTACATGACGGGCCAGGTGCTACCGGTCAACGGCGGACGTTTCATGGCCTGATGACCGCCCCCTCGCGCAATCTCATCTGGGAGACCGAGGATGGTGTCTCCACCGAGCCCCGTCTGACGCGCCCGGTCGTCTACGGACTGCTGGCGTTCTCGGTGACAGTCCTCGGGATGAACTGGCCGGTCATGGTCACGGCGCTCAAGTCGATCACGCCGATCTGGCTGGCTGCGTTCCGTGTGGCAGGCGCGGCAGTTTTTGCGCTGATCCTCACCGCCTCCACCGGGAAGCTCGCGCCGCCTGTTCGCCGGGACATGCCGATGATGGTGGTGCTCACGGTGTTTCGATTGTGCGCCGTCATGGTGCTCGTGTTCTTCGCACTCAAACTCGTCCCGGCGGGCCGAGCATCAGTGCTCGTCTGGACCAGCTCGCTGTGGACGGTGCCCATCGCCGCAGTCTTCCTCGGTGAGCGAATGTCGCGTCCGAAGTGGCTCGGGGTCGGGGTCGGAATCGCCGGCGTGATCGTGATCTCACAGATTTGGGGGAACGACTGGAGCGACCGAGACGTCATCGTCGGCACGACGCTGCTACTACTCGCGGCTCTCGTGAGTTCGGCGACGACGGTGTTCATTCGCAGGCATCAATGGAAGATCGATCCCCTGGAAGCCCTGCCTTGGCAGTTTCTTGGCGGTACGGCGCTGCTCGTGACACTTGCTCTGCTCGTGGAAGGCGCTCCCGATGTCGATTGGAGCGCGCAGCTCGTGCTCATCATCCTGTATCAGGCGGTCCCCGCGAGCGGGTTGGCGTTCTGGGCGCAGATACTTGTGTTGCGCAATCTCTCCGCGGTGTCGATGAATCTGACGATGATGGGGGTGCCGGTCCTCGGCGTGCTGTCTTCGGCGGTGTTTCTCGACGAGTCGATCACGGCCGGGCTAACGCTCGGCATCGCGCTCGTCTTCTGCGGTGTGGCGGTGAACCTGCTATCTGATGACAGGACCGACCGAATCTGAAGGAGCCATCGATGCGACGAATCAACCCCGAGGGAATTGCCGGGCCGTTTGCCACCTATGCCCATGGCGTGGAGGTGCAGAGCGACGCTCGGATCCTGTTCGGCGCTGGGCAGACCGGCGTGGCGCCCGATGGATCCGTGCCCGAGGGCGTGGAGGACCAGGCGCGCCTCGTCTGGAGCAACATCCGCACGATTCTCGCCGAAGCCGACATGGGCATCGGCGACATCGCACAGCTCAACATGCTGCTCATCGATCGAGCCGACCGCGACGGTGCCATGGCAGTTCGCGACGCCGAGCTGGGAGATGACCGCCCGGCGTCGACCCTCATGTACATCTCCGGGCTCGCCAATCCGGCATGGAAGATCGAGATCGACTTCATCGCCGCCAAGGAGTCCTGATAGAAGTCTCAGGCGTTGTCGAGGAGTTCGGTGATTCGCTCCGGCGAAACGGGGTAGTCGTTGACGACGACTCCAAAGGGTGAGAGAGCGTTCTCGATGGCGGCGATGATGGCGTTCGCCGCCGGTATCGTGCCGCCCTCACCCGCCCCTTTCACGCCCAGCGGATTTCCTGGGGCGAGCGTCTCCTGATGGGTGATGTGGATGTGAGGCATCTCGCCCGCGAGCGGGAGAAGGTATTCGCCGTAGTTCGTCGAGAGCGGTTGGCCGGTCTCACCGTCGTAGTGCATTCGTTCGAACAGGGCGTTGCCGATGCCATGCACCACGCCGCCGAGCACTTGTCCCTCCACGAGCTGCGGGTTGATCATGCGGCCGCAATCGTGCGCGACCCAGTAGTTGAGAACCGCCACGTCGCCAGTGGCGAGATCGACCTCGACCTCGGCGATGTTGCTTCCGCTCGCCGTGGCCGGGCCCGTGGTGACGTTGTACGAGGTTGCCTCGAGGCCGGGCTCGAAACCGTCCGGAACCGCCCGCGTGTTGAACGGCGTGAGCGCGTCCGCGAGCTCGCCGAGCGAGACGCTGATCGAGGGGGAACCCTTGACGCTCACGGCTCCGTTGACGAGTTCCAGGTCGGCCTCGTCGGCTTCGAGCATGTCGGCCGCGAGCGCCAGTGCCTTGTCGCGTACGACTCCGGCGGCCTCGTGTACGGCGGGGCTGGCCGCAACGATCGTCCGACTCGCAACCGTGCCGACGCCGCGTGGAAACCGGGCGGTGTCCGCAGCGACGTACACGATGTCGGCGACCGCGACGCCGAGTTGATCGGCCACGACCTGGGCGAACACGGTGGCATGCCCCTGTCCCTGGCTCGCTGCGCCCATGAGTAGCTCGACCGCACCGGTGGGCTGCACCCTGACCGTCGCGCCCTCGTAGGGGCCCATCCCGGTGTCCTCGACGTAGGAGGAAACACCGATACCGATGTACCGACCCCCGGCCCGTGCGGTCGCCTGTCGAGCCGCGAACCCGTCGTAGTCGGCCAGTGCCTTGGCCTTGTCCAGGCAACCGTGGAAGTCGCCGCTGTCATAGGTGACGGGTGCCCCGGTCGCTGTCTTGTGCCCAGGTTGATATGGAAACTGATCAGCGCGCACGAAGTTGCGAGCTCGAACGTCGGTGGGATCCAGGTCGAGCTCCCTTGCGATTCGCTCGATCATCCGTTCCATTGCGTAGGCGGCGTCCGGCCTGCCGGCACCTCGCACCGGGCATTTGGCGGGGGTGTTCGTGAACACGCTGACGAGGCTCACGTCGAGGGCACCGATCGCGTACGGCCCCGGTAAAGGGAAGAGCGACGTGATCGCGAGCACGAGGCCGTAGTTCGTGTAGGCCCCGCTGTCGGAGAGCACGTTGCCGCGCACCCCGCGGATCGTGCCGTCTTCGTCCGCGGCCACCTCGAGCGACCACTCCTGATCGCCCTGCTGGTTGATCGACATGAAATGTTCGCGACGATCCTCGATCCACTTGATCGGGCGTGCGAGCTGTTTCGAGATGAGCGGGAGAACGGCCTCTTCGGGATAGACGCCCGCCTTCGGACCGAAACCGCCACCGACGTCAGGAGCAATCACGCGCAGGCTGTTCTCGTCGACGCCGAGATAGCCGGCCAACATCGCTCGCACCAGGTAGGGCGACTGCGTCGAGGAGTACAGCGTGATCGCGCCGTCGTGGGCCTCGGTGGTGGCCACGACCCCACGACACTCCATCGCATGACAGCCGCCGCGGTGCTGCATGAACGTATCGGCGAAGGTGTGGGCCGCACCCGTGAATGCGGCGTCGATGTCGCCAAAGCCAACCTTGAGCGTGGCCACGTGATTGTCCGGCGAACCTCGGTGGGCCCTCGGACCGTCGGTACTCAGCGCGTCGCGAATGTCGACGATCGGGTCGAGTGGTTCGTAGTCGATCTCGACATGGTCGGCGGCGTCTTCGGCGAGGTGACGCGAGTCGGCCACGATGGCCACGATCGGCTCACCGACGAAACACACCTCATGCCGTGCCAACGGATACGCACGAATGTCCTGCGCGAAAGCAGGGGAGGGGTACGGCTGGGGGAGTCTCGTCGACGCCCACGGTTCGCCCAGGTCAGCCAACGTATAGACCCCGTGGACACCGGGCATGGTCTTCGCATGAGAGGTGTCGATCGACTCGATCTCGGCGTGGGCGAAGTCAGAACGCACAAACGCGACGTGCAGCATGCCGGGGAGATCGATGTCGGCCACGTATCGACCGCGGCCGGTCAGGAGGCGTTCGTCCTCGCTGCGGCCGATGCTTTCTCCGACGACGCTCACGACCCACCTCGAAGCTCGACGGCGGCTTCGAGGCCGGCCGCCACGATCCCCTGGTATCCGGTGCACCGACACGTGTTGCCCGAGATCGCCTCGCGGATCTCACGCTCGTCCGGGTCGGGCTCTTCGTCGAGAAAGCCGACGAGCGACATGACCATGCCCGGTGTGCAGAACCCACATTGCAGGCCGTGATTGCTGGCGAACGCGCGCTGCACCGGATGGAGTCCGCTCTCGCTCGCCAGACCTTCGATCGTGGTTACCGCGGTTCCGTTGGCCTGTACGGCGAGCAGAAGACACGCCCGCACGGCCGCGCCGTCGACGAGCACCGTGCATGCACCGCACACCCCGTGCTCACAGCCGAGGTGTGTGCCGGTCAGGCCGATCGAGTCTCTTAGCCAGTCGGCGAGGTGGATCCGGGTCTCGATCTCAGCTTCGTGCTCGACCCCGTTCACCGTGAGTTGCACCAGTCGCGTGTCGGTCATCGCTCGCTCCCGCTGCGCGCGGCTGCCCGCTGAAGAGCGCGGGCCGTGAGTACACCCGCCAGTCGCTGGCGGTATCGGCCATCGAAGTACGAGTCGGTCATGGCCTCATGACCACGCGCGAGTTCACCGGCGGCCGCGTAAGTGGGGGCGGCCGCTGGTTGACCGACGAGCGATGTCTCTACGTCGGCGAGGCGGCTGGGCGTTGACTGAAGCCCGGCCACGGCCACGGCAGCACGGGTGATCGTGCCATCCCGTATGGCGAGAAGGGCTCCCACCGCCACGATCGCGAAGTCGCCATAGCGGCGGGCGTACTCCTCGAACGCGTACCCATGCGGTTCGCTCCATGTCTGGAACTCGATCGACGTCAGCACTTCGTGCTCGGTGAGATTTGGGGTCATGTAGCCCTCGGCCCACTCGGCGATCGGCACCGTCCGCGAACCTGTCTGACTCTCGACGGTGAGAACGGCGTCGTGCAGCAGGGCAACCGCAGGGAGTTCAGCGGCGGGGTCGAGGTGGCTGAGGCTTCCGCCGAGCGTGCCCCGATTTCGAGTCTGGAAATGTCCGACCCATCCGAGCGCCTCGGCCATCACCGGCAGCCGAGAGGTCACGAGGTCCGCACTGATCAGGGTCGACTGTCGTGCCATCGCCCCGATGAGAACGCCCGTCTCGGTGGACTCCACACCGTCGAGTCCAACAACGGTGTTCAGGTCGACCACGTGTTCAGGGTGCGCAAGCCGCATGTTCAGAACGGGCATCAGCGACTGTCCACCCGCGAGGAGTCGAGCGTCCTCGAGTGACGACATCATCGAGAGGAGCTCGTCGAGCGTGGAAGGGTCGTGATACGTGAAGCCCGGAGGTTTCATGCAGCGGTTTGGCTCAGCTTGGCGGGAACAGGAATACGCGGTCGGGAGCGACCTTCACGATCACGCGTTCAGACTGAATGGGGTTCGGGTACTCGTCCTTGCCCAGGTATTTCATGGCGAGCGAATCGATGTGGTCCCGGGCTTCCTGGCCGCGTACCACCTCGGCCACATGGCCACGGATCTCGGCGTAGCTCCACGGATTTCCGGCTTCCTGCACCGTCACCGTGACCTTGGGGTCCCGCTCGAGATTCTTGAACTTCGCCCGGTGGATCTCGGTGTTGAAGATGATGTGCTCACCGTCGGAGTCGACCCACATCACGTGCGACTGTGGATGGCCGCTTTTCATGATCGTCGAGACGACCCCGAAATTTTTCCCCTGTGCAAGTTCGACGGCCTTCTGATCGAGCATCACTCGTCTCCCTATATTTTGTCTGATCTCGCGACGACCCTAGATCGTCCGGCCGAACAGGGCCACCAGAACGGCGCCCGCGATCACGAGGGCCGTGCCTGTGAGGAGGCGTCGCGTCGCTCGTTCCGCAGGTGCTGCGAGAAGGAGTGGTCCGGCGAACATGACCACCGGGGTCGAGAGCTGCTGCAGACTGATCGCCTCACCGACAGGGATGAGGCCCAATGCGGTCCACTGCGCCGTGAGCGCAGTGCCGGCGGTGATGCCACCGAGCATGAGCCATCGACGAGCTCCGCGGGGTACGTGCACCCACTTCCCTGTGAGGAATCGGGCGGCCACATGCATGGATGGCACGGTGAATACCATGCCCACCGTGAGCCCGAGAAGTGGATGATCGAAGTCGTCCAGCCCCCACCGAACGAAGAGCGGGCTGATCGAGAAGCACAGGGTTGCGAGCAGGGCCAGGGCCGGGTTCGTGAGGCGCCCGCCTTCGATGCGGCCCGCCGAGATGATCGCGACTCCAAAGGTCACGGCGACCACGCCCAACCAGGTGATCGCACGCAGGTTCTCCGAGAGAACGATCCAGGCAATCACCGCCGCCATGACCGGGTTGACCGACAGTACGGCGGCCGTGCGCGAAGGGCCGATGCGCTGCTGGCTGAACGCGAACGCCGTCCACCCGGCCAGGAAATGCATGAGGCCGGCCGCCGCGAACCAGAACACCGCATCGCCATCGATCTCGGAAAGCGCAGCGGCTCGGCCGGTCACGGTCGTGAGCGCGAGGAGGAACCCGAGCAGCGCCGTGACCATGGCGGTGGTGGCGCGAAAGGCGTCGATCTCGCGGTTCAGCCCGCGGTTCGACACTTGCGAGACCCCGAACGTGAGTCCGGCGAGAACCGCCCACGCCCAGCCCGGCATCAAGGGATCAGCGGCGCGAGAAAGGAGGCGACCGAGTTGCTGATCAGATTCTCATGGCCCACGTAGTAGTGGCCGCCGGCATCGAGGACGCGAACATCGACGTCGACCATCGCCCGGTCGGCCAGCTCTTCGGCGGGATATACGGTGCGGGGTTCCTCCCGGCTGCGAATGAACAGCGTGGGGCAGGGGATGCGATCGGCCATCTCCACGATGTCGGGGCAGCGATCGAGGAACTCCACGTATGTGTTCGCCGAAATCACATACCACCATCCGGGCACGAGCAGGAGCTGTCTTCCTTCGCCGGCAGCCACCAGCTCGCGGGCTTGGCGGGTGATCTCGTCGTACCGGTCCGCGGCCATGAGTCCGTTCGCAGCCATCAGCCGCATGATCGACGTGCCACCGCGATGGGCCGATAGAAGCGCCAGACCGGGTGTGTCCGGATGGTCGACAACGTGACGAACGGCGAGCATTCCCCCGTTTGAATGCCCGACCACGAACGGTGTCGGCAAGCCGCGGCGTTCCATCCACAGTCGGGCGAGCCGATTGTCCTCGATGGCCTCACCGATCGTTTGGAACGCCCCACCCTCGAGGTCTCGGCTGTCGCGGTTCGAGAGGACGTCGTGGCCCCGTCGGTTGTAGGCCAGACAGGCGAGTCCGAGTTCGGTCAGCGCGGCCGGCAGAAACCGAGGCGGACCCACGTAAAAGTTCATCGTGTTGCCATGCATGAGCTGTACGGCGCCCCGGATCTCACCATCGGGTAGATGGAGAAGGCCATCGAGCGGCGTGGAGCCAGTTTCGATCGACACCATCTCGATAGGCATGGGGTGACACTATGAACCGGATGGGATCACCTCAACACGATCGGTGCGCATGCCTGGTTCCGACGACCAGATCGCTCCCTGGTTCCCATGTAGGTCCGCTGGCGGACCGCTCGTTCGTGGCCAAGGATTTGTATGAGGTCGCAGGCCACACCTCGTC
>JBPCTR010000095.1:0-18131 GCA_051011575.1 Acidimicrobiales bacterium | reverse complement strand
GGTCACCAGCTCGCGTACACCAGCGTTTCGATAGTCGGCGGTCGCACGCACATCGTCGATTGGAGCGACTGCGGCCTCGGTCGTTCCCGCCGCACCGGCGATCGTCTGCTCGTCGAGCGGGCGGCCGACCAGAGCTTCAGCGAACTGCTCGACGACGATCACGGTCGCCGCCACGCTGCCGAGCGCCAGCCGGGCGGAAGAGACGATTCCGTCATCGAGCCCCACGACCATGCCGCCATGGACCACGCTGATCGCCTGAGCGCGGCGAAGGCCAAGCTTCACCCACAGGCCTCTTTCGTTCGCCGCGAGCTTGGGAACGCGGATCGCCGTGATCAGCTCGTCGGGCTCGAGCACGGTCGACCGGAATCCCTCGAAGAAGTCCGTGACCGCAACTGTCCGCCTGGCCGTTGATCCGTCGTCGACCACACGCTGGAGCTCGACCGACGCGGCGAGCGCCATGAGCGCCGAGATCGTGTCGTTGGCCGGACTCGCCGTGGCGAGATTCCCGGCAATCGTTGCTCGATTGCGAAGTTGTGGCGAGCCCACCTCGAGACACGCCTGAGCGAGTGGCAGCGCGGTGTCGCGGATGCCCGCGTGTTGCACGATCTGGTTGTGGGTGACTCCGCCGCCGAGAACCCACTCGTCGCCGTCCTCGGTGATCGACCCGAAGCCTGCGATCGTCGTGAGATCCACGACGGTCACGGCTTTTCCCGGCCCGCCTCGGTGGAGGTCGAGCAACAGATCGGTGCCACCGGCCAACGGTAAGGCGCCCGGAGTATCCCGAAGTGCGGCCAGAGCGGCCTGCATGGTGGCGGGTCGGAGCACTCGATCGATCGAACGACCAGCCCGTTGTACCTCATGAACTTCGAACGTGTCGCTCATCGGATCTGCTCCATCATCGACCGATCGTCCACCGGGGAAGCTTCGCACGTCCAGTACGGTTCCATCGGCTATGACTGACGACGCGACATTCAATATCATCGAGAACGGCCCCGCCGACCGGTTCGAACTCCATCGCGACGGCGAGGTCGTGAGTGTCGCGACCTACACCGAGCGCCACGGAACCGTGATCATCCCGCATGTGACCACGCGCCCCGAACATCGTGGCCAGGGGTTCGCCGCTCGCCTGATGGACGGGTTGCTCTCTCAACTCCGCAGCAGCGGACGATCGGTGGCTCCGGTGTGCCCCTTCGCGGTGGATCACATCGCCCAAAATCCCCAGCATCAGGACCTCCTCGCGAATATTCATCGCTGAACTCGCCATCAGCTCCGGTCGATGCCGGTGAAGAGCAGCACCACGTGCTCGCGCTCGACAGGCGGCTGTGCCAGCAGTCCGGCGAGTCCCGAGCTGCCGGTGGCACACACAGGAACGTCGGTGTGCTGGTGGGCCATCGCATAGGCGTGCACCACGAGTGATTCTGGAGCCACCACCGGCTCACCGCCGCTCGCCCGGGTGCGCTTAAGGAGGGGAAGCCAGTCGTAGGTGACGTCGTCGAGGATGCCGGTGGCAAGACTGCGGGGCTCGTCTTCCCATGGCCACATGAAGTCAGCGGGATGCGTCGCGGCGGCTGCGAAGTCGAAGTCAGGCGAGAGCCGATCCCACGCCCTACGCAGCGGGGCACAGCCCTCGGCCTGCACCGGGTGAAGTCGAGCGTGGGGTACGGCCATCGAGACGGCGGTCGCGAGGGCTCCCCCACCCACCTGGATGTACATGCTGTCGACGTTCTGCAGTTGATCGGCGAGTTCCCACCCAAGGGTGCGGCCTCCGTCGAACGTCGTTGGCGTATCGGTGCCCTGCACGCTGAACGCCCGCGCTCCGCTCTGTACCGCCTCGCGGAACCGGAGGTACGACGGATCGCCCGCCTCGCCGTCGCGTCGCTCCGAGGGATTCACGGTTGACCCCAGCTCGATGAGCCGCGACACGACGGTTTCGTCGGCCCAGGTGGGTACGAAAACGTCGAGAGGCCGGTCCATGGCGGCCGCGATGACGCCCGCCCCCATCGCGGCGTTGCCGCAACTGGCGATCGCCAGGCGTTCGGCCCGCGGTGCGCCCAGTGCCTCCTCCACGAGCATGTGAAGCGCGACACCGAACAGGTGGCGGGCCTTGTGAGAGCCACCCACGTTGTGGGGCTCGGCCTTGATCGACAACTCGATGTCGAGACCGGCCGCCGCGGCCAGAGCGGACCCATCCACGATCGGGGTCTCCACGAAGCCGTGACCTTCGACGCCGGCAACCGCAGCGTCGAGCTCCTCGACGATCTCGACGAACCGCGCATCGGTCATCGCTCCGGATCGGACCGACTCGTACGAGTCGAGCCGCTCGCGGTAGCGAAGGAAGGGGTTCGCAGTCACGGGTGTTCAGCCGTGACTGGCGCCCGTGGCGTCGTTGAACTCCCGGATCATGTCGTCCCAGCGATCGGGCAGGCCGCGGAGGCCATTCCACCAGTCCTGGTTTCGGCGAACCTCGAAGTCCTCGATGCTCACGCCCTGCTGTTCGACCCATGTGAAGTAGCCGAGATTGAACACCCGATTGCGTTCGACCTCGCCCATTTCCATGTACTCGGTGGGCACTCCCATCAGGTGGGTGTCGAACACAGCCTCGGCGTCAGACTCGTCGAAGCCGCCGGCGTAGTGAGTCGACATGATCCGTTCCCGATCGCTGTTGTACATATCGCTGCCATCGGTGGCGACAGACATGACCACATCGTCGGACCCGAGACCCCACGCGTTGGCGGCCGTGATGGCCGCGAGCGTGTTACAGAACGACGAGTACCCGAAGTCGACGAGCATGTTGGCGAGCATCGGATCGATGCCACGTTCGCCGAGTACCCGCTTGCCGGCCGGCGAGTTGAGCATGATGTCGAGGCGATTGGTCGAGTCGTCGCTCACGCCCACAACCATGTCGGTGTTGGTCACGTTGTGGATCAACGGGACGTGCTTGTCACCGATGCCCTGGATGTTGTGGTCGCCAAAGCCGTTGTAGAGCATCGTGGGACACTCGAGCGCCTCGACGGCGACGATGCGGGCACCGTGTTCATCCTTCAGGTAGTCGCCGGCGCCGAGGGTTCCGGCAGATCCCGAAGCCGACACGAAGGCCGCCAGATTGCCGCCCGTGCCGGCCGTGACGTGTTCGAACACCGTCTCGAGCGCGGGTCCGGTGACCGCGTAGTGGCCCATGTGATTCGAGAACTCGCTGAACTGGTTGAGGATTACATTCACTGGATCGAGGCTCAGCTCGTTGCACGCGTCGTAGATCTCCTTGACGTTGCTCTCGGTGCCGAAGGTCTTGATCACATCCTCGTCCGGGTTGATCGTCCATCGCTCGAGCCACTCGAACCGCTCGCGACTCATACCCTCGGGCAGGATTGCTACGCCGCGGCAGTCCATGATCTTGCTGATGGCGATCCCGCCACGGGCGTAGTTGCCCGTCGATGGCCAGATGGCGCGGTTCGAGGTCGGATCGAACCGGCCGGTCACAAGTCGGGCTGCGAGGCAGCTGTAGGCGGCCAGCACCTTGTGGGCACGGATCATCGGGAACCGGTTTCCGAATGCGAGAACGATGCGCGCATCGACGCCGGTGAGTTCGCGGGGCAGCTCGACGTGGGTTGGCACGTCGACGAGGCCGGGATAGTTGTCGCCAGGTGCATCGGCGTGCTCGTTGAACCAGTGGACCCGGAAGAGATTGCGGGGATCCGCAGCGTCCTTCTCGACCCCGGCGAGCTGGTCCACGATGGCGCCGTCGATGGTCGAGGGGTCGCGCAACTCGGCGAAGGTGGGAAGAACGATGTTCTTCTCGCGGAACCGCTGCACCGCGTTGTCGTACGACTGTCGGCCGTTCGGGTCGAACTCGCCGAACACCGCGAGCTGTGAGTCCGTGGTTGTGTCAGTCATTGATGGCCATCCAAGTGGTAATCGAGCAGTTGTCAATCGAGTCTTGCGAACAGTCGTTGCGCGGCCTCAGCCGCTTTTGCCTTGATCTCGTCGCCGTCGACGCGGGTGGGAGCGCCATCCTGCCAGACGGTCTCGCCCGCGACCTCCACGGTGAGCGGCCGAACCCCAGTGCTGTATGCAAGGCGCCATGAATCCATCGGGCCGTAGTTCCAGGTGACCCGATCGTTGCGCGCCTCGGGGAACAGATCCCAGCCGGTCTCGAGCCAGCCCCAGATGACGTCGGGGGTGGCCGTGACATCGAGCTCGCGGGCCCGCACGAAAGACACGCGGAATTCGTCGAGCATGTCGGCCCCGATTCCGTCGGTGCCAAGTGCGGTTGCGTTCGAGAAGCGGCGCGGATTCGAATACCCGACGCCGTTGTTCATGTTCGACCGGGCGTTGTGCACCATCGTGCCCTCGAGGCCGTGATCGTCCGGGAGGTACACACCGTGGATCAGCAACCAGTCGGGTGTGGTGTGACCCCGCAGCTTCTCCCACGTGTCGGCTGGCCCTTCAGCCACATGCACGTGCACACCCACGCCGTGCTTGGCGGCCATCTCGGCGGCGGCGGCGATCGTGTCGGGCTCACAGGTGAAGGCGGCGTGGAGGCCGACCATGCCCTTGCCTCCCGCCGCGAGGAAACGGTCGTTCTCGGCCAGACCGGCGGCTGCGCCATCGGTGCCATGGCGGTCGGTCACGCCATACGCGCAATCGACCCGAACGCCCACCTCGGCGCACGCATCGGCGATCACCGACAGCGAACCCTCGATCGCATTGGGAGATTCGTGGTGGTCGATCATGGCGGTGCAGCCATTCTCGAGTGCCGTCAGAGCACCGAGCTTTGCCGACCACTCGATGATGTCGAGGTCGAGGGCACAGTCGAGCCGCCACCAGATCAACTCGAGGATCTCCAGAAACTCGGTGGGTGTGCGAGGCGGTGCCGGCATTCCGCGGGCCAGCGCCGAATAGAGATGATTGTGCGCGCACACGAGTCCATTGGTCTGGTCGTCGGCGAGGGGCGTCGTCACGCCCGCACTTTACAAAATGTAAACCCCTCGGGCCAACGTCCATGAACGACGGGCCATCGGGTCGGATGTGCCATAGTCGATCGCATGGTCAGATTTGCACCGGGACTGTTCGGCTTGTTCGTATTCGCACTCTGGATCTGGGCGGTCTTCGACGTGATCGCCACCGATCGCGTCCTCGTGCGCAACCTCGACAAGACCCTGTGGATCATGCTCGTGATCTTCATCCCAACGGTCGGCGCCGTCGCGTGGCTTGCACTCGGCCGGCCGGCGGGCGCCGGGTTCACCCCCGGATCGACCGTGAGTCGCCCCACGAATCGAACAAACCTCTCGGCACCCGCGCCGCTGGGCATCGAGGACTCACCCGACTGGCAGGCCCGGACGAAACCGAGCGCTCCCGAAGCGGGCGGCGGCGAGTCCTCGGCCGCGAAGGAACGGCGACTGCTCGAGTGGGAGGCCGAGCTGGCGAAGCGCCAGGCGGAACTCGAGGATCCCGACGACGCGTCAGACTGACCAGGCGGTCGCGCGTTCGCGGTTCTTCTCGTTCACAAGCGGCAGCTCGTTTCGCCACTCACCGTCGTGGGCGTGCATGGCCGCGGCAACCGCTCCGGCCGTGGGAACGAGGCCGATCTCGCCGACACCCTTGACTCCGTACGGCGAGTTCGGCTCGGGCGACTCGACGAGGATCACCTCGACCGGCGGCATGTCCTTTGGGCGAATGATGTCGAGGCTCCGCAGCGTCTCGTTGTGCGGGCGACCATTCTCGTCACACGGAAAACCCTCGCTGAGCGCATATCCGAGCCCCATGTGCACAGCGCCCTCGACCTGCCCCTCACAGAGCAGCGGATTCACGGCGCGACCCACATCGTGAGCGGCGACGACGTTCTCGACGTCACCGGAATCGGGATCGAGAACCACGAGCTGGGCGGCATAACCAAACGTCGAATGAATGATCGGATTCTCGAGTCCCTCATTCAGTGAATTCGTCCAGTCGATCCTGTACTCGCCTCCGTAGTCGATGCCGATCTGACAGCCGTCGGCGAGCGCCGCCTCGCAGGCGGCCTTGACCGAACCGGCACCCAGCAGCGTTCCGCGGCTGCCGGTGGTCTGACCGGCTCCGAGTTCGCGGGTCGAGTCGACAATCACGCGAATGCGGTCGCCGTCGATGCCCAGCTCCTCGACCGCGACCTGCTGGGCAACGGTGTGAACGCCCTGGCCCATCTCGGTCCAGCAGTGCCGCACCTCGACGATCCCGTCTTCACGAAAGTGGACGACCGCCCGGGCGATCTCCTTGAACCCGTTTCCGAGCCCTGAGTTCTTGAGGCCCAGACCCATCCCGACCGGCTTCCCGGCCGCCATGGCGGCGTCATAGGCAGGCTTGACCGCGTCGAGACACTCGCGCGCACCGAGGCATCCGTCGTCCATCACCTGGCCCGGTCCCCACACGGCCCCGGGCGTGATCACGTTGCGATCGCGGATGTCCCAGCCAGTGATTCCGGCCTTCTCGGCGAGCCGATCGAGGACACCCTCCATCGCGAACTGGGCCTGGTTGGCGCCGAATCCACGGAAGGCGCCGCAGACCGAGTTGTTCGTGCGGGCTGCGATCGCCTCCACGTCGATGTTCGGCACCACGTACGGCCCCGACGCATGACCGGCAGCTCGCTCCAGCACCTTCATGCCGACCGATGCATAGGGACCCGAGTCGCCCACCATGCGTGCGCGAAGTGCGGTTAGCGCGCCGTCGGCATCGCAGGCGGCTTCGTACTCCATGCGGATCGGATGACGCTTCGTGTGCACGAGTAGCGATTCCTCGCGGCTGAACGTCGTTTTCACCGGTCGGTCGAGCAACCAGGCGGCGAGAGCGGTCTGACCCTGGTTCGACATGTCCTCTTTGCCGCCGAAGGCGCCGCCATTGGAGACGAGCTCTGTGAACACGCGATCGGGATCGATGTCGAGGATGCGTGCGATGTCGTTTCGATCGTCCCAGATCCCCTGGCCGCCGGAATAGACGTAGAGCCGGCGGGTGTCGGCGATCTGGGCCGCGGCGCCGGTCGTGCCGGTGACCGGGAGCGCTTGGCCGGGCGCCACGGGCACTGCGAGCGTGCTCTCGGGCTCGACGAAGGCGTGGTCGATTCGCTGGGTCTGGAAGATCTCGCGAACCACGTGTGGGGAGTCGGCCAGGGCAGCATCGACATCGCCGCGGGCATACGTCGACGTGGAGAGGATGTTTCCGTCGAGCTCCCAGACCGCGGGCTCGTCGGTGGCGATGGCATGCATGGGGTTGGTCATCGGAGGCAGCACGTCGTAGGTGACGTTCACGAGCGGCGCCGCGGCTCGAGCTATGGCTCTCGTCTCAGCGACGACGAGCGCGAGGACTTCGCCGAGGTAGCTCGTGCGGCCACCGGCGGGTATGAAGATCGGCCAGTCCTTGTGGATCAGACCGCCGCGAAGTTCGCCGGGAATGTCGGCGCCGGCAAACACGGCCACGACTCCGTCGACAGCGAGGGCGGCGGACGTGTCGATCGACACGACGTCGGCGCGGGCGTGCTCGGTGAGATGCACCGCCCCATGGAGCAGGCCCTCGGGAACCATGTCGTCGATGAAGGGGCGCGCGCCGAGCGACAGGTCGCAGGCCTCGTACTTGATGCCCCGGCTGCCCACACCACCGGTGGGCAGTGGCACGGGTACTTCGCCCTTCGCGAGATCCTCGATCGCGTCGAGGATCTTGATGTACCCAGTGCACCGGCAGAGGTGGGCGCCGAGAAGGGCAGCCGCGTTGGTGCGCGTCAGGTCGGCACCCTTCTTGTCGACCATGGCCTTGGTTCGCATCACGATTCCGGGAGTGCAGAAGCCGCATTGGAGTGCTCCGTGCGCAGCGAACGTGGTGGCCATTCGGTCGCGCTCGTCGGGATCCATTCCCTCGAGGGTGAGTACGTCGGCGCCCGCCGTCTTCTCGAGCGACGTCTGGCACGACACCCGCGCCTTGCCATCGACGATCACCGTGCAGCAACCGCATTGGCCCGACGGTGCGCAGCCGTCCTTGGGCGACATCACGCCCAGTTCGTCCCGCAGCGCGGTGAGGAGGTGGTCGTGATGATCGCCGACGGAGACGGGCGTTCCATTGAGGATGAACTCGGTCATCCCCCTACTTTACGATTTGTAAAGATGAGTACAAGTGGAAGCGGTTCTCGGCGCTCGATCCGACACCGGACATGCGCCGCGAGTAGGTGCCGATTCGCCCATGGGCCGGCTTCGTTTTCTTCGACCGATGACGTCCCCCAGCGATGACGCCTGTCGCTCACGACGGGACTCCAACACATGTTGCCGCGCTCGCTCGAGCGCGAGGCCGGTGAGCGCCACCACGCCTCCGGCGAGTACGTCGAGCGTCCAGTGGTTCGCGGTTGCGACGACGGCGAAGGCCATGCCAACCGGCATGAGGATGGCCGCCACAAGCGTTCGGCGGGTACGGCTCGCGTTGTACCAGGCAATCCCGATGAGGAGGTTCCAGCCGAAGTGGAGGCTCGGCAATGCGGCGAACTTGTTCACCAACCCCGGCGGCTGGAGCACGCGATACGCGCTCGAGTGCTCGGTGACAGTGTCGACGTACTCGACGCCGAACAACCGTGGCGGTGCAACCGGGAAGAAGGCGAAGATGAAGAATCCGATGAATCCCGAAATGAATATCGCATTGCGGAGCTCGAAGAACACATCACGATGCCGCGCCACGAGCCACACGAGGGTGGCCCCGATGACCGGCCAGTGCAGCCATATGTAGATCCAGTTGGCCACGTCGACGATCCACTGATTGTCGAGCAGTGCCTCTTGGAGACGTTCCTCGAAATCGACACCCAGCCTCTGCTCGAGCGTCAGGAGCCGGTCGGCGTTCCGGTTCGCGACGCCCTCGCCGCCTTCGGTTACGCCGCGGACTGCGAAATACGTAAAAACGGCGGCGAGGAACAGTGCCAGCTGTTTTGAGAATATGGTCGCCACATTCCGCATGAGTCCTTGCTACTCGTGAGGAACCCAGCGGTCTAGGGCTAATCGTCCCCGATTCGGTGTCGATCAGGTTTCGACGACAACGGAACGATGCTCGGCAAACACAACATCAGTGCCCGTTCGCGCCATCAGTGCGCGGAACCAGAGGAACGCAGCACCGAGCGTGACGGCGGTCGTTATCGGCCCCAGAACCGACTTCACAAGAACAAACGTCGTTGTCGATTGGGCGACGAGCAACCAGACGGTGATCGAGAAGTTGACCATGCTGGTGAATGCCCACCAGAGCGACACGTGCGAGAAGAACCGGCGAAGTGCCGGGTGATTGCGAGCTTCGTCATCGAGCGGACAGATGTCCATGGTCAGTCGTTCGGCAAGGGGTCGGCCCAGCGGAACCGAGATGAGGAAGGCAGCACCGACCATCCCGGTCGCCAGGGTCGGCTGAAGGAAATAGATGAAGATGCTGCCGGTGGCCAGTGCAGCGATGGTTCGCGCCGCAAGGCCCATCGTCGTGAGAATCAGCACACCCGACACGATTTCCTTGCGAGCGACGCGACGAAGGACAGCGGCGATCGACCATGCGAGGGCGCCGAGAAGCGCAGCGGTTGTTCCCACGAGCTGGAGGAGGCCGAGGAACACGACAATGGGGATGACCTTGCCCTCGACCACGTTGGGAATCGCATGGCGCAACACCTCGCGCCAGTGGGGAATGGTCAATGTTGTGGGCAGGTGCATACGAAGCGATCTGTCGCAATCTTCAGAAGAGGGCTGACAGGATCGATGCGCGATGCTGTCTGGAATCGATTGCACACTAGCGGACGCCATGCACTCTTCATCGGCGCGCGCGAGCGAAACAACAGGGCCATTTGGCGCATCGGCACTCCGCTGGTCTGATCTACCACGATCAGTGGCGCGGCCACCGCTGATCGAGGTCGTCGACGATCAAACCGGTGACCCCCCACTCGACCAGCTCGGCTGCTCTCGAAGGGTCGGGTACTGCCCAGGTGAACAGGTGGGGAGTACGAGCACGAATCCGGCCGACGAGGGCGGCATCGAGGATCTCATGGTGCGCGACCACCCCAGTCCCCCGATCAAGTCCGCGGATCTTGAGCGCCAGTGCCACCTGCCAGCGACTGCGACAGCTCCGGAGGCGACGGACCGCCGGCTCGACGGCATCATCCGTTGCAGGAAACGCGGACAACACCCACCAGTTCCGGGTCGAGGCCACGATGTTGCGGTTCGACGGCACGGCGTCTCGGATCCGGCGCGCGGCCCTCCGGGTGAAACACTTCAGATCGAGCATCAGTGGAACCGAGGGATCGAGCGCCTCGAGAACCTCGGAGATTTCCGTTCCGCGCGACTCGCGGGGCAGGACATACCACCGCTCCCACAGCCGGCGTGTGGGCCGAAACACCTTCTCGTGTCGCAGTTCCACACGACCGTAGAGCACGTGAACGTCGAGTTCGATCATGTCGGCACGATCGCCGACCGCCAGCGCGGTGTCGGCTCGGTTTCCCGCGCGGTGTGCAACCAGTTCAGCGGACATCAGTCGGGCTCGACCACACCCTTTTGTGAAGTGATTCGCTGATACACCTCGGGGCGCCGATAACGGGCGAAGTCGAACAGCGTCTCCTTGTACTGCTTGCACCAGTCGAGATCGGCGTCGGCCACGAGTAGTTCGTCGCCGGTGCTCACCGCCTGGGCAACGATCTGGCCCGAGGGTGCGATGATCACCGACTGCGCCAGCGACTCGACCCCCTCTTCGGTCCCGCCCTTCGCCACGCCGACTACCCACGTGCCGTTCTGGTATGCACCCGCCTGCATGACGAGGTGATTGTGGAACCCCTGCAGGGCGTTCTGTCCCGGATCCGGGGCGTAGTGGATCGGCGTGTTGTAGCCGATCATGATCAACTCGACACCCTGCAGGCCCATTTCGCGATAGGTCTCGGGCCACCGCCGGTCATTACATGTGGCCATACCCACGAGACCACCGAACGCCCGATGCACGCCGAATCCCTCGTTCGATTCCTGAAAGTAACGGCGCTCCAGATGTTGGAACGGCCGCCACGGCTCGTCCGACTCATGACCAGGCATGTGCACCTTGCGGTACTTGGCCACGATGGAACCATCACGCTCGACAAGGATCGTGGTGTTGAACCGCTCGCCATCGTCGGTGAGCTCGGCGAACCCGAGGCTGAAACCGATTCTGAGGCGCGCGGCTTCATCGAAGAGCCGTTGGGTCTCGGGGCCGGGCATCGACCGTTCGTAGTAGCAGTCGTGTTCAGCGATGTCTTCGGTGTACCAGCGAGGAAAGAAGGTGGTCAGCGCCAGCTCGGGATACACGAGGAGTTCAACCCCGTGATCGGCAGCCGACGCGAGCAGTGCAAGCAGTCGATCGACCACCTGCGTTCGGCTCTCGTCCTTGGCAATTGGCCCGAGCTGGGCGGCGCCGATGCGGAGGGTTCTGGGTGTCTCGGTCACGAGGCGATTGTACGTCACCGTCGCCTGTGCGGATCACGGGACTCAACAGCGACGTTTCGCTGCCGATGCGAAGCCCATGGCGGAAGATGGCACGACGCGCGTGGTGTTCGTCGACGACGACTGGGATCAGCTCGACGAGCTCGAACGCGCGATGCGAACGAGGCGCGGCGTGTGGTCGATGCACTTTGCGTGCGGGGGCAAAGAAGCGTTGCGGGTCCTCTCCAGCGGACCCACGCCCGACGTGGTCGTGACCGAGCTCGACATGGGTGATCACGACGGAATCGACATTCTTCGACACGCTCAGGAGCTCGCCCCCACATCGGTTCGGATTCTCTTGTCGAACAGTGCGTCGACCGCCGCCATATGTCGATCGATTCCCTGGACACACCAGGTACTCGCGAAGCCAGTCGATGCCGATCGACTGTCGGCGATCATCGATCGAATCACCTCCGATCCGACCGCCCATGCGAGCTATGCAGTGAAAAGACTCGTGACCTCGGTCGATCGCCTCCCGGCGATACCGGGGACCTATCAGCGGGTGACCGAGCTCGCGACGCAACCCGACTTCGCGATCAGGGACATCGGCGAGGCAATTCGTTCGGATGTCGCGCTCACCGCCGAAACGCTGAAATTGGTCAACTCGGCATTCTTCGGACTGTCGCAGGACGTGACGTCGGTGGAGCAAGCGGTCTCACTTCTCGGACTCGACGTCGTGAAAGGACTGGTGCTCTCGAATTCGTTGTTCGAGGAAGACCGCCCCGCGGCCCCGTGGATCGACCTCGCTGCCCTGTCGTCCCGAAGTCAGGACGTCGCGGCCCTCGCGCGTGGACTCGCTCGCCTGGAAGGGCTCAGCATGCGCGACCAGGCGCTGGCTTTCCTGTCGGGAATCGTGCAGGACGTCGGGCTCCTGGTCGTTGCCCGAAATCACGAGATCGATGTCCCTATGGGTGTGCATCTCGTCGACTCTCCCGACGTCGAGATCGATCGTGACCTTTTTGGTATCGACCGGTATGCGATCGGCGCCTACCTGCTCCGTATGTGGGCGTTCGAGCCCGCGATCGTGGAGGCCGTCGCGGACCTCGGCGTCGACCCGGGACTCGCCGACACCCCGGTCGCCGGCATTCTCAGACTGGCGAATCATGTCCTGGACGTCGGCACTGTGTCGGTACCCGAGTTCCTGCGGGGCGAGCCCGAGGCGATCGAGGCGGTCACGGGCCTCGCAGCTGCTCATCGCGAGCGTTCGGCAACGCGGCACGCGGCCTGAAACGCAAATTGGTGTTCGAAACCTCCCCGTGTGCATGCGCGCATCGCGCGGCGTTGGCCTATTGACGGGTCTCACGAATTGAGCATATGCTCAAGTTAAGCACTCGCTCAAAGACTTGGGTACAGGTATGGAACCGAACGCCGCCGCCGACACGAACAGGATGGAAAGCAACGACCGTTGGGGCCTCGCGGCCATCCTTCTGGTCGCAACACTGGGTGCACTCGTCGGCTGGGCCGTGAGCGACGCCGGCCTCAACTCGTCGGGGCTCTACTTCATTGCGATTCCGGGAGCGATGGCCACAATGCTCGCGCTGGTACCCGGCTCGGGCGAGAACGGCCGCATGAGCGGAGTCCACGGTTCGACGATCGCCGTGCTGGCTTCAGCGATCGTGATCCGTGAAGGCTTCATCTGTGTCCTGCTCGCGCTGCCTCTGATCATTCCGGTGGTTGTACTCGTCAGCTGGATGACGAAACGCGACAACAGCGATCATCGGCGGGCAGTAATGATCCTTCCGCTCTTGCTCGTCGGTGCGTCCGGCGAAGGCGTGGTGTACGACCTTCCCTCCGGGGCGACTGCGTCGGAGACGCGGGTCGTCGATGCCACACCGGCCGAGATCGTCGATGCGCTCTCGAAGCCGGGAGAGCTGCCGGAGATCGAGCCGCTGCTGTTGCGCCTCCCGTTCCCGACTCCGCAGACGTTCGAGAGTTCCGGGATCGAGGTCGGCGATGTGCAGCAGGTGCAGTTCGATCGAGGAGCGATCGAACTCGAGGTGACGAACCGCACCGAGACGTCGGTCGTCTGGTCGGTCACGTCGAACGACACGCCGATCGGTGAATGGATGACGATCAACGCCGTCGACGCATCGTGGACCGACTTTGGCGAGCGAACCGAGGTAACCGTGACCATCGACTTCGATCGAGGTCTCGCTCCAGCGTTCTACTTCGACCCACTCGAACGGTGGGGCGTGGGCGAGATGTCCGAGGTCCTCATCGACATGATCGACGCGAACCTGTGAATATCCACACCTCGATCGATCTGGGCGAGACCAGCACGCACGTGGTCGTCCTGGCGTCGGTCCTCGTGCCCATCGCCATCGCGGTTGCGCTGTGGGTCAAGCACCCGCCGGGTCACCGCCGGCGAGGTGCGATCGCACTCGCCACAACGTGGAATGCGGTGGGCCTGCTCGCGCTCAACGTGATCGCCCAGCGGGTGGGCTGGTGGGAGTTCGGCGAGGCCGGTCCGAGCCTCCTCGGTGTTCCCGTCGCTCTATGGCTCGGATGGGTCGTGTTGTGGGGCACTGCCGGGGCACAGTCGCCAGTCCGTCCGGCCACCACGGTGGCTGCGCTGGCCGTCTTCGATCTCATCTACATGCCACTCGCCGGGGATGCGGTGCTTCTCCACAACTCCTGGCTGCTCGGCGAAGCGGTGGCGTTGGCAGCGATCGCCTGGCCCGGCCTCCTCCTTGCCCGGTGGGCCGAAGCGGATACACGCCTCGCCGCCAGGGCTTCGCTCCAGCTCGCGATGTTCGGTGTGATGCTGTTCTGGGCCATCCCGGCGCTCGCCATCGGCGGACTCGACCGGCCGATGACTCTCGAGGTGCCGCCCCCGTTCTTTGGCGTCGCATTCGGAGCGTTGATTCTCGCCACTCTCCCCGGCTTGATCTCGCTGCATGAATTCCACCTCGCCGGAGGTACGCCGTGGCCGTGGGACTCGACCACCCATGCGGTGCGGTCGGGGCCATATCGTTACGTCCGCTCTCCGATGCAACTGTCCGGCGTCCTCGTGCTGGTGATCGCTGCCACGTTGTATCGCGAGCCCGTGGTGCTGGCAGCGGCCGTATCGGCGGTTGGCTACTCGCGACTCTTCTCCGCTCTCGAGCAGGACGAACTGATCGATCGGTTCGGCGACGACTGGGCTCTCCTGGCCAATGGGCAGCGCCGGTGGCTTCCCACGTGGCGCCCGAGCGCACATGCCGAACCGGCAACGATCTGGATCGGGTTCTCATGCGAGGTGTGCGACCCGATCGCACGATTCCTTGCGGCACGGCGTCCCGTGGGCCTCGACATCCGCGACGCTGCGAGCCATCCGGATGTGCTGTTTCGAGCGCGCTACGAACGAGCCGATGGCGTCGAGCTCGACGGAGTGCGGGCCGTGGGAGCGGCACTCGAGCACCTGCACCTCGCGTGGGCGTTCGCGGGATGGCTGCTTCGCCTACCGGTCGCGTGGCGATGGTGGCAGCTCATCGGTGACGCCGTCGGTTTCGGGCCGAGGCCGTCTCGGCCGATCGCCCCCGCGACGCCCATGTCTTCGTCACCCGCATGAGCCGAGCCGATCGAGGACACCCCTGGCCGCGGCAACGGCCGTGCTGAAGGTTGCCTGCAGCAGATAGCCACCGGTGGGTCCCTCCCAGTCGAGCATCTCACCGGCAACGAATGTTCCGGGCCGTTTGTGGAGCATCCAGCTTTCGTCGACCTCGTCGAGAGGGATGCCTCCTGCGCTGCTGATCGCGCGGTCGATCGGCATCATCTCGGTCGTGTTTATCGGCACCGCCTTTATCAGTTCGGACATCGCCCGGCTGTCGGCGGGGAGGGCGTTGCGGGTCGCCTCCCGCATGAGCGAAACGCCCGGGCGATCGACGCCGCATCGGCGCAACCAGTCGGTGACCGTGCTTCCTTTGCGCCGTCTTGCATCGAGGCGTTCGGCGAGCTGCTCGACAGTGAGATCCGGCTGCAGGTCGAGTTCGATCCATGCGTGGCCGTGGTCGTCGAGCGCGCGGCGAATCGCACGGGAATGTGCATAGATCGGCCCGCCTTCGAGACCTTTCCTCGTGATGATCGGGTCACCCCGCACTCCCTGGCCGCCGACGATCACCGTGCAGTTCTTGATCGGGGTGCCTTCGAACCGGTCGAGCATGGCGTCGCTCCATTGCACCACCACTCCCGCGTTGGCTGGCTTCAACCGCTCGACCCGTACGCCCGCTGCCTCGACCTCGTCGACCCAACCGCCGTCGGAACCCGTGCGGGGCCAACTCGCCCCACCGGCCGCCAGCACGGTGGCGTCGGTCTCGACCGCGAACTTTTCATCGGCGCGCTCGAACCGAAGTCCGTCATCGGTCCAACCGCGCCAGCGGCAACCCATCTCGAACGACACGCCCGCCTCGGCGAGTCGGCGGATCCACGCTCGCAGAAGTGGGGTCGCCCGGAACGACTCGGGGAACACCCGGCCGCTCGTGCCCACGAAGGTGGGCTCTCCAAGGCCAGCGGCCCACTCCCGAAGATCGTCCGGAGTGAAGCCGCGGACCGCCGGCTCGAGGCGGCTGCGGGATGGTCCGTACCGGTCAAGGAACTGGTCGATCGGCTCGGAGTGTGTGAGGTTGAGTCCGCCGCGGCCAGCGAGCAGGAACTTGCGGCCAAGGTTCGCCCGGTGGTCGAACACGGTTACCTCAGCGCCACCCTCGGCCAATACCTCGGCGGCCATCAGCCCCGCAGGTCCTCCGCCAACCACGGCGACCCGAGCGGTCACCGGCTCAGTTGTTGATCGAGGTCGATTGAAAGTGCAAACCCTCGATCGTGCGCCCGTCGCTGCGGGTGAGGAGCAGCTGGTCCCCCTGGATCAGCACGGTGAAGGAGGCTCCGTTCGAGAACATGCCGGCGATGGGGACGGTGAAGTCCGGATCACACCCGATATCGGTGGTCCCGACCTGTCCAACACTGAAGCCCGCGTTGTCAAGCGCCAGGTCGCCGCCGAAGCTGTTACACCCGTCGAAGCCACCGAAGTCCTCCACCGAGAATCTGATGGAGCCGTCGACGTCGGGCACCGGCCGGCCGTCGACGGCGGTGATGATCCAGCTCGTGCCCGGAAGCTCGTCGCCGACCGGGATCGTGGTGACCGGCACTTCCGACAATTCTGTGTCGGGGTCAGCGGAGGAGTCCGACGAGAACTCGTCCACGCTCTCACCGTCGCCCTCACTCGAGACAAGGTCGGGCTCGCTCGAACATGCCGCGGCCATCAGTGCGATGAACACCATCATGACCACACGCCGCAACCACATGGCTGTCGAGGGTACGACACACAGGCCGTTTGGCCGGGTCGGTCAGCAAACCTCTTGCGTACTCTGGCTTCATGCTCGAGAAGATCCTCGCGCTGCTCCGGCTGGCGTTTCGTCGTGGAACACGAATTGCGGTCGCGCCCCAGGAGGCCTGGCACGTTCTCCGAAACGACGACATCAAACGTTCGCATCCTCGATATCGGCGTTGGGTTCTCTGGGTGTTCGTTCTCGAGCTGGCGAGCCTGACCGTGTTGGCGATCATCGCACCGTTCCTTCTCATGCCGGCAGGCGTCGCACTGATCGCGATCGCAGGCTTCTACGGTTGGCGAGCACGCCCGCGGTGGGGACATCGTCGGGGATTGCCGCCTGGTTCCGTCGGCGTCGGCACGAAACCGATCTCGGATCCTGGCCACTATCGAAACGGATTCGTCACGCACGGATCGACGTTCAAGTCGAACTACCTGGACCTTCCCATGGTCTGCGTAGAGGGAATCGAACGCGGTACTCGACTGCTCACCGAGCACCAGGATCACCTTCGACCGGCAGCGTCACCCTGGAACCGCTTCATTCCCGATGGATTGGTGCGATGGATGGACGGCGATGTGCACGACGAGTACCGGCGCATCCTGGCCGGCGCACTGGGCGCACGACTCGTCACCGCTGTGCAGCCAGCCCTCGACGACGGAGTTGCCCGCGCGTTGTCGAGAATGGCGGACGTCTGCCGCGAGGACATATCCGGGGCTGTGCAGCCGTTCGAACACATCCACGACATGATGTTTTCGATCTGGGCCGACGTCTTTTTCGGATTCCGCTCGTCGGATCGACAGACCGAAGAAGTACACGCCCTCTACGGGATCATTTCGCTCGAGGAACAGGCGCTCGGCTCCCGGGTGTTGCCGGCGCTGGACCGGCTCGAGATGCTCATCCGGGACCAGCACGTGCGAAACACAACCGGCGACGAGCCCCGCCTAACCCTGTTGACCGAGATCGAACGCCGACAGGCCGACGCTCTCGAGCGTCCCACGACGATTCGAAACCTCATCTACCTGATGGAGTCGTCGGGGAACGACGTCACGGGGTTGCTCAACTGGGTTCTCAAACATGCCGTCGATCACCCTGATTACCTCCGCGAACTTCGGAACTCCGCCGCCGAATCTGGCCCGAAGTCGCTCGCCCACCGGATGGTCGCAGAGACGCTCCGCCTTGAACAGAGCGAGGAGCTAGGGCGCGTGGTGAGCGAGTCCTTCACGTTCGAGGGTCACCTGATGCCCGCCGAATGGGCAGTTCGGGTCCGCGTCCACGAGAGCCACCGTGATCCTTCGATCTTCGAACAACCGGACCGGTACAACCCCGATCGGTTCCTTCGAACATACTCAACGGCCGAGTACGC
>JBPCTR010000094.1:0-13081 GCA_051011575.1 Acidimicrobiales bacterium | reverse complement strand
TCGATCACACCGAGCAGCTCCCACGCGTACAACGTCTGGTCGAATGCCCATGCCACCCGCGGCGCATCGCGTTTTGGGATCGTCGTGGCGATCTCCGGGCAACGATTGATTGCGGTCACGAGCGCGTCGCCATCGACCACGAGGTCAGCGTCGGCACGCACGATGCCGAGGACTGCCCCTGCCCAGTCGGCGGGCTCGAGGTCGGCTATCGCCGCCGCCTCGTCGGCGCGGTGTGGTTCCAGACTGTGGGGCGACAGGTAGGCGCCGGCGAGGGAAGCGAGCTCCTCGGGCTGGTCGAGCGGCTTCGGCTCGAGTGCGGCGATCACGAAAATGCTCAACACGTCGGGGTCTCGTACTTCGAGCCGTTTGTTGACCTCATCGATCGTGCCCGCCATGTCGGGAGGCGGTTCGGACGGAGCGTCGCGCCTCACCGCCGACCAGACCAGATCGGCGGCATATCGATCGTCGTCCGCATCGCGTTTCGGTGGATCGATGGCGTGGACGGGGGCCGCCCCGGCGCCGCTGACCACTCCACAGCGACGTGCCATGAGGGGCAGGTTGGCCGCCGACGAATCCGAGAGCAAGGTCGGGTCGGACGCAGCCACGGCCTCACCGATGAGTCGTTGTCCTTCGGCCGGGGCGATGGACCTGATCGCCATACCGCCGATCGCGTCCGCCTCGACCGCTTCGACCAGCCCGGCCGGACCCACCGAGGCGCCCGAGAGAGCACCGTCCAGCAGCGTCGCGGACATGTCGTGCGTCGCTCCCGATTCGGCCCGGAATGTCACAACAACCGCGGTTTCGTTGGGACCGACGAGCCGGGTTGCGTCGACGGCGACATCGGTGCCGATGTCAGCGATCCAAGCCGGACCGCTGGTCGGAAGCCTGCCTTTCGTGAGCCAGCCAACCAGGCCGGCCGCCAGGGCGTCCACGTCTTCGAGGCGACGCTGGAGATCCGACCCCGAACCCCCAAGGTGGAGCCACTCACTCACGGCTCCCGACGCCCACGCCTCGGCTTGGGCCGCCGTCTCGACCTCATGGAGGACCATCGCCGATGCCGTTACCTCGTCGAAGTATCGCTCGAGCAGCCGATCGGTTTCCATCAGGGTTGCGAGGCTACCGTGACCCCATGCCCGAGCTGCCCGAGGTCGAGACCATTCGACGACAGCTCGAACCCGAGTTGGTGGGGCGAACCTTCGTCGCCGGCGACGCTCATTGGAGCCAGAAATTTGAACCCGCCCTCGATGCCGTTGGCGCGACTGTCCATGCCCTCGGTCGGCGCGGAAAATATCTGCTATTCGGTCTCGACGACGACACCGAGCTCGTCGCACACCTCGGCATGACAGGCTCGTTCTCGCTCGAGCCGAGCCCCGACGACCTCCCCGACCACGCCGCACACTCCCCGCACACCCGAGCGATCTGGCGGCTCGACGACGGACGCGACCTCATCTTTCGGGACACTCGCCGGTTCGGACGGCTTCACGTGGTCCATTCAGGCGACTACTCGGACATACCGACTCTGCGCGACATGGGTCCCGAACCGCTCGGCCCGGACTTCGACGGGCGAGTCCTGCACGAGCGTATGAGGGGGAGCTCGCGGGCCGTCAAGACTCAACTTCTCGGGCAACGCCCGGTCGCGGGGGTGGGAAACATCTACGCCGACGAGGCCCTCTTTGCCGCGGGCATCGATCCTCGGTCGCGACGCGTTGGCCGCGAGCGCTGCAACCGACTCGCGGAAACCATTCGGGACGTGCTCGCGCAGGGTGTTCGAAACGGCGGCACGACGCTTCGCGACTACGTCGACGCCGACGGCCGATCGGGCAAGAACCAGTATCGATTGGCGGTCTATGGCCGGGCTGGCGAACCGTGTTGGCGGTGCGGAGAAATCCTTCGGTCCTTCGTACTCGACGCCCGCACGACCACGCACTGCATCCGTTGTCAGAAGTACTGAGGACTACAGGTACGCGGCACTACCATTGACTCGGCGCGCCAGACCCCCCAACCGCCTGATGAGAGGACGACCGTGACTGCAACAAGCCCAGTGTCGTCCCCGCCCGAGCTACTCGGATCATTCCCGCCCGTGACCGGAACCGACTGGCGCAACATGTTTCTGGGGCAACCCGCGCCAATCAACCGCGACGCCGCGCACATGGTCTATGACATTGCGTGGTTCATCGTGAAGGACGTGACCGCGGCGGCCGAGGTGACGACCATCACCTTTCGGGTTGCGCTGGCACGACTCGAAGAGCTGCCGGTGCCGATCGCCTACACCGCGTGGCTGGCGGGTATCGCCACCAACGAAGCCCATCGTTACCTCGAAGAGGCACCTACCCGCAGACCCACGTCGGTGCTCGCGGCGAGCGGGGCCGAACGCGAAGCGCTGTATCTCGCCGACACGCTCGGGGAGTTACGTGCGGACCACAAACTGGCGTTGCTGTTGCGATACCGATACAACACGCCCCCAAACGTCATGACGATGGCGCTCGACATGCGGCCTCGGCGGCTGGCCCGCCTGTTCGTCGCTGCCCGGGAAGAGTTCGCCAAACACTCGACTCTTCCACCCGCAGCGCTCGCCACGGCCGATCCGCCGCCACCACGACACCTCCCCCAGCTCGTCGAGCCATACAGTGCTCGCGAGATGCGACCGTGGGTGCTCGGCTATCCGTGGCGCGATTCGGCCTTCGCCGGGCTCCCGGAGCGCGAAGATCGTCGGGCCCGATGGGCCACCCTGGTCGTCACCGTGCTTCTGCTCGTGGCGATCGCTCTGTTGATCACTCGGCCCTGGTCGGCTGAACGTCCCGAACTGGTCGACCCCGGCACCGCGAGTGAGATACTTCTGCTCGATGGCTGACGTACAGCGCGCACTCGGCGGGCGAATCGCCGTTCTCTCGATGCTTCTCGGATGTGTCGCGCTCCTCGCGCCGTCGATTGCATCGGCCTCGGCGATCACCGACGATCAGGCCCAGCTCGAGGCACGCGAGGCCGCGCTCATCGCATCGGTCGACAACATCACGGCAACGATCGGCGAGCTCCGGATCGAGCGCAGTCAGTTGCTCGTCGACATCGATGGCCTCAGCGCCGCCATCGAGGGCGCGGCTGACGCGCTCGAAGTTCTCGCCACGGCCCGACGCGAACCGGCGCAGATGCGACTCGATCTGGCCCTCGAGCGATTTATCAACGGCGACCCGGCTGGTGAGGCCTTTGCCCGCGAGCTCCAAGCACTCGATGTCGATCTGTCGTCGGCGCGCCAACAAGAGGTTCTCGGATCGGTCATCGCCGATGCCGAATCCCGAATCGCTGAGATCGACAACAAGATCAGATCTCTCGCCACGACCGTTCCCGAGCTCCGGACACAACGTGCCGACACAGCCGACCGACTCAGCGCGGTCGATGCTGCGCTGCTCGAACTCGACTTCGAACTCGACGAAGCGAAGCGCGAGCTCGCCGCGGTATCGGAGGATCTCGACTGGTATCGCAGCGCCGACGGGCGCTCACCGCTCTCCGGCCGCGACAACCCGCATGGCAACAACCGCCCCGCACTGGCCATCAAGATCGACAATGTGCCCCGCGCCCGCCCGCAGGCCGGGCTAAACGATGCTGACGTGGTCTTCGTGGAGCTCGTCGAAGGCGGTCAGACCAGGCTCGCTGCCGTGTTCCACAGCGAAGAGGTCGCCTCGGTCGGTCCGGTTCGGTCGATGCGCACCACCGACGTGAAGATCCTTCAGATGCTCAATCAGCCACTCTTCGCCAACTCGGGTGGCAACCGGCGAACCACCGACATCGTCAATGCCTCGCCTCTGGTCAACATCGGCCATGCCACGTCCGCCGGGGGTGCCTACTTCCGCAGCAACAGCCGCCCGGCACCTCACAACCTCTTCTCCTCGACCGGAGCACTGCGTCGGGCAGGGTCCGGGTTGGGCGGAGCACCTCGCGACCTCTTCGAGATTCGTCGTCCGGGCACGCCGCTGCCAAATGCGTCCGACGCGAGCAATGGCGTCGACGTCTCGTACCGCAACACATCAATTCGCTACCGCTGGAACGGCAGTGGTTGGGAACGTACACAGGACGGGGCCGCCTTCCGGGACAACGCAGGAGTGCGGGTCGCGCCGGAAACCGTGATCGTGCAGTTCACCCCTTACGGCGTGAGTCCGGCCGATGCGAATTCTCCGGAGGCGCTCGCCACCGGATCAGGCGCCGCATGGATTTTCACCGAGGGTCGCCTGATCGAGGGCACGTGGAGCAAACCGAGGGCTCGTAACGTGACCGAGTACTTCGACGAGAACGGCGACGAGATCCAGCTGCTCCCCGGCCGCATCTGGATCGAGCTTCCCCGCCCCGGCAATGCGACCTTGAGATAACGGATTCGTTAGTACTCTGTCCCGATGCGGATCGGCTACCGGTGCTCACCGGAACACCAGGAGATCAGAGATGAGCTCGCGAAGATTCGGGACGAACTCGACATCGCCGACGAGTTTCCACCCGAGGTTCTCACAGAAGCCGACGAGCGGGTAATCGTCGGCCCAGAGCTGCCGCCAGGCACGCCGTCGGCGCCCATCCCCGACCGCACGGATCTCGAGCTGGTGACCATCGATCCACCGGAATCGATGGATCTCGACCAGGCGTTCGCCGCCGAACGAACGGCTTCGGGCTGGCGGGTCTTCTACGCGATCGCCGACGTGGCGGCATGGGTGCCTCCGAGCGGAGCGATCGACACCGAAGCCCGCCACCGAGGCTTCACCATGTACAGCCCCGACGGGCGAGCACCACTTCACCCCGCGCAGATCAGCGAAGGGGCTGCGAGTCTCCTCCCGAATCTCGACCGCCAGTCGCTGTTGTGGACGATTGATCTCGACGATGCCGGAACCCTGCTCGACGCCCACCTCGGACGCGCGCTGGTTCGATCACGAGCGAAGCTCAGCTATGCAGACGCCGAGGCCGGAATCGACGCCGGCGACCAGCCGGTCCTCAGTGCCCTTCGCGAGATCGGACTTCGCCGTGAGGCCCTCGAGGTCGAACGGGGAGCGGTGAGCCTCAAGCTCGCGCAACAAGAGGTGGTGGCCAACGGCGACGGCTTCGAGCTCGAGTACGACATCTCTCGCCCAGTCGAGGGATGGAATGCACAGATCAGCCTTCTCACCGGAATTGCAGGCGCCAAGATCATGCTCGAAGGTGGGATCGGAATTCTGCGCACACTTCCACCCGCCGATGGCCGAACGGTAAAGGAGCTTCGACAGACGGCGAAGGCGCTCGGCGTCGACTGGCCGAAGGACCGCAGCTATGCCGACGTCGTGCGCGGACTCGATCCGAACGACCCCCAACAGGCTGCGCTGATCGCCCAATCGGCTCGCGGCCTGCGAGGTGCCGGTTACGTCGCATTCGACGGCGAGCTCCCGGGCGCGACACGGCACTCGGCGATCGCTGCCGAGTACGCGCACGTGACCGCTCCCCTGCGACGGCTCGGCGACCGGTTCGCAAACGAGTGCATCCTGGCGCATGTCGATGGCCGCGATCCTGCCGACTGGGTCCGCGAGGCACTGCCTGAGCTCCCCAAGCTCCTCGGCCGAGCCCGCAATCGAGAGGGATCGCTCGACCGGGCAGCGATCGACCTCATCGAGGCCGCGATTCTCCGCGAGCACGTCGGTCAGACGTTCCAGGGGATCATCACGAACGAGGACGACGATGGCCGAACTCGCATCCAGCTGCGCGATCCCGCGGTTGTCGCCTACTCGCGCGGCGGCGAGCTCGGCGACGAGGTCACGGTCCGATTGACGAGCGCTGACTTGTCGGCCCGGATGGTGACGTTCGATCTTGTCAATCAGTAGTCAGACCGGTCGACTCGAGGCCGGTCAGGTCTCGACCTGGAGCGCTGGAGCGTAGAGCTCGGCCGCGGTGGTGCCGTCGGACGCGATCGTGAGCAGCTCGAACCCATCGGCGGTGACGACGAGCGTGTGCTCGAACTGGGCCGAGCGTCGGCCGTCCATCGTGACGGCGGTCCACTCGTCTTCCCACAGATAGAGGCTCGGGTCGCCGAGCGTGAGCATCGGTTCGACCGTGAACGTCATTCCCTCTTCGAGCATCGTCTTGGCCCGCGGGTCGTAGTAGTGCGGAATCTGCAGATCGGAATGGAACTCGGTACCCACGCCGTGCCCAATGAACTCGCGCACGACGCCGAGCTGATTCGAGCGAGCGTGTCGTTCGATGGCGCGACCGATGTCGTGCACCTTTGCTCCCGGTCGGACGGCTCCGATGCCTGCCATCATGGCGACGTACGTTTCGGCCACGAGCTTGCGGGACGGTTCGTCGACATCACCCACGAGGAACGTGCAGCTGTTGTCGCCGTGAACGCCGTCGATGTACACGGTCACATCGATATTGATGATGTCGCCGTCGAGCAGTTGACGCGTATCGGGGATGCCGTGGCAGATCACTTCGTTCACCGAAGTGCATACCGACTTACGAAAACCCCGATAGTTGAGCGGCGACGGGTACCCGCCGCGACGGATCGTTTCGTTGTGAACAATCTCGTCGATTCGGTCGGTCGTGATGCCCGGCTCGACGAATTGCCCCGCGTGGATGAGCACCTCGGCGGCAACCGCACCCGCGCGACGCATCGCATCGAGCTCGGCGGGAGTGCGAACGAGCGACGACACCGAGACGCCCGGATCGCCCGTGGTCGCATACGGAGGCTTCGCGATCGTGTCGGGCACCGGGCGGCTCAGTCCGATGATGCCTGGACGCACCGGCGGATCCGACGCCGGTGCAAGAGTCGTGTTGCGCTTGCGCTTTCGCTTGGCCACGCTGCCTCCGATCGTGCGTTCCTCAAGTGTAGGAGGAGGGCTCCGATCCGCACAGGCGTTGGTGGAGCCCTCCTACACTGTCGTCCGAACGCGCTGCATATTGTGGCGTGGAATCGGATTGATCGAGGGAGTCGACATGGCAGCAGGCGGTAGCAGCAAGGCGGTTGTCACCGCGCTGTTCGCGAACCTGGGCATTGCGATCGCGAAGTTCGTGGGTTTCCTGATCACGTCATCGAGCTCGATGTTGGCCGAGAGCATCCACTCCGTCGCCGACACGACCAACCAGGGGTTGCTCCTTCTCGGGGGGAAGCGCGCCCAGCGCGACGCCACCGACACCCACCAGTTTGGGCATGGTCGCGAACGGTACTTCTGGTCGTTCGTGGTTGCGTTGCTCCTCTTTTCCGTTGGTGCCGGTTATGCGATCTATGAGGGGATCCTGAAGATCCGCGACCCGCACGAGATCAGCTCGGTCGGGGTGGCGGTGGGCATCCTTCTGTTCGCGATCGTGGCGGAGGCGTACGCGTTCAACACCGCGTTTCGCCAGGCGCAGGAAATTCGAGGGGACCGGTCCTGGTGGGAGTTCATCCGGTCCACCCGTAACCCCGAGCTCCCGGTCGTGCTGCTCGAGGACTCGGGAGCCATGTTGGGTCTGCTCGTCGCTCTCGGCGGTGTCGGGCTCTCCGCAGCCACCGACAATCCGATCTACGACGGAATCGCCACCCTGATCATCGGGCTGATCCTCGCCGCAATCGCGGTGATGCTCGCAGTGGAGATGAAGAGTCTGATCATCGGCGAGTCGGCCAACCCGGCGATCACGAACCGGCTGCTCGCGGCTCTGGACGATGATCCGTCGATCGAGAACGTGGTCGATCTTCGCACCCAGCACATCGGCCCCGACGATCTACTGGTGACCGCCCGGGTGAAATTCGACCCGGCTCTGTCGGGAGACGCTCTGGCCCGAGCGATCGATCGGGTCCACGAAGAGCTCGCCGAATCGGTTCCGATCGCGAAGTTCATCTACGTGGAACCGGAACTTCACGATGTCGCCCCCGCCGAGGCCCCGTAGTGGCGATCAGCTCGGGTCGAGTCCGTGGAAGCGGGCGGCCCGTTCGTAGATCGCATCGGGGTTGCGCAGGATGATTCGAGAACCCTTTGTCTCGATCCAATCGAGATCGCGTAGGCGCGTTAGTTCCTTCACCACCGCCTGACGGGAGACACCAGCCCAGTCTGCCAACTCCTGCTGCGTGATCGGCGAACGGATCTCGACCGTTCCGTCGCCCCGCACCCGACCGAAGCGTCGACTCAGCTCGGCGATCCGACGGTTTACCCGTCCGCCCACATCGTCGAGGCCGAACTCCAGCTGATGACGGGTCGTGTCGCGAAGCTTGCTCACCATCTCGTCGAGGAGCACTCTCGTGAACGAGAACTCATTGTCCACGAATTCGCGAAAGGCGCGGACGGGGATGACCAATGCCTCGGTTGGTGACGTGAGCGCGAAGGCGCTCGCGGAGCGTGGCGAGTTGTCGATGAGCGACATCTCCCCGATGACCTCACCCTCGCCCCGAATGTCGATCAACACCTCGCGACCATCGTGCGATGCCACGGTGATCTTGATCTGACCAGACGTGATCAGCAGGACGTCGCCGACCGTGTCGCCGTCGAGAAAGACCAACGAGCCCTTGCGATAGGTTCGCCGCGACGCGGCCGACTCGATCGCCGCACGATCATCGGCGCGCAATCGATCGAGGAAACTGCCCGAAGCCACCGGATGAAGGTAGCAACACCGCTGCCCGCGCGCCCAGCAAATTTTGGGATACCGGCATTGACCGCGATCGCGGCTAGGCGATCGGTATCGTCGGTGCGTGTCCATACGCCCCTTTCAGGGTCGCCGCCGCCCGATTCGGATGGCCGCCATCGCCATCGGTCTCGGACTCGTCCTCGCCGCGTGTGCGAGCGAGGAACGATCGGGAATCCGCCTCACACCAACGTCGACCGTCGACGCAGGAGTCCGCGTCATCGTGGACAACTGTCCGGGCCCGGAAGCTGTCACGCTGCTTGTTCGCGACGAGGTGCTGTGGAGGATCGAGGCCCCGGCCCAATCGGTCGAGGGTGACGAGTCCGCTTCGATCTCAGCATCCCCACCGGCTCTCCGGGAGTTTCTCGTTGGCGAGACTCCAACGGGATGGAACGAGATCCAGCATCTCGACACGTCGCTTACGATCGGAGTTCGCTACACGGTGGTCACGCGTCCCGACGGGCAGTCGATTGACTTCAGCGTGCCCGACCTTGCCACCGGCCTGTTGTTCGACGGCATTGGCAACAGTCAGTTCAATTCACGACTCATGCTCGAGCCGTGTTCGGAGCCAGCCGACGTGGGTCTCTTCGCGCGAAACATGTTGATTCTGGTGGCGCTGTGGGTCACAGCCGCCGCCCTCGTGATGGTGTCGATCATCCTCGTGCTGTTCGTTATCACCCGTCGTTTCAGTCGGATCCGCGCGATTCAACGCCGCATGGACCGTGACCTCGTCGTCGACGATCAGGAACTAACAGAAGTCGGTTGAGTTCGATCAGAAGCTCGGCGAGTGAACCCGCAAGTAATCGTTTCGGTTACCGACTCGCCTGGCACGAAGTTGCGCGGCCCGGGCCCTCAGGTCGTTCTCGGGAATGGCCGGTTCGCCGTCGTCGAAGATGCCAAGCGTGCGATAGCGGCCGCCCAGCACTGGTCGGGCGTCGGTCTGGAGCCATTCCTCGAGCACCGTTGAGTAGACCCGACGGAAGTCCATGGTGACCTGTAGGTCGCCGCGGTTGTCGAGGTTGGTGAGCGAGGGCTTGTTGCCGTAGAGGCCCCCCTTGACACTCCGTCCAATCAGCACGACATGGCCGGCGGTTCCGTGGTCAGTGCCGTCGGAGCCGTTCGGCTCGACCCGGCGTCCGAACTCGCTGTAGAGCATCACGGCGACCTTTGGGGCCACCGAGGGGCTGAGCGTCGCGAAGAACGAATCGATGGCGACGTCGAGCTCGTGCAGCAGATCGGCATGGTCACCCTGGTCGGCCGAGCCCGAGATCTGGTTGTCGTGGTTGTCGAACCCGTCGTGCCAGATGTTGAGAACGCGAGTCCCGAGACCAAGGTTGATCAGGCGGGCGGCGAGCACCATATCGGAGGTGACCCGGCTGCTCTCGGGGAGGGGTGCGTTGAAGGCGGGCGACACGGCTTGGGCAGCGTCGACCGACTGAGCGTTGACTTCGCCGACCCGATCGACCCATGGTCCGAGGTTCGTGCCGCGGCCCATTCGCCGGATGGCGCGATACATGTTCCGGTCGCGGAGATCGCTCGTGTCTGAGCCGTACAGTCCACCACCGCTACGCGGAATGTCTGTGACGTCGACGCTGTCGCCCCTCATGTGAAGTGGGACACCCTGTCCTCCGATGGCCACGCCGCCGAACTGGTTGAGGCCCGCATTGTCGAGCCAGCGCCCAAGCCAACCCGTTCCCGATATCGCTCCGCCCGCGTTCGCGCTCTGCCAGCGGGCAAGGTTCGAGAAGTGGCTGTGGTCGAGCCCATGGTCACCAACACCCTGGACGACCGCCACATCACCGCGGCGGAATCGCGTTGCCAGACGGCTGAGCCGCGGGTGAAAGAACTGACCTTCGGCGGCGAAGTGCGAGCTGGCCGGATTCAGGGCCAGTCGTCCGCGGACGTCGCGATACCGCCCGGTGTCGAACGGACCCAAGAAGTTGATGCCGTCGTTGCCACCGGCCAAGGTCACCGTGACCAGGATGGAGTCGGCGGGAACCGCTGCAGCAGCCTGCTCGGCGAGAAAGGTCGGCGCCGCGATCGCCGTCGTGCCGGCGAACGCCGCCCCCTGGAGGAAACGACGGCGCTCGATGACCGAAGTGGATGGGTTGCTCATGCGCACTGCACCTCCGGCATGAACATGCCAATTGCAAATGGTTCGTATCTCATCGCCCAGGAGTAATCGGCTTGCACCCTCGCGATCAGGTCCTCGGAGTGATTCCGCGATTGGGCGGACACTTCGTGCAAGCCGAAGAAGTTCACGACGGCATCGATCACCTCGGAGGGCGGCAGTTCGTCGAGACCTTGGAGGACGTTGCGATCCTCCGAGCCCCACTTGAGGTTGTTGGTCCAGCGCGATTTCGTCCATGCGGTTGCCGTACCGAGCCAGAATCCGTTTCGTCCCCATCCGGCCACGGTCGGCGGATCGAACAGGGTCATTCCCATACCCTCCATGCGCCAGCGCACCGACGTGTCATCGCTCGTCATGCCGAGGCGACGCATGATGTCGACCATGAACTCGACCGGGCTTTTCACGAGGGCGTAGCGGGTCTCGGCGGCCCAGAAGTCGTCGGTGAGCAGTACGTCTCGGACGAGACTCTTGATGTTGAGGTTGTTCGCACGCCAATTCGCAGCCAGTTGATCGACTGTGGCCTGGGAGGGGTTGGAGTGCACGAAGAACTGGAACATCTTGCGGGCGATGAAGTCTGAGGTGGCCGTTGCCTTGACCCCGAAGCACAGCTCGTCGAGAGTGTCGATGGCGTCCCAGTTCTGGCTGATGCCAAACAGCGTTTTCGCGCCGTTGTCGTGATCCTCGCTCCGGAAGATGTACGTGGGGTCGTACTGCCAGTTGTTCTCGCGAGTCGCACCGACGGTGTTGTGTCCGGTCCACGCCCTCGCCATCGCGACGACGTCGTCCTCGGAGAACCGGCCGTTGCCGACGGTGTGAAGCTCCATCAATTCGCGAGCGAAGTTCTCCTGAGGGGATTCGACAACGTTCGACTCGTTGTCGAGGTAGATGAGCATCGCGGAGTCGAGCGAGATTCGTTCGAGCAGGTTGCGGAACGATCCTTCACCGTGCGCCCGGAGAAGTCGATGTTGGCGCCACATCAGCTCCGATTCGCCAACCTTGTCCCGTCCGGTGGCGAAGTGAGAGTGCAGGAAGAGCGTGAGCTTCTCCTCGATCGTGGGGGGAGCAGTGATCATCCGATCTACCCACCATTCGATCATTGCCTCCTGCGCCCGCCAGTTCTCGAGTCCGGCGAATTGGCCCCAGCCGGGAACGCTGGGAGTGTTCGACGTGTCGAGGAGCAGGTCCACGGCTGCGACATGGTCCATGTCGAAGAAGGCGTTCACCTGTGCGTTCGTGCCACCCATGGCCGCACGGCGAAGCAGATGGGCGGCAGCAGGACGATCGAGCCTCATTCGGAACCTCAGCAAGTGGGGCGGGACGGCACGATGGCCGCGTGGAGTCGGACTTCGAAGACTCCTTCGGAACGTGACCTCGATCCCTTGAGTCGATTGTTACGTTTGGATTACAGATCGTAACACATCAGATCCCACGCGCGGAGCAGAGTCTCACTCGGAGCGGTCGTGAACACGACGAGCCCACGCTCAGCGACTGACGGAGAATCCCACCACCGCGCCACCACCATCGCGCGCGGCCGCATGAACGTTGCCGCCGTGAGCCGCTGCGACGTCCGCCACGATGGCGAGACCGAGCCCCGATCCTGGCTCAGTACGAGTCTGGTCGGATCGGTAGAAGCGATCGAACACCCGGGGGATGTCAGCGTCAGGAATTCCTGGTCCCCGATCGAGGACGTCGACCGCGGGCCCGTCGACCAAGATCCGAATCGCCCCCGCACCAGGGCTGAACTTCACTGCATTGCCGACGAGGTTGCCGATTGCCCGTTCAAGTCCAGCCGGATCGCCCAGCACCTCCGATGAATCGCGGCCGTCAACGGTGATCTCCCGGCCTGTCCGGCGCACGGTTCGTTCGGCGACGCGTTCCGCGATCTCGACGAGATCCACAGGAACGAAATCGTCGACATCGCGAATTGATGACTCGGTGGCGAATTCCACGAGCTCGCTCACGAGCTCGGTCAACTCGCGTGCCTCCGCATCCATCTCGTCGATGATCGCTCGCCGCTCGACCGACTCGAGGTCTTCACCTCGGCGGCGAAGCACATCCAGGTTCGTTCGAAGACTGGTGAGGGGAGTCCGGAGCTCATGATTCGCATCGCGAATGAGGCGTTGCTGTTGCTCACGTGAGGCCCGGAGCGTCGAGAGCATCGTGTTGAAGCTGCTGGCCAGGGCACCGAGTTCGTCGTTCGCCTCGACCCGCAGGTCGGCATCGAAACGTTTCGTATCGGCGACCTGCTGGGTGGCGGCCGCGAGTCGCGACACGGGCCGGAGCACCCGGTCGGCGACGAGCCAGCCGACGAGTGCCGCCACCAGAGCGCCCGACGCACTCACAGCGATCAGCCACCTG
>JBPCTR010000093.1:0-3053 GCA_051011575.1 Acidimicrobiales bacterium | reverse complement strand
GTCGAGCGCCGCCCGGATGGGGCCGGCGTCGTCGGCTGCGAACGCGGCCACGGCCATGTCCAGAGTGAACGGACCAGCGAACGCTCCCAGCACCGGAAAGACGTCCTTGGCGAGAGGAGGGAGGAGATCGACAGACCAGCCGACCATGTCGGCAACACTTCGCTGGTTCGGGTGACCGCGAAACCGATGCCGTGCAAGTTCGTGCGGCCGAGCATCGAGTTCGGAGACGACTTCGCCGGTTGTGCGCGTCCGCAGACGCGCCGCCGCGATCTCGATCGCGAGCGGAATGCCGTCGACGCGCCGACAGATCTCGGCCAACTCATCGTTCTCCGCCGGGTCGAGCGAGGCTCCCTGATCGATCGCCCGGGTGCGAAGTAGCCGCAATGAGGCTGCGTCGGTCGCCGCCCCCTCGATCGGCAGCTCGAGTGGCGCGAGAGTGATGATCGACTCGTCCGGCAGGTCGAGGGGTGACCGACTCGTGGTGAGGATGGTTGGCATCCGGCACGCATCGAGCAACTCGGAGACGACGTTCGCGGCCGCATCAAGAATGTGTTCGCAGTTGTCGAGCATGATCAGCGCAGGCTGATCACTGGGTGAGTTCATGAGCGAGGCGTAGTCGGCACACCCGAGCTGCATTGCGACCGCCTCCGCCACCCCGCTTTCATCCTCGATCCTGGTGAGGTCGACGACGACGTGGCCATACTCGAACTCCGACGACACCTCCACGGCTGCGGCACGGCCGAGAGCGGTCTTCCCGATGCCCCCGGGGCCCGTTATGGTCACCAAACGCCGGCTCCGAAGACGACGCGCGACATCGTCGAGCTCGCCACCTCGGCCGATCAGCTCCACGCCACCTCCCCCGGACAACGGAGAAATTCAAGATTAGGCCTTGATCTCACGGTGTGAGATCAAATCTCACGCCCACGGGGGAAACGGCGCCGATGGCGCCCCAACCTGCACCTGTGGAGGACAACGATGACCACCCCAAGAGCGATTCTCGAACCGGATCGCCCCTACCTCACCGATGGCGGACTCGAGACCACGCTCGTATTTCATGACGAGATCGATCTCCCCGACTTCGCGGCCTTCCCGCTGCTCGACACCCCCGAAGGTCGCAGCACCTTGCAGCGATACTTTGCTCCCTACCTCGAAATTGCCCGACGCGACGGAGCAACCTTCGTGATCGACACACCGACGTGGCGTGCGAACCCGGACTGGGCCGCGCGCCTCGGATATGACCGGGCCGCCCTTGCGCGCGTCAACGTCGCCGCGGTCGACTTCGTCCGGAGCCTCGCGGCGGCGGCCCGCGTCGATCACCTCGTCGATGGCGTGATCGGACCTCGCGGCGACGGTTACGCGGTCGGTGAGGCGATGAGCGCGGAGGAGTCGGCGAGCTATCACTCGCTGCAAGCCCGCGCCTTCGCCGAGGCCGGAGCCGGCTTCATCACTGCGGTCACCATGACCAACGTCGAAGAAGCGATCGGGATCTGCGAAGCAGGCGCGCGGGTCGGCCTGCCGGTCTGCATCTCGTTCACGGTGGAGACCGACGGCAGACTCCCGAGCGGCACATCCCTTGCGGAGGCGATCGCTCTCGTCGACGCTTCGCCGAATCCACCGGCTCATTACATGGTGAACTGCGCCCACCCCAGCCACTTCGAGCACGTGCTCGACGATGGGGCCTGGCGGGATCGAATCAAGGCCGTCCGAGCCAACGCGTCCCGTATGAGCCACGTCGAGCTCGACAACGCCGAAGAGCTCGACGCGGGTGATCCCGAGGAACTGGCGACCGACTATGTGCGACTCGGCACACTTCTTCCGGGCCTCCAACTGGTTGGCGGTTGCTGTGGCACCGACCATCGGCACATCGACCGAATCAGCGCAACGCTCGTGCCCTGTTGACGGCGCCGTCGGCGCCGGCTCGTTGGACATTCGCTTCGACGAGCCGGCGCCGCCGGTTTTCGGGTCGAATGACCCAGTGGGTCGATCGGATCATGGTGCTCAAGAAGTGTCGGCATGGCGGCCGATGTCTCCCTCGCAACCCACAGAAGGAACCCCACCATGTTGCAAGGACTATCGATTCCGCTCGTCGCCAAGGTGTGCGCCGCCCTGGCCGTGACCACGGGCGCAAGTGTGGCCACCTACGAGATCGTCGTGGACACCGAACCCGCTGCCGTCGAAGAGACCGTGCTGGCCGAAGGGTCGTCGTCGGCCGTGGCCCAACAGGAGGGCCCGGAGGCTCTCGCCTTCGGAGACAAGACCGAAGAACACGCCGCTGAGGTTGCAAGCGCAGAGCAGGAAGCAGCAGAGCGACTCGAGGCCGAGAAGAAGGAGGCCGAAGAGCGCGAGAAGCACGAGGCCGAGGAGAAGGAAGAGCGCGAGAAGAAAGAGGCCGAAGCGAAGCGCGAAGCCGAAGAGCGCGAGAAGAAAGAGGCCGAAGAGCGGGAGAAGAAGGAAGCCGAAGAGCGTGACGACGTTGCGCCCGAGATCGTCATCCTTCACCCGGAGAACGACAGCGACCACGATGAAGCCGTCGTGGTGTTCGAGGGTGAGACCGAGCCCGGCGCGATCGTGAAGGCTGGGATCTACGAGGCCGATGTCGACGAGCACGGCGCCTGGCGCATCGAGCTGATCCTGAGCCCCGGTGCAAACCAGGCGGTCATCAAGTCGTATGACGCCGCTGGCAATGTGGGCGAGGCCGCAGTGACCGTCCACCTCGTGGTCGAAGAGGAGCCACCTGCCAAAGAGGAGAAGGAAGCCCCTGAGGAGGTCGAGTTCTCGGCCAACCAGAAGTGGGGCTCATGTGACGACGTCGTGCCCTACGACATCTTCTGGGGAACCGCCACGCCGAACACGGTCGTCCACATCGTCTCCGAGTTCGGCGGCGCAGAGGTCGAGGTCGGAGACTTCGGTCACTGGGAGAAGAAGGTGTACTTCGAGAACGCTCCCCGCGGCGACGCCTTCCTTGTCGTAGTCGAAGCCGAGAACGGCCGTCAGGTGTTCGAGTTCATCGCCACCGAACTTCCCGAAGAGGAGCCCGAGGGTGAGGGCGAGGG
>JBPCTR010000092.1:0-3617 GCA_051011575.1 Acidimicrobiales bacterium | reverse complement strand
GCGTCATCCGGTGCGGCGGGAGTCGAGTTCGGTGGGCGTCGACTCGATCGGCGCGAGGTCCGCCTCGAGTTCGTCGCGCACTCCCCCGAGCGACAGCACGTTCAGGACGCCCTGACCGTTGTTGAGCGCGTCGATGAGCTGGTCGCCGTCGCAGAGCACGACGCTGCCACCGTCGATCACGATGTGGGCCGATGCGATGTCGGCGCTCACGTGCTCGCGAAGGTAGGCGAAGACCTTGCGGACCTGTTCGAGCTTGATGCCGGCGTCGAGCAGCTTCTTGATCGCCTTGAGCTCGAGGAGGTCGTTGTAGCTGTAGCGGCGTCGACTCCCGCTCCCGCTGGCGTCGCTGAGCGAAGGCCGGATGAGGTCGGTTCGCGCCCAGTAGTCGAGCTGACGGTACGTGATTCCAACGATCTCGGCGGTGCTCTTGCCGCTGTAGCCCTCAGTCATGACCATCCCCAGGATTTTCGTCCGTTGTAATTACGACCTCGTCATCTTACGAAGGACGCATCGCGAAAGTCAATGACCCAGAGCGTTCATTGACGCGCGCACCGCGCGAGCATACCGCGCGATCGGGTCTGACCCCTTTCGACAAGAAGGGGTCAGAGCACGTTTGGCCGAAGGGGGTCTGACCCCTTCAGGAGCCGAAATCGTCAGGGTTGACCGAGTCGATGAAGTCGCGAAACTCCTCGACCACCGATTCGGACTGTTCTTCGTCTTCTTCGTCTTCGGGAGCATCTTCGTACCCGGCCTCGGCGACGAGCTGATCCTCGGCGAAGATCGGTACGTCGAGCCGAATGGCGAGCGCGATTGCATCGGACGGACGGGCAGACATCACGCGGGCGTCGTTTGGGGAACGGACGTGCAGCTCTGCGAAGAATGTACGATCGCGCAACTCGGTGATGATCACTTTCTCGATGCGGACGCTGAGCTCCTCGAGGACCTGCGCGAACAGATCGTGCGTCATCGGCCGGGGCGGCTCGACGCCCTCCTGTGCCAATGCGATCGCCGTGGCCTCGGGTCCACCGATGAAGATCGGCAGCATCCGCGGCGCGGCAACGGACTCGTCAGCTGTGCGCAAAAGAACGATCGGGGTGTTGCTCGGAAGCTCGACTCGAACTCCCACCAGCTCCATCGGGATCATCGGGCCTCCTCCACATCGGTGGCAGGCTCACCCTATCGGTTACACCGCCCCGGCGTTACGCGTCCTGCGTGCCCGTTCCGTGGAAGAACACCAGCTTGAAGCGTCCGATTTGCAGTTCGTCGCCATCGACGAGAACGGCGTCATCGATGCGTTCCTTGTTGATGTAGGTGCCGTTGAGGGAGCCCACATCGCGAGCCGTATACGTGCTTCCCTCGTGGCTGATCTCGACATGACGTCGGGACACGGTGACGTCGTCGAGAAAGATATCGGACTCGGGGTGACGACCCGCCGAGATGACGGCCGCATCGAGTGCGTATCGGGACCCCGCCTTCGGCCCGTCTTCGACCACGAGGATGCCGACCTCTTCGGGAAAGACCTCCCGGTCGGCAAGATGCTCACGGTCGGGCTGATCGGGATGTTCGATGACGGGAATGGCAGCCGTCGGATCGTCGGCTCCACCGGCGATCCGCTCGCCGCACGATGAACAGAAGTTTGCGAGCTCGTCGTTGCGATGTCCGCAGGACGGACATGATCGCGACATGCTCACTCCTCGGTGAGCGCAGAGTACGCCGCAGCGTCGAGAAGCGCGTCGACCTGGGCCGAGTCATTGGGGGTGATGAGACACAGCCAGCCTTCGCCGTACGGATCCTCGTTCAGTGCGCCGGGCGTTGCGTCGAGCGATTCGTTCACCTCGACGATCGTGCCTGTCACCGGCGCATAGAGATCAGAAACCGACTTGGTCGACTCGACCTCTCCCATGCTTGTGCCGATCTCGACCGATGCTCCTGGAGCCGGAAGTTCGACGTACACCACGTCGCCGAGCGCGTCCTGGGCGTAGTCGGTGATCCCGACGCGAAGCCCGCCATCCTCCACACGAACCCACTCGTGATCGGACGTGTAACGAAGGTCTTCTGGAATATTCATGGGCGGAGCCTAGTCCGCTCGGCTCGACCCCTGCCAAGGGCTTCGCGAGCGATCGGCACGTACTCGATGGCGGCATACCAGGCGATGAAGAGCCCGGGTACAGCACAGATCCACCCGAGTGCCCGAAGGACGTTCGCTGCCCCGACATCGCTCGCCCCGCCGAGCAGAAGCGGATACGCAAACATCAGAAAGAACGCACCGGTCTTGCCCCACCACGTCACGTCGAAGCGTTCCGAACCGAGTGCTCCGAGCAAGAGCGCTGCCCCCGACACGAGCGCTTCTCGAACGAGGGTGAGGAGCGCGAACCACCATGGCACCGACCCATCGATCCAGGTCGCGATGACCGCCGTGAGGAGCATGAGCCGATCGGCGGTCGGGTCGAGCAACTTGCCCAATTCCGAGACTTGATCGAATCGCCGTGCAAACCAGCCGTCGACCCAGTCGGAGGCTCCGAGGGCTGCGAGAAGAAGGGCGGCACCGAATCGATTGTCGTCGGAGAAGAGAAGCCAGACGAACCACGGAATACACGCGAGGCGAACCAGTGACATCAGATTGGGAATGGTGAAGGGCCGCCATTCCGTCCGGGTCGCGTTCATCGGGTCATGGTAGTCACCAGTGCAGACAAGCCCGGCCGTAGCATGAGGGTCATGGCATCAATCTTCTCGCGGATCATCGATGGTGAGATCCCATCTCGAATGGTGTGGACCGACGATGTGTGCGTGGCGTTTCTGGACGTTCGGCCGCTCGCCCCCGGGCACGTTCTGGTGGTGCCCCGTGAGGAGACGGATCAGTGGACCGACCTTGCGCGCGGAACCGCCGGACATCTGATGGAGGTCGGCCATGCGATCGGTCGGGCCCAGCGAGCGGTCTTCTCCCCTGCGCGGATCGGCCTGATGATTGCCGGATTCGAGGTTCCTCACACCCATCTGCACGTGGTTCCGATGAACTCGATGGCACAGCTCGACTTCAGCAACGCCGATCCGACTCCCGATCAGTCGAGTCTCGACGATCACCTCGAACGGTTGTGTGCGGCGCTGACCGACGCAGGTCACCCCGAGGCGAGTCTGTAAACCGAGATCGTTCCGAATCGATCGGTCACATCGAATCCGAGCGCTGCCACGATCTGATCGAACGTGGCTCGGCTGGTTGGGTTCCAGGACTCGTCGGCTTCGTCGACGATCATGACGTCGCTGCTGAACATGGGATCGCGGGAGAAGTACGCCTCGACCTCGGTGTCGAACGGGATCAGAACTTCCCGTTCAGCGAGCAACGGCAGCGCGGCCGGCAGCGCCGAGACCGATTCGTCGTCCCCTACCGATTCGACAGCGCGCACGATGTCGACGTCGTTCGACGAACGAGATCCCCAGCTCCACGGTTCGTTGTAGAGCGAACTGCCGGCAGCGAAAAGGAAGAACGCAAAGGTCGCGAACAGAACTCCCCCGAGCAGCCTCCCGTTCACGAAAACTCGGCGAACGCTGCGACGCCCGACGGTGCGGAACGCGAATGCTGTCGCGATCGGAAGGAATGCCAAGGCCGCCACGTCCTGCTG
>JBPCTR010000091.1:0-5344 GCA_051011575.1 Acidimicrobiales bacterium | reverse complement strand
GGCCAACGATGCTCATTTCGCCGCGGAGCACATTGATGAACTGGGGAAGTTCGTCGATCGATGTCTTGCGGAGAATTCGTCCGACCCGAGTGATACGGGGATCGTCCTTGATCTTGAAGATCGGCCCCTTCGCCTCGTTGAGGTGGCGAACGTTGTCGAGCAGGTCCTCGGCGTTCGCGACCATCGTCCGCAGCTTGTAGACCTCGAACTCCTTGCCGTCTCGGCCGACCCGCAGCTGCTTGAAGAACACGGGGCCGGGACTGGTGATCTTGATCGCCATCATGGCGGTGAGCAGGAACGGCAGCGTGCCGAGGAAGAAGATGAGGCCGAGCAGATAGTCGAACGATTGCTTTGCCAGTGCCCGCCAGCCGTTTCTTTCGACGGGCTCGATGTACACCATCGGGAAGCGGCCGAGCGGTCGAATGGTGAGGCGGTCGGATGCGATGTCGCACAATGTCGACGAGAGCTCCACGTGGATGTCGTTCTCCGTCAGTGTGCGAATCAGCTGATTGCTCGTGCCCACGTCGATGCCGGTGGCGGCGATGATTACACCGCCGGCCTTGGCGTCATTGATTGCGGCGAGCGCAGCCACGGAATCGGCGAGGTCATCGATGCCTCCTTCGAGTTGATCCTCGAGGTAGCCGAGAACCTTGTATCCGTGAGACGCGTCATTGTCGAGCATTTCGCGTACGAAAGCGCCTTCGGCGTTCTTGCCGATGATCATCACATTGCGCAGATTTTGCCCACTGCGACGAGCACGCTTGAAAAGCCACCGGGCAACGGCCCGTTCGATCCCGACGATGAAGAACATGGCCAGGATCGCGATCAGTACCAGCGTTCGGGCGAGGATGATCGAATCGCCGACGAAGATCGACACGGCGAATACGCCGACGAATCCGTAGAAGATCGCTTTGACGACGCGCTCGGCCTCATCGGCGCTACGTGCGATGTGACGTGCCCGATAGAGGTATTGACGAGTGAAGGCGATCGGCCAGATCGGGAGCGTGAAGATGAAGAACCAGAAGTAGGTGCGAGCGGAGACCGGGTCCTCGGAGTTGATCCACTCGTTGACCAGGCCGGCGATCAGCAGGGCGATAGCGACGGCGTTGAGATCGGCCACGAAAACTGCGGCCTTGCGCCGGTTGAATGGTGATGGACGCTCGCGGCCTTCCCCGAAGACGGCCGACGTCGGCTGGAGGACGACATCCTCGCGATCGGATACCTCGCCTCGCTGGTTCGGTGGGGACATGGATTCTGCGGTCTCGTTCACTGTTCGGAGCGCTCGGTGTACAGCAATACTACGGGGCGCCACCGCACGATTTCGATGGTCGCGTGACACCGTCCCTTCAGTCGATCATCGGCACTTCGCACAAAATCCTGACACATAGATGGTCGAGGGCGGCGAGGCCGGTTCAGTCGGTCGGTATCCACACGAGCGTGAAGTCGTCGATGGTGATGTCGGTCTTCTCGAGCGGAACCTCGATCGATTCGATCTCCTTCGATCTGTCATCCCAGTCAGCCTGGATCTCGAAGAGGCTGTCGGTGAGCTCGGTCTCGAGGTCATCGAGCTCGTCGACCTTCTCTCCGAGTCGATTCTCTGCGGTCTCGAGCCGCTGCTTCGCATTCGACTTCATGCGTTGACGGCTCGACGCCCGTCGGGCCCCGCCGAGAATGGATCGGGTCGAGCGACGCCCGCCCAAGACACTCCCGAGCACCGATGTGGCCAGGTCGAGAACCTGGTCCTTCGACCGAGAATCAGCGTCCTGTTCGAGCTCGCGAACTCGGTCCTCGGCCTTTTCGATGGCGACGCGAATCCGGTCCATCTTCTTTTCGAGCGATGTTCGCAGCTTCGCCACGTCGGCGTCGGCGAGATCTTCGGCCGCCGCATCGCAGCGTTTGAGGAAGTCGGCCTCGGTCTCGCCGACACGTGACGTGATTTTCAGCTCGCGGTTGGTGAAGAGCGCGAGGGCCTGTTCGCGGTAGAGCTTTCCCTTCAGCTGGGTCTTCGCGCTCGAAAAGAGGGTCTTCGTGTGAATCTTCGCCTCGGGCAGCACGTACACGAGGTCGTCACTCGTGGGATCGGTACGGAGGTCTCGCTCGTCGAAGTCGACCTCGACGGCGTCATCGGGGTCGATCTCGTCGGCGATCGGACTGATCACGGCCTCCCATTCGACCTCGTGTCGGAGGTCGGCCTTCGTGTCGTCGAACAACAACTTCACGCGGCTGGCCACGCCGGCGACCAGGCGACGACCCTCCGGTGAACCGCCGACGGTGTCGAGCCACGGAGCACCCGGGTCGACGTATCGGACAGGGACACCATCGGCGATGTCAGGAGTCATGGTGGATTCATCGTCGGCGAGCTCGGGCACAGCCTCTTCCGGAGCGGAGGCGGCGCGGCTCGGAACGGAGGATTCGGCGGTCGCGATTTCGGCGCGACGCCCGGATGTGTCGGTGAGTTCGCCGATCTGGGATCGGGTGAGTGGCCCCGGCAGATACGACATTGCCCAGCGGGTACCGAACACCGTGGGTTCATCAGAACGAGTCTGGTGGAGGAGAAATTGTCGCTTGTCGAGGGCCGAGATCAGATCGGAGAGCTTCCCCTTGTCGGACCCGCCTCCGGCGGCGGTCATGCCGTCGAGCAAGCGGTCCTTGTCGCGTTCTGTCTGCAGCCTGCCCACCATCCAGGTCCCGGCGTTGGAGATCGCCTTGTAGTCGATGTCGACGGGATTCTGCGTGGCGAGCACGAGCCCCACGCCGAATGCACGAGCCTGCTTGAGAATCGTGAGGATCGGCTTCTTCGACGGCGGCCGAGCGGTCGGGGGCACGTATCCGAAGACTTCGTCCATGTAGACGAGCGCACGGAGCTCGGGCGTGCCCGGTTGTGCGCGCATCCATGTGACGATCCTCGAGAGCACGAGCGTGACCACGAACTGACGCTCGCTTTCGGCCAGGTGGGCGATCGAGATGATCGAACACCGAGGGCCGTTCGAGAGCATGGCCTCGATGTCGAGGGGCGCGCCCTCGGTCCACGAGGCGAAGGCCGGCGATGCGAGCAAGCCGTTCAGCTTCATGACGAGCGCGGTGCGATCCTTCGGTGGGAAGAACGTGTCGAGCTCGAGCACACCCAGCTTGCGCATCGGTGGGTTCTGGATCTGGCCGAGAAGCGTGGCGAGATCGAGGCTCTTGCCCTCACTCCAGGCGCGGTGAATCAGGTTTGAGAGGAGGATGTGTTCGCGGCTCGAGAGCGGGTCGGCCTCGATGTCGACCAGCCCGAGAAGCGACGACGCCAGTCCCTCGACCTCGTCGGCGAGTGCCTCCGGCTCGGCATCGCTCGGCGCCGACAGGTCACCGATGATGTTCAGCGGAATTCCCGAGGTCGACCCCGGTGTGTAAATCGTGAACTCGGCCTTGTCGCGCAACGCCTTGATGCGCTCAGGCCCGATGTCCCAGCTCTCCAAGCCGTTGCGCCACATGTCGGCGGTGGCCGCCGCGTGCTCGCTCAGGCTCACGCCGTCGCGTTCGGCATCGGCTGGATTGATCCAGGGCTCGAAGTCGGACGAGGCGAGCTCGGGGAACGTGAGCAACAGGTTTCCCATGTCGCCCTTGGGATCGATGATGATCGTCGGGATGTCCTGGAGGAGCGCCTCTTCGAGCATGATCACGCTCAGGCCCGTCTTTCCGGAGCCGGTCATGCCCACGATCACGCCGTGTGTGGTGAGATCGGACGCTTCGAGATGAACCGGATCGCCGGTGCGCTCCCCGCTTTCGGGATCGATGACGCCGCCGAGGTAGAAGTGGCCGTCGGGGGTCATGGCAGACGTTCCACCACCATGGCCATTCCTTGGCCGCCACCCACGCACATCGACTCGACGCCGTAGCGGCCATCGACATCGTCGAGGCCGTTGAGCAGCGTGGTCATGATGCGGGCGCCCGTCATGCCGAACGGATGGCCGAGAGCGATCGAGCCGCCGTTCACGTTGAGCTTCTCCTCGGGAATACCGAGTTCGTCGGCGGAGCCGAGGACCTGCACGGCGAACGCCTCGTTGATCTCGAACAGGTCGATGTCGTCGACGGTCAGCTCGGCTCGCTCGAGCGCCTTCCCGATGGCTTCGATTGGACCGAGTCCCATGATCTCCGGGTCGAGGCTCGACACGGCGCTGGACACGATGCGTGCGAGCGGCTTGATCCCCAGCTCGGCGGCTTTGGTGTCGCTCATCACAACGACCGCGGCTGCTCCATCGTTGAGTGGACATGCGTTACCGGCGGTGATCGTGCCGTCGGGTCGGAAGACCGGCTTGAGCTGGCTGACGCCCTCGATCGTGGTGCCTTCGCGGATGCCGTCGTCGGCGGTCATGAGGTTGCCGTCGGCGAGTGGGTAGGGGGTGATCTCCCGCTCGAAGAAGCCGCGGTTACGAGCCTCTTCGGCGCGGTTCTGAGAACGCACGCCCCATTCGTCCTGGCGCTCACGGCTGATGCCGGTGAGTTCTGCGACGTTCTCGGCGGTCTGTCCCATGGCGATGTAGATGTCTGGGACCTCGGGCTGATCCCACGCGTCCTGGTCGCCAGCCGAGCGGGCGGCGGTGCGGGCCTCGGCGTCGGCGAAGTGCTCGTTGTGCGGGCCGGTGTCGGCAGCGCCGTTCGCGTACCGGCTCACGGTCTCGACGCCGCCGGCGACGAACACATCGCCCTCACCCGCCTTGATGGCGTGAGCGGCCATCCGGATCGTCTGGAGCGACGAGCTGCAGTAGCGGTTGACCGTGACACCCGGGGCCTCGAGACCGGCGAGAAGCGACGAGACGCGGGCGACGTTGTATCCGCCCTCACCACCTGGCTGGCCGATGCCCCAGATGACGTCCTCGATCTCGTCTCGGGGGAGAGCGGGAACCTTGCTGAGGACATCGTCGATGATGAAGGCCGACATGTCGTCGGGTCGGACGTCGACCAGTGAGCCTTTGCCGGCTCGACCGATCGGGGTGCGGGACGCGGCGACGATGACAGCTTCAGCCATGGGCTTCTCCTCGGAGTTTCGAGCCTGATTTCAGGTCCTTACCAGGCGGTAGCCTACGTGATCCGCATCCGGTGCCGCGCCGAAAAGATGGTGAGGTCGTTTCGACACGAACCGTCCCTTGTGCTAGCGCCGCACGTGGCACCCCATCTCAAATTCAGATGGCTCCACCGAAGAAATAATTTGTTCTTCGCGCGCTTTCGCGCGCAGAATCTCTGCCGCAAGCAGTGGAGTGCGAGGGTCTTTCGGCCGCGGACCCAAAGGTTCTTCCAGGGGGAAGTCCCTGCCCCCCGGAAGGAAAAAGGAAAAAACAACCTAACCCCTTTCCCTTTCAGGGGA
>JBPCTR010000090.1:0-3938 GCA_051011575.1 Acidimicrobiales bacterium | reverse complement strand
CCGCGCCGGAATCGGGCAGCTCACCGACGGCCACGCGCGCCATGCGCTGCTTCTCGGGGTCGTGGAGATCAGCGCGAACAGACAGAAGCGGCTCGAACCCGACGGTCTCCCAAGGGATGGCGCCACCGTGCACCCGGCGCAGCACTCGTTGCTTCTGGAGGTCCGACAGATCGCGGCGGATCGTTTCGGTCGTGACCCCGAATCGCTCGGCGAGCTCGGCTACTTCGACCCGGCCGCTCTGCAGCGTGAGCGTCACGATCTGGCGCTGACGCTCGCCCTGGAAGAGTGAAGGGGTAGACGCCTCAGTCAGTCGGTCCGTCATTGGCGCCCGTGACCTCCTGCAGTGTGGCCCTGATGGCCGATGGTACTCCGTGGGACCGGAGGTGGCTGAGAGCCCGAACGAAGGCTTCGACGAAGCGCGGGGTGGCCGGGAGGTCGGCGCCGAAGACCTCGTCGAAGGCAAGAAACGCACGAGGATCGCCCTGCGAGCCCTCGGCAAGCGCGACCGCGCGGCCGAGGAGCGGGTCTGACGCAAGGCCATCGCTGGGGCCAGTGAGGTACTCACACCAGCCGGCGAGGGCGAGTGCGCTGAGTGCCACGGAACCACCGGCCGCGAGCTGCGCTCGCACCGTCGGCAGGAGAAACTTCGGGAACTTGGCCGATCCGTCGAGACACAGGCGGGCGATCTGGTCGCCGATGGCCGGGTTCGAGAAGCGGTCGACAAGTGACCGTTTGTACGCCTCGAGGTCGATGCCCTGCACGGGCGGTAGAACTGGCCCTGCCTCACGGTCGAGGAACTCGGTGACGAAGGTTCGGATCTCGGGATCGGTCATGGCCGCGTCGACCGTCTCGATATCGGCGATGGCAGCGAGGTACGCGAGACAGGAGTGCGACGCGTTGAGGAGCCGGAGTTTCATGAGCTCGTACGGTTCGACGTCGGTGGTCCCGAGCACGTCGAGCTCTTCGATCGGCAGACGGTCGGCGGCGAAGGTGTCCTCGATCACCCACTGTCTGAAGGGCTCGGTGACGACCGGCCAGCGGTCGATGAGTCCGAGCGTCTCGGCGAGCCAGGCGCGGTCGCCCTCGGTCGTGGCCGGCGTGATGCGATCGACCATGCTGTTCGGGAATGCCGTCGACGAGGCGATCCACTCGGCGAGGCCGGGACTCAGGCGCTCGGCCTCGCCCAATGTGGATGCTCGTGCAGCGTCGCCGTTGCTGAGGATGTTGTCGCAACTGAGAACGGTGATCCCGCCTGCACCGCGTTCGCGGCGACGCGCCAGCCCGGCTGCGATGATTCCGAACGCGGACGCCGGTCCGGCAGTCGAAGACTCGGGGAGGTAGCTGCCCGAGAGATCGTCGATGGGGTAGCCACCTTCGGTGACCGTGAGCGAGACGATCTGGGTGGACGTGTTCGCGATGGTTGTGATGAGCGAGTCGGCGGAACCGGCTGCGTGGATGTAGTCGACGATGCTGCCGATGACGTCGACGTGGGTCGTGGCAGGGCCGCGGGTGATCAGGCTGTAGAGGCAGTCCTGGGCGCCGAGAGCGTCGGCCATGGCCCGATCGTGGGGCAGGATGCCGGCGCCGGTGATGGCCCAGTCGAGGTGACCCGACCGGCAGAGCTCGTCCACGTAGGTTGCGAGGTGAGCCCGATGGAAGCCGCCGACGCCTATGTGCACGATGCCGGGGCGAAGCCGACTCCGGTCGTAGGACGGCACGCGGATCGACGGATCGAGGCTTTGGAGTGCGGCGCTCTGGAGGAGGACACCGTGCGGCTCGGCAGACACAGGCGCTGACCCTATACCAACATGAACACAGATGCTAGATCCGGATCTCGAACGATTTCGGGCATGAACCAACAAAGAAGGCTTGCATTCCAACATGAACACAAGTAGACATTCGTGCAAACCGTTGGGAGCAATCTCTGTCTCCCGCTGACTGACCACTTCCCGAGGGGGAGACCCAATGACCCACGAACAGCGCCGGCGGAGAAATCCCTGGCTCTTGCTTCTCAGCCTCCTGGCTGTGTTCGCACTCGTCGCTGCCGCATGCGGCGACGACGACGATGACGCCAGCACGACCGGCACCGACAGCTCTGGTAGCGACAGCTCGGGCGACGACAGCGGCGAGCGTTCCATCACCGTTGCGCTCGTGGGCAACGCCAACATCGAGAAGATGGCCGAACTCGCCCCCGAGAATTTCACCGCCGAGACCGGCATCACGGTGAACTTCACCGTGCTCGACGAGCAGACGCTGCGCGAGGTCACGACCCGTGACGTCGGCGCTGGTGGCGAGCAGTTCGACGTCGTCCAGATCGGCATGTACGAGACGCCGCAGTTCGGCGCCAATGGTTGGCTCGTTGGGCTCAACGACCTCGCGGCTGCGTCCGACACCTACGACATCGACGACCTGATCCCGGCTGTTCGCGACGGTCTCTCCGTCGACGGTGAGCTCTACTCCTCGCCGTTCTACGCCGAGTCGTCGTTCGTGATGTACCGAGCCGACGTCGTCGAAGCAGCCGGTCTCACGATGCCCGACGCCCCCACGTGGGACGAAGTCGCCGAGATCGCACGTGCGCTCGACTCCGACGAGATGGCCGGCATCTGCCTGCGTGGCAAGCCCGGCTGGGGCGACCTTGGCGCAGCGTTCACCACCGTGCTCAACACCTTTGGTGGCACCTGGTGGCTGGCAAACGACGACGGCTCCATCGGTGCGTCTCAGGTCGATCAGCCTGAGTTCGCCGAGGCGCTGAACTTCTACGTTGATCTCCTCAACGACGCCGGCGAGGACGACGCTGCGAACTCGAGCTTCAACGAGTGCAAGGCCCTGTACGAAGAAGGCAAGGTCGCCATGTGGTACGACGCCACCGTGGCCGCCAGCCTCTTCCCTGAGGATGTTGTGGCCAACACCGCCTTCGCGCTGGCTCCGGTCAAGGAAACCTCCAACTCCGGTTGGCTGTGGGCCTGGACCCTCGCCATTCCGGTCAGCACCACCGACCAGGATGCCGCATGGCAGTTCATCGACTGGGCAACCAACGCCGAGTACCACGAGCTGATCGCGGAGACCGACGGTTGGCGAGAGGTTCCCCCGGGCACCCGTCAGTCGCTCTATGAGCGCTCCGAGTACCTCGACGCAGCTGACGCCTTTGCGCAGCGCACCCTTGACGCCATGCTCGCCGCACCGATCGACAACCCCGGCACCACGCCGCGGCCCGGTCTGCCCGGTGTGCAGTACGTCGGTGTGCCCGAGTTCCAGGACGTTGGCACCCGCTGCACGGAGCTGTTCTCCGCTGCGATCGCCGGCTCCATTAGCGTGGACGACGCCCTGGCCGACTGCCAGGTCATCGCTTCGGAAGTCAGCAGCTAGTCATTCTGTAGTACGCGAGTTACCCGGCCGGGCTCGAGGCCCGGCCGGGTCACCCGCTCCGAACGTCGCCAGGCCTGGCCGATCCCGGCCAGGCGGCGCGAAGGTGTAGCGCACCCGTCACCGAAGAACGCTGCTGAAAAGGGGGAAGTGCACGTGACCACTGCTGCTGTGTCGCGCGCCGACGAGGTTCGTCGGCTCCAACGAGCTGAAGGTTGGAAACGCCGACTTCCGATCCTGCCGGCGCTGCTGTTCACGATCTTCGTTACGCAGATCCCGTTCCTGTTCACGCTCTTCTACAGCCTGACCGAATGGCGGCTCGACACGCCCGAGCCACGCACGTTCATCGGGTTCGACAACTACGCCAGCCTTCCTGACGACAAGTTTTTCCGCGACGCCGCGTGGGTCACCGTCCAGATGACGGTGGCGTCCGTGTTGCTCTCCCTGTTGGTCGGCACAGGCCTGGCGATCCTCCTCGACCGGAAGTTCTTCGGTCAGGGATTCGTCCGGACGCTCCTGATCACCCCGTTCCTCGTGATGCCGGTGGTCGCCGGTTTCTTGTGGAAGACACAGAT
>JBPCTR010000089.1:0-16269 GCA_051011575.1 Acidimicrobiales bacterium | reverse complement strand
TCTACGACCCGGTGACCGCGGCCATGGTGCGGTCCGCCGTCGTCGACCGCGACGATCTCGCCGTTGGCGACACCGTCGCCGGTCCCGCTGTCATCGTCGAGTCCCAGACGACCACCGTGCTCGGCTCACATCACGTCGCAATAGTGCAGGGCGACCACACCCTCCGAGTCCTCCGATCCAACGCGGAGGCGAGCCAATGAACACCGCCGTCGTGCAGAACCAGATCATGTGGAACCGCCTCATCGCGATCGTCGAAGAACAGGCGCTCACCCTCGTGCGTACGTCGTTCTCGACCTCGGTGCGCGAGGCCGGCGACCTCTCGGCCGGCGTGTTCGACGCCGAAGGTCGTCTCGTCGCACAGGCGGTGACCGGCACCCCTGGTCACGTGAACACGATGGCGGCATCGGTCGGCCACTTCATCAATGAAATCGGCCGCGAGCGAATGTATGACGGCGACGTGTACACCACGAACGACCCATGGAAGGGCACCGGCCATCTTCACGACATCACCGTTACCACGCCGGTATTCCGAGGCGACGAGCTGGTCGGCTTCTTTGCCTCGACCTCCCACGTGGTCGACGTCGGTGGTCGCGGCTACGGACCCGACGCATCAGAGGTCTACGAGGAGGGCATTCGAATCCCCATCATGAAGTGGGCCGAAAGGGGGGTCCTTCACGCCGATCTCGTGAACATCATCCGCAACAACGTTCGAGAGGCCGATCAGGTGATCGGCGACATGCACGGGCTCGCTGCATCGAACGAGACCGGACGTCGGCGGCTCCTCGAGATGCTCGAAGAGTTCGGTATCGACAACATCGCGGATCTCACTGCGTTCATCTTCGACCGAACCGAGAACGCCTTGTTCACCGCTCTTGGCGACGTACCGGCCGGTACCTATCGGAACTCGATGGATGTCGATGGCTACGACGAACCCGTGCACCTCGAGGTCACGCTCACGGTGAACGAGCAGGGAATGCATGCCGACTTCACCGGCACGTCGGGCATCAGCCGATTCGGGATCAATGTGCCGATCGTGTACGCCCAGGCCTATTTCACGTACGGGATGATCGTCGCGCTCGCCCCGGAACTGCCCAACAATCACGCGTCGCTCGCCCCGTTCACGGTTGAGGCACCCGCCGGCGTGATCCTGAACGCGAAGGAACCCAATCCGGTCGCGGTGCGGCACGTGATCGGACACTTCGTGACCGACCTCTGCCTCGGCGCGTTGGCGCAGGCGCTGCCCGAACGGATTCCGGCCGAAGGGGCCGGCGCACTGTGGAACTTCCAGGCGAGCGCGCGGAGCGCCGACCCCCTCCGCGATCCGCGGCCGCCCGTCGAGCTCCTCATGTTCAACAGCGGGGGAAGCGGAGCTCGCCCGGGACTCGACGGGCTCACCGCAACCGCATTCCCGTCGGGCGTGATGACGATGAGTGCGGAAGCCACCGAGCAGGTCGGGCCGATCGTGATCTGGCGCAAGGAGATCCGCGACAACTCGGCAGGAGCTGGGCGCTACCGGGGTGGTCTCGGACAGGTGATCGAGATCGGCGCGACCGAGGGCTATCAGTTCGAGTTCTCCGCCATGTTCGATCGGGTGGCGAATCCCGCCAGAGGTCGAAATGGCGGCGAGAACGGTTCCCCTGGTGGGGTCCGACTCGACGACGGTAGCCCGTTCCGCACCAAGGGAAAGCAGACGATCCCACCGGATCGAAGGCTGATCATGGAGCTTCCGGGCGGTGGCGGTTTCGGGAACCCGGCGGAGCGGGATCCCGACGCACTCGAAAACGACAAGAAACAGGGATACGTGTCTTGAGCCCCATGCCAATCACCGACACTCCGTCGGCTGACAACTACGACGTCGTCATCGTCGGCGGCGCCATGATCGGCTCATCGGTCGCATGGTTCCTCTCGCAGCATCTGGCCTTCGACGGAACCGTGCTCGTGGTCGAGCGCGACATGTCGCTCGAGAACGCGTCGACCTCACACACGAACAGCTGCATGCGCCAGCAGTTCTCGAACCCCCTCAACATTCAGATCAGCCGATTCGCCGCCGACTTCGTGCGCGACTTCACGAGCTTCCTCGGCGACGATCCCGAAGTGCCGAGGATCTACGTAAATCACTACGGCTACATGTATCTCGCCGGCGACGACGTGTTCGCAGAAACGTTGCGTGCGAACCAGCGGATCCAGGCCGATCTCGGCGCGGGAACCCGGATCATGTCTCCCGAGCAGATTTTGGCCGACTACCCGTTCTACAACGTCGACGACATCGTGTGCGGAAGTCACAACCTGATCGACGAGGGCTACTGGGACTCGGGGACCGTGCTCGAATGGTGGCGCAAGAAGGCACGCGAGCACGGGGTGGAGTACACGCGTGGCGAGGTCGTCGGCATCGACCACGATGGGTCGCGCGCCACCGCCGTACGGTTGGCCTCCGGGCGTACGGTCGGCTGTGGCTCGGTCGTGAACGCTGCCGGCCCGCGGGCGTCACTCGTGGCCGGTATGGCCGGGCTCGATCTGCACGTCGAACCGCGCAAGCGCTACACGTTCATCTTCGATGCGGCCGACCCCCTCGACCGCGCTCTTCCGCTGACCATCGACCCGACGGGAGTGCACGTGCGCAGCGAGGGCGACGCCTACATGGCGGGATGCACGCCCGACATCGACCCGGCGGTCGAGCCCGACGACTTTCGATTCGACGACGACATCTGGGAGGACAAGGTGTGGCCGGCGCTCGCACATCGCATCCCGGCGTTTGAACGCATCAAGGTGAACACGAAGTGGGCGGGTCACTACTCGCACAACCCGTTCGACCACAATGTGATTGTCGGTCCCCACCCCGACGTTCCGAACTTCATTCTCGCCAATGGGTTTTCCGGGCACGGGCTCCAGCAGTCGCCGGCGATCGGCAGGGGAGTGGCCGAGTTGCTCGCTCATGGCGAGTACCGGTCGCTCGATCTCCGACCGCTCGGCTACGAACGCATCGCGGCGGGCGAGCCGTTCATCGAAACGGCGATCATCTGACTGCGGACGCCAGGGTCAGTTACGCGAGATCTCCGACTTCGGCCACGAAGCCGAGATCGGAGGTGGACGCGCCGACCGTCTCGCCCGTGGGAATCCAGGCTGCCTCCGTCGGTGTGAGCTCGAGCTGATCGTTGCCGGAAAGTCTCGTGGTGCCGGAGACGCAGAGCACGATCGCTGGTCCTGTCACCGGAGTGGCGCCTGCCGGCGTGATGCGCGTGAGACGGAACTCGGGGACGCTCGTGGAGTACTGGCCGGCAACGAGATCGACGGGAGTGGGGTCGATGCAATCGGGTCGTACGACCGTGATGAGCGTGGGCACATCGACGTGCTTCTGGGTAAGGCCGCCGCGTACGACGTTGTCGGAGTTCGCGAGGACCTCGACCCCGAGGCCCGATACGTAGGAGTGGAGCGTCCCTGCTCCGAGGAAGAGGCCCTCGCCCGGCTCGAGCTCGACCAGGTTCAGTAACGCGGCGACGCCGATTCCGGGGTCGGCGGGATACATCGCGGTCAGGCGCAGCACGAGTGCCGCTTCTGCCATCCACGTGTCACCGACGTAGTTGGTCGCTCCGGCGACGAGTGCCGAGATACATGCGGCCACTGCGTTGCGATGCGCCGACGTCTTCGGGTCCAGAAGCCACTTCATTGCCGCTTTGGGTCCTTCGCCGGCAACCAGCGAGACGAGCCCGTCGGGGGCGGCGAGCGCGTCGAGCAACGCGACGCTCCGGACCGGATCCCGGAATCCGACGAGAGCCTCGAAAGGTGTGACCGCCACGATCAGTTCCGGCTTGTGATTGTCGTCGCGGAAGATCCGGTGGGCGGCGTCGCGGGCTATCCCCTCGGCCTCGTCGTCGGCGAATCCTGCAATCGCCTGGTCGGCGGTCGGATGGGCCTGCAGGCTGAGTGGGCTGGCGGCTGCGAGAAGCTTGAGGAGGAACGGAAGGCGCCGTCCGAACATCGCCACGTTCTCGGGCCCGACCTGCGCGGTTGCGTCGGCGTCGATAGCTGCGAGGAGCGTGGTGCCGTCATCGAATGTGGAGGGAGCGACGGCGTGTGCTCCGTACCAGATCTCGGCCTCGGGAAGATCGCTTGGGCCGTCGCCACGCAACGACGACAGCATCGTTCGCGATCCCCACACATAGTTCTGGGCGCAGCCGATCAGGCGCTGCATGTGCTGTTCCCGACGGCCACGTACCGGAGGATATCGGGATGGTCGTGCGGCCTCATCATGCGTACGACCATGGTGCGGTCGTGTCGACTAGCGGCGAACGAGGATCCAGTTCGACTCCGTCATCGCGGTGAGGCCGCGGCCCGCCATGATCTCGTTCACGACATCGCGGGTCTCGAGGTGGGTGATGTCGAACGTGCCGCCGTAGAGGTCGGCCACTTCTTCGGCCGACACGGCGAATGGCGGTCCGGTCATCTCCGCCTGGTCGTAGTCGAAACTCACGAGCAGGATTCGGGCGCCGGAGGGGATGAGCGAGGCCAGGTGATCGGCGTATCGTCGGCGAGTCTCGCGGTCGAGGGCCACGAGCGAGGCGCGGTCGAAGACCGCATCGATCGGGCCCGTGAGTTGCGGCGTGAGGGCAAAGAAGTCAGCGGCAAAGAGCGTGATGTTGCCGGCCTGATACCGACACGGCGGGCCGACGTCGACGACGGCGGTGAGGCCGTGTTCTTCATAGAACTCGCGGACCGCCTGCTCGACGAATTCCACGCCGACCACGGTGTCGGACAGTTCTGCGAGGAAGGCGATGTCGAGACTCTTGCCACAGAGCGGGACGAAGACGTTCTCGAATCGACCATCGATCGCGAACGCATCGGTGTGCGATGTGAGGGCGCGGCTGACCTTCGACTGGTGAAATCCGATCCTGCCGGTCGTCCAGCGATCAGCCCAGTCGTCGTACTCCATGTCGAGGTTGGTCATGCGGGAAACCTAGCGAAACACACGGTCGCGGCAGCGACCTAAACAACAATGATTGGTACTAGACAGTCGGGGTCGATATGACTAGGTTCCGAAGTGTGCGTAGTCCGTCCGAGCTGACCGATTCCTTTCGGGATCGCGGCCTGCGCATCACGCCGCAACGCGTGGCGGTGTTCGAGGCACTTCACGACAGTGCCGGCCACCCGACGGCAGAGTCGATCTATCAATCTGTCGTGGTCGAACAGCCGTCGATTTCGCTGAAGACCGTGTACCAAACACTCAACGATTTGGCGGAGATGGGCGAGATCCGTCGGCTCGATCTTGGCTCGACCGCCACTCGCTTCGATCCCAACCTCGATGATCATCACCACCTCGTCTGCGATGACTGCGGTGTGATGATCGACACCTACCTCGACGTGTCAAATCTCGAGCTCGGCGAACTCGGCGGCTTTCAGCCATCGAGCGCCAGCGTGTTCGTATCCGGTCGATGCGCATCCTGCGCCGCGACTCCTGCGACGGCCTGAGGCCGACACCCGATCCAGTCCTACCAAACCAACCCAAACGGAGATATCAGCACCATGAGCACAGAAGGCAAGTGCCCGGTAGCGCACAACCCGCACACTGGCACCGGTAGCTCGGCCAACCAGCACTGGTGGCCGGACCAACTAAACCTGAACATCCTCGACCAGGGATCGTCGGCATCGAACCCGATGGGCGACGACTTCGATTACGCGGCCGAGCACGCAACGCTCGACCTGGCGGCGGTCAAGGCCGATCTCACGGCCCTGATGACCGACTCGCAGGACTGGTGGCCCTCAGACTTCGGGCACTACGGACCGCTCTTCGTCCGCATGGCATGGCACAGCGCCGGCACCTACCGCACCCACGACGGTCGCGGCGGCGGTGGCAGCGGTACGCAACGTTTCGCGCCGCTCAACAGCTGGCCCGACAACGGGAACCTCGACAAGGCCCGCCAGCTTCTGCTCCCGATCAAACAGACGTACGGTCGCAAGCTCTCGTGGGCTGACCTCATGATCCTCGCCGGCAACGTGGCAATGGAATCGATGGGCTTCACGACATTCGGGTTCTCCGGCGGCCGCGAAGACGTCTGGGCTCCCGAGGAAGACATCTACTGGGGTCCCGAGAACGTCTGGCTCGACGATCAGCGATACAGCGGCGATCGCGAGCTCATGGAACCGCTTGGTGCCGTGCAGATGGGCCTCATCTACGTGAACCCCGAAGGCCCGAACGCCAACCCCGATCCGGTCGCCTCCGGCCGTGACATCCGCGAAACGTTCGGCCGTATGGCCATGAACGACGAGGAGACGGTTGCTCTCGTCGTGGGCGGGCACGCATTCGGCAAGATGCATGGCGCCGGCCCCGAGGACGATGTCGCCGCCGAGCCCGAGGGCGCACCGATGGAGCAGCAGCTCCTCGGGTGGAAGAACAGCTACGAGTCGGGCAAGGCCGAGCACACCACGACAGCCGGATTCGAGGGTGCGTGGAACTCCACGCCCACCACGTGGGACAACAATTATCTCGAGACGCTGATGGACAACGACTGGGAGCTCACCGAGAGCCCGGCCGGTCACAAGCAGTGGACCGCTCCGGCACTCGCCGGAACGGTGCCCGATGCTCATCTCGAAGGCGTGTTCCATGCGCCCACGATGACGACCGCCGACATGGCGATGAAGATGGACCCGATCTACAACGAGATCTCGACCCGGTTCCGCAACGACTTCGCTGCGTTGTCCGATGCCTACGCTCGTGCCTGGTACAAGCTCACGCACCGCGATATGGGTCCGAAGGTTCGCTACATCGGCCCGGAGGTTCCCGAGGGCGAAGAGCTCTGGCAGGACCCGATCCCTGCCGGGTCCGCGCTCAGCGACGCCGATGCGGCCACCGTGAAGGCCGCGATCATGGCATCAGGCCTGAGCATCACCGATCTGGTGAGCACGGCATGGGCGTCGGCCTCGACGTACCGCGGTTCGGACATGCGCGGTGGTGCGAACGGTGGCCGGGTTCGTCTCGAGCCGCAGATCTCGTGGGAGGCCAACAACCCGGCGGAGCTCCGGCGAGTCCTGACCACTCTCGAAGGTGTGCAGTCGAGCGTCGGTGTCGACGTATCGATGGCCGACCTGATCGTGCTCGGTGGTGCAGCAGCCGTCGAGGCCGCGGCCGCAGCCGGCGGCAATGCCGTCTCGGTGAACGTCAGCACGGGTCGCGGCGATGCCACTCAGGAGCAGACCGACGTCGAATCGTTCGCATGGCTCGAGCCCAAGGCCGATGGTTTCCGCAACCACCTCGGCAAGGGTGTCGGCCATGTCGCCGAACACCTGCTCGTCGATCGGGCCCAGCTGCTCGGCTTGAGCGCACCCGAGATGACCGTTCTGGTGGGCGGGCTTCGCACGCTCGGCGTGAGCACGGGCGGTCACGGTGTGCTCACCGACGACGTGTCCAGCCTGACCAACGACTTCTTCACGAACCTGCTCGATGTGGGTACTGAGTGGTCGGCCGCGTCCGGCTCCGAGGGAGTGTTCGAGGGCAAGGACCGCGCGAGCGGCGCCGCCAGGTGGACCGGTACGCGCAACGACCTCGTGTTCGGTTCGAACTCGATTCTTCGTGCGGTCGCCGAGGTCTACGGATCCAGCGATTCGGCCGAGAAGTTCGCCAACGACTTCGCAGCGGCATTCGCAAAGGTCATGGACGCCGATCGTTTCGACCTCGCCTAGATCCAGTCCAAGACAGTCATAGCGCCGGTCAGCCGGGCCTCTGCCCGGTTGGCCGGCGCTCCGTTGTAGTCGACCTCCGCTTCTACCCGCCGGGGCTTGCTCCGACGCGAAGAAGCCAGCGATACCGGGCCCCACCGGTGGCGAGCAGCGCAACCGCGAGGACCGTCACGAGGATTGCAGCCCATGTCGGCCACACGATCCACGCAGCGGCAACCGCCACGAGCATGAGGAACATTTCGATCGTGATCCGGATCGGTCCTGGAGTCGGGATCCCCGTGAAGTTCTTGTCGCCCGGTGTATTGAAGACCGCCGGCAGACCAATCAACAGGACCGCGGTCGGAAGAGCGGCCCAGCGCGAGTCGAAAATGTCGGCGGCAGCCCATGGGCCGGCAATCCAGGCCACGAGCTCGATCCCGAACCGCGTCGCGGAGGACGCAGCGGTGTCGTACGGGCTGACCGCCTCACCATCCGTTGACGGGGTCATGCACCAATCAAAGCAGGTTGTCAGGAATAGCGCCCGGCCGAGATCCTCACTGACGTCCCTTCGATCTCGCGATGGCGTGCGTCGTCGGTCATGCGGGCGCCCAGCTGACCCACCCGAAGATCCGAACTCGAGATCGTGGGTTTGCCCGCACTCTCCAGGGCCTCGTTCCGGGCGCTCAACGCCACCTTCTTCCGAACCTGATGTGGTTGGAACTCGTCGTATTCGCGGGGAGTGATCGGATCGCCGAGGACCACTGCGCCTGCATCGACAGCCGCCGAAACGAACTGCGCACCGGCTTCTGTCCGCACGATGATCCCGTTGAAGCCTTCGTCTTCACCGGTGGGGCCGCCTCCAGGCCACACATCGCCCGCAGCCACATCCGCCGTCTCGCCCAAGGCATCGGGGCACAATGTGCATCGACTCTCGAGTTTCCAGCCGGCCTGGTCGTCCCACATTTGGTTGTACGAGAGTTCGAACGCAGCCCCGGACGTTGTCTCGACCCGTGTTGGTCCAGGGTTTCCGAATCCTCGATATCGGAACAGGGAGACCTCCGGCTCGGTGAGTCCCAGGTCGTCGAGCACATCGACGGATTTCTCGAGACTCGACTGGCCGCCGCACACCATCGTGAGTCGCGCGACGCACAACCGATCGACCCGCGGATCGATCGATGAGTAGGCGTGCACGGCACCCAGGTCGCACGGTTTGGCCACCAGGGCGAAGGACTGATCGCGATCGAGTGCGTCGACCAGCCCCGCGAGCGGCGCTGTGGGCCCGTACCTCGACCCCGCGCTCGCCCGAACCGCCTCGGCGGTCTCGTTCATGACCCAGCGGCTACGCATCGGATGCTTGGGGTCTGCTTCCACCTGGAGGACGAAGTCCACCACTCCGCTCGATACGAGATGCATGGCCAAAGCTGTGAGGACCCCGCCGGTGGCCGCCTCGAACCGCACGTCGGGATCGCCCGCCCAGGCGTACGCCATGCGGGAGTAGCGACCCCAGATCTCGTCGTCGATCCCTTCGGATCCGAGCCGGCTCTGGGCGATCGTGCCCGGACAGGCGCCGAGGATGACTCGTTCCTCCTCGGAAGTGAAGGTGTCGACCTGGTGTGGCCGAAGAGTGCCGCGCTCGTTCATTCGCATGGTCACTCGGTGTGCGGTCACGGCCTCACACAATCCGCAGCCGACGCACAGGCCGTTGGCGACCACCTCTGCGACGCTTGCGGCCCGGGTCATCGCGCAGAAGATACCCCACTCGATCGCCTCGGCTACGGTCCCGGGCATGGCAGAAGAAAAACCCAACGCGCTATTCGGCGTCACCGCCGATCAGCTCAAGGACCTGGCCGGAGATGTGGTCGGCGGTGGCGGCAACGACATCACCGACGCGGTGAAGTTCGTTGCACAGCACGGAGATGACCTGATCGATCTCGTCGGCAGGCTCCCCGAACTTCTCTCGAGCACGGCCTCGGCGCTCACCGAAGCCGCCGACGACGTGGGAGCGGCAGCGGCATTCCTCACCGGCGGCCGCAACGCCGGTCCCGGCGTACAGAAACTGGCCGAAGTGGCGAGCGATGCCCTCGATACGTGCCGCGACGAGCTCGCCGATGCCGAGGCCCTTCTGCGGAATGTGGCCGGCAAGTTCGACCGGATCCCGATGGTTGGCGACGACATCGGCGAGGCGATGGGGGACGTGGCCAAGCGTTTCGACACCGTCGGCGACCGACTCGCTCAGGTGGCCGTGCAACTCCGCAAACTCGGTGGCGCGGTCGACAGCGCCGGGCACGGCCTCTCGCGCACGGCCGCAAAGCTGGACACCGGCGGAAAGGCGCTTTCCGGACTCGGGTCCTGAAGAGTTTCCCTAGGGGGTGTCGTCGACGAAGTTGGCGGGGTCTCGTCGGCGACGATCGACTGTGAGGTCGAGAACGTCGGGCCGCGAGTAGTGCCCGGTGGGGTCGAAGTTCTGTCTCGCTTCTCGAACAAGCCCGAGGTCGAGGTCGGCGTGAAGGATGCACTCGGCATGTTTGTCCGCCTGGGCCAACACCGTCCCGTCCGGCGCCACGATGATCGAACCCCCGCTTGCATATCGATGATGTTCTTCGAGCATTTTGTCGCGCAACGCGAAGTCGTCCGGTAGGTGCTCGTCACGCAGAACTGCGCCGGCGCTCACCACGAACATCCGGCCCTCCATCGCCACGAATCGACTGATGTCATGACTCACCGCCGGCGAGCCCGGCCACGTCGCGACGTGGATCTGGGGGCCCTGCGCGTACATTGCCGCTCGAGCGAGCGGCATCCAGTTCTCCCAACAGTTCAGTCCCGACAACCGAGTGCCACCGAAGTCGTGCGCCCGAAGCCCGGCTCCGTCGCCGTCGGCCCACATCAGCCGCTCGCCGTAGGTGGGTTTGAGCTTGCGGTGCACGCCAACGATTCCAGCCTCGGGTTCGATCGCCACCAATGAGCAGTAGATGGACCCGCCCGACATCGAACGTTCGGCCACACCGAGGTAGACGAACGCATTGTTGTCGGCTGCAGCCGAAACCACCGCGTCGAGGTCTCCCCGCTCCACATCGACCGCCGCGTCGAGGTACTGGGCGAACGCGCGCTTCTGCTCGGCGTCATCGAAACTGGACGCATCGGTGAAGTCGGCCCACGACGGGTAACCGGCAACAAAGGTCTCGGGGAACGCGATCAGCTGGGCGCCATCAGCTGCAGCTTCGTGGATGAGCGCGACCACCTTGTGGACCGTCGCTTCCCGGTCGAGGTAGACCGGCGCGGCTTGGACTGCTGCAACCTTCACCCGCGGGATCCTACGCGCGCGGCGATCTCCATCACTTCTCCACGGTGTCTCCAAACGGTTGACCGCAGATTCCTCGATGGTGAGTTCAACAAAACGACGTCGACACCCGGCGTCACCGACATCGAGGAGTTACGCCATGACCACCACCACCACACACACCGAAGTCAACGGAGTTCCGGTCGAGAAGCTGCGCGGCACCGTCGCCAAGCTCGACGCCGACCCCAGCCTGGCCGCCTTCCGATTCACGGCGAACGCCGAGTGGGTCGAGGGGACGGCGACGCGATCGACCATCCATGAATGGTTCGGTGCCGGATCCGACCAGGAGCACGCTCACGTGTTCACCGCGACGAGCGATCACCCGACACTCGGTCATGGCCACGGCCCCACACCACAGGAGTACGTACTCCACGCCCTCGCAGGCTGCATTTCTGCCGGCATCGCCACGACCGCCGCGAATCGAGGAATCGGCCTGAGCCGAATCAACACGACCGTGCGGGGCGAGATCGACGTGCGAGGAGCGCTGGGGATCGATCCCGATGTGCGAAATGGCTTCAACCGGATCGACGTCGTCGTCGATGTCGATGGTGACGCTGCACGAAGCGATCTGGACGCGCTCATCACCGCCTCCACGAAGCGCAGCGCCGTGTTCGACATGCTCACCAATCCAACGCTCGTGAACGTAGGGCCCACCAATTGAGCCCGAGTCAGGCGGTATGCGCTACGTACACGCTGCATGGCGCATGCCGCACCACGCTCATCGAAACACTCCCGAGGAGCCGATCGAGGCCCTGCACCCGCCGGTTTCCGACGACGATCAGGTCGGCATCCAGCTCCTCGGCTCGGTCGATGAGCCTTCCGGCGGCAGGACCTGGGAGGACCTCTACGTGTGCGCGCACGCCAGCGAACGTGTTCGGCTCATGCGCAAGATTCTCGAGGCCAACATGGGCATCTCGGGTGAGGCGCTCCTCGATGTCGTCGCCGCCGTCGTCGGGTTGAACCGTGGCGCCGTCGACGACGGTGAGGATATGGAGGTCGGCGCCGGTGGCCCGTGCGATCGACGCCGCTTCCGACACGGCGGCGTGTGCCGTCTCTGACCCGTCATAACCCACGACGATCGCTCGCATCATACCCTCCATCACTCAACGGCGAATCTCGCCAACGCCTCTTCGGTGAACTGCACTCCGTGCCCTTGCTCTCACCAGGCCGATGGGCGTTGCGAGCGGATCGTAGCGGTGCGCACCGGCGAGATGCCCATGGCCAACGTGTGTTGGCCCGTCCCGTTCCTGTGGCGATGCGGTCGGGGGATACCGTGTGTGCATGGAGTTCGAGATGCACCCACCCACAGATCTCAGCGTCGTCGAGGAGCGGACCCGTCGAAAGCGTGAAGCCGCTCTCGGGTATCGAATCTTCGCCTCATACGGCTGGGGTGACGATGGCGCCGGTCACATCACGGCCCGCGATCCTGAACTCCTCGATCACATGTGGGTGCTCCGCGAAGGAGTGGCATTTCGCCATGCCGCTCCCGACGAACTGGTCCTGATCGATCCGGACGGCAAGATCGTGGAAGGAAACGATTCCCAGGGGTTCAACATCACGTCGTACAACATTCATCACCCCATTCACTCGGCTCGGCCCGACATCGTGTCGGCGGCGCACACCCACACCGGCTACGGCACACCATTGGCTGCGCTGTGCGAGCCGATCGTCATGAACAGCCAGGAGGCCTGCGCCTTCCACGACGACCAGGCCGTGTACCTGGGGGACAACCTGGACGTGGTCGATCGATCCGGAGGTGAGGCCATCGCGGAGTCACTCGCCACCAACAAACTCGTGCTCATGGGAAACCACGGGATGCTCACCGTAGGTTCGAGCGTGGCCGCCGCTATCGGATTTTTCGTCCTCGCGGAGCGTGCAGCCGAAGTACACATGAAGGCGCGGAGCGGAAGGATCGTCGACGCTGCGGCTGCATCAAGAACCGGAGAGTCGATCGGCACGGAGTACAACGGGTGGCTCGTCTTCCAGTATCTCGTGGCCAGTCGCCTCGACTGAAACATGTCCCGAGCCGGAGCCATCGCACGCGCCCAGCGCTATTTCGACGACGACACCCTGTTTCACGATCTTGCCCGTCGCGTCGCGATTCGCACCGAGAGCCAGGAACCCGAACAGCGTGGAGCACTCTGGCGCTACCTCCAGGAAGAAATGGCTACCAGCTTCGACGCTCTCGGCTTCGCGTCTGAGACGTTTGCCAATCCCCTCGGCGAGTCCGAGCCCCCGTTCCTCGTCGCCCACCGCCACGAAGACGACGAGTCACGAACGGTTCTCGGATATGGCCACGGCGACGTGGTCCGTGGGTACGACGATCAGTGGGCCGAAGGCCGCTCTCCCTGGACGCTCGAGCGTGTCGGCGACCGTTGGTACGGCCGGGGCACTGCCGACAACAAGGGCCAACACACCATCAACCTGGCGGCGCTCGCCGCCGTATTGCACGAACGTGGCCGATTGGGTTTCAACGCAACCTTTCTTGTGGAGACGGGAGAGGAGACCGGATCTCCAGGTCTGCGAGAGTTCTGCGCATCCAATGCCCTACCGCTCGATGCTGACCTGTTGATCGCATCCGACGGGCCCCGGCTGCGGCCAGACGCGCCGACGATATTCATGGGCTCCCGCGGTGCACTGAACTTCGACCTCCACGTCAACCTTCGCGATGGTGGACATCACTCCGGCAACTGGGGCGGACTCCTGTCGAACCCGGGCGTGATCCTCGCGCACGCCATCGCGGCCATCACCTCATCGTCGGGGGAGATCCTCGTTCCCGAGATGCGCCCGCCGCCGATGCCCACGACCGTTCGCGACGCGATCCGCCATCTCGAGATCGGCGACGACGACGGCCCTGCGATCGATCGAATGTGGGGCGAGCCTGGCCTGACACCCGCCGAGCAGGTGTTCGGCTGGAACAGTTTCGAAGTACTCGCATTCACCACCGGCAACCCGGAGAACCCCGTGAACGCAATTCCTCCGGATGCTCGGGCCCACTGCCAGGTCCGGTTTGTCGTTCCATGCGATCCCGATGACATGCTCACCGGCTTGCGGCGCCATCTCGACGACGCCGGCTTCTCGAGCGTGGACATCAGACAACCGCATCAGCCGATGATGGCCACTCGCCTCGACCCCGATCACCCGTGGGCTCGATGGGCCGCCGACTCGATCACTCGAACGAGCGGAGCAGCCCCCGCCATGCTTCCGAACCTGGGTGGCTCACTTCCGAACGACGTGTTTGCTGATCTGCTCGGGTTGCCGACGATCTGGGTTCCGCACTCATATCCGGGCTGCTCGCAGCATGCGCCTGACGAGCATCTACTCGACTGGGTCGCCCGAGACGCGCTCGGGATCATGACCGGGCTGTATTGGGATCTGGGCGATCCGGCGTCAACCGGAGGGTGAGCCCTCCACGAAGATGCAGAACGGATGCCCGGCTGGATCGGCGAACACGATCAGCGCTTCCTCCGGATCGTCGATCCGATTCTCGAGAATCGTTCCGCCGAGGGCGGTCGCTCGGTCCCGCTGCCTTTCGAGCTCGACCACCGATGCCACGGTGAGATCGAGGTGGAGCTGCTGCGACACCGTCGGGTCGGGCCAGGTCGATCTCGGCAGCTCACCCACCTGTTGCACCGCCAGCCGGGGTTCGCCGGCCTGGTCGACCAGAACCAACCAATCCTCGCCCCTGGAGTCGGCGGTGCCGTCGGGCGGGGGTTCGTCTCCACGGCGATACCCGTATCCGAGCAACTCACGCCAGAACTCCGCCACGGAGCGAGCGTGGGTCGCGTCGATTGCGGTTGCTCGTAGGCGTGGATATGCGGCGGTCATGTCGTCTCCTCGCTGATGAAGCTGCGGTCGAGCTCGGCGATCGTGGAGGCGCCGCTGAGCGCCATCGTTTGTTCGATGCCGCCCTGGAAGAACTGGAGAAGGTGGTCGACTCCGACCTCGCCGGCGGCGCCGAGCGCGTACAGGTGAGGCCTTCCGATCATGCACGCGTTCGCACCGAGGGCGATCGCCTTCACCACGTCACTCCCGCGCCGAACCCCGCCGTCGCAGTAGATCTCGATCTGCCCGCCGACCGCGTCCGCGACGGGAGCGACGAGGTCGACGATCGCCGGCGAGGAGTCGAGTTGGCGGCCCCCGTGGTTCGACAACGCGATCGCCTCGATGCCCTCCGACGCGGCGATCTTGGCGTCGGCGACCGACTGGATGCCTTTGATGATCACTGGTCCGCCCCAGACCGAACGGATCCAATCCACGTCGGACCAGGACAGGCCGGGGTCGAACTGACTGTTGATGTATTCGGCCAACGAGACCGCCGAGGACCCGTCGTCGGTTCCCTTGCGGAGGGCGGCTTGGCTCATGGCCACGTTCGAGAACACGATCGGGTCGGAGCGAAGGAATTCCCAGACCCAACGTGGTCGACGCGCGCCCTCGAGAAACGTCTCGAGCCCGAGCTTGGGCGGCAGTGTCATGCCCCTGCGCACGTCGCGCTCCCTTCGGCCGAGCACGGCTGTGTCGACCGTGATGTAGAGCGCCTCGTAGTCGGCCGCTTTACAGCGTTCGAGCATGTCCTTGGTTAGATCGCGGTCTCGCCATACGTAGACCTGGAACCAGTTTCGACCCGTGTTCACCGCCGCGATCTCCTCGATCGAACGGGTGCCCATCGTCGACAACGAGAATGGGATGCCGGCACGATTCGACGCCCGAGCGGTGGCGATCTCGCCGTCGGGGTGCGCGATCCGCGGAAAGCCAGTCGGGGCGATGATGAGAGGCATGGAAATGGGGCCGCCGAGCACGCTGGTCGAGGCGTCGATTTTGGTTACGTCGCGGAGGACCCGAGGAACCAGCGTCCGATCGCCGAACCGGCTGGCGTTTCTCGCCATCGCGAGTTCGTCTTCGGCGGCGCCGTCGATGTAGTCGAACACGCCCGCGGGGAGTCGCCTCTTGGCCATGGCGCGCAAGTCGTCGACGTTCGCGGCCCGGGCGAGTAGCCGGCGAGTTCGGTCGCGTTCGAACGGGGCGATCTGAACGACGGAGCGGAGCGACTCGAGCATCGGAACGAACGATAGGACGATCCACGGAGGCGCGCCGCTTCTGCTTCCGTTGTGCCGGATCGACGGCCTTCGTCGGGGGTGACAGACTGACGCCGCAACACTGCGAGGAGATGAACATGGCCGACCCAAAGGAACAGCGACTCAAGGAGCTCCCGCTCTTTCGTGATGCCGACGACAAGGCGATCGGGCACTTGGCTTCGGCTGCGGACGAGGTGGACGTTCCCGCCG
>JBPCTR010000088.1:0-8849 GCA_051011575.1 Acidimicrobiales bacterium | reverse complement strand
GAAGTCGTCGTCGTGGGCGCAGCCGTCGTTGTCGAGGTGGAAGTCGTCGTCGTGGGCGCAGCCGTCGTTGTCGAGGTGGAAGTCGTCGTCGGCGCAGCGGACGTCGTCGAGGTGGACGTCGTCGTGGGTGCAGCGGTCGTTGTCGAGGTGGACGTCGTCGTCGGCGCAGCGGACGTCGTCGTCAAATGGAGTGCCGGCGCTGCACCGCCACCGTCCCACGACTCCGCGGCTCGATCACCGTCGCCGGACATGATGAAGACGATGGCATTTCCCCGTTGCCAATCGGGCCGAGCCAACACTTCATTGACGAGCGAGCTGAGATCGACGGTTCGCTGGGCGCCGGCTCGCTCCTCTTCTCTGGGCCAGTCCGGGATGTTCCAGGTGACCTCGGCGTCGCTCCGCGGCCGAGCGGAGATGTTCCACTTCGCCGTCGTGAACTTGGCAGCATCGCCTGTGGCTTCCGCCCAGATCGAAATGCGCGACGTGGAGTCGTTGTCCTCGTTCGCTTCGAATTGGATGAACGCCTCGCTCACGCGGTCCCCGGGGTTGAGGTCGACATCCACGAAACGGATGCCGGTGAGTCGCTTTGCCTTGCGGTCGTACCCGAGGTCGAGGTCGCGGCTCGCGATGAACATACGACCGCCGCGCTTCGGGTTCTTGGCGATCCGCTCTTCGGCATCGTCGTCCGAGGCCTGCACGCGAAGGACGATCTCCGACTGCGGCTCGCCCACCGAGCGGGCCACGTTCGACCACCAGCTGGGCCGAATCGCAGCGGCAGCGGGTGCCACGACTGCGACCGCGGTGAGTAGCGCGATTACGAGAATGACCACACCACGCCGACGTCGGGCGCGACCATCCCATTCGCCGCGCCCGCAGGATTGCTCGACGTCCAACGGTTGCGGTGTGGGGCTCATGTAACGATATACGACATGTTTCGTAACCTACTTGAGATGTTGGTCCCATCGCAAGCATTGAAAACAGTGGGCAAACCTGATCATTTGTTTCCGCAAGGTTACGAACCGGGAAGCAGCTGGCGGTGCGAGCCAGCGAGCGCCGAACCGCGCCTGACGCGCCACTCGCCCGATAAACGCCGACGATCCACCCCAGCTACACTGACGGTGCGTGAAAGACCGTGGCGTGGTCGGCCCCGAAAGAACCTTTTCCTGCCGGAACCAACAGTTCCCCAACGAACCTCCGATAGGTAGCGGCCGCGATCGCACCCGAGGAGCAGAGACGAGATATGGACAGTGCCGACCTCTACGAGCCGAGCCTCATCCGGGCGATGTGGCGGCACAAATACATCGTCGTCGCGTGTGTGGCAACCGTTCTCGTCATCGGCCTCAGCATCGCTCGGACACGCCCCGAGCAGTTTGAGGCCAACGCCGGTCTCGCCGTTCGTGACCCTGGACTGACCGACCTGTTCCAGTCGACTCGCACGATCTCCCCCGAGAGGTACGTGGTCGATCAGGTCGAGATCCTCCAATCGGACGTGGTGGCTGCGGGCGCGGCGATTCTCGCTGCCGACGCCGATCCTCCAGTCGATCTTCTCGCTGTCATCACCGACAATCCGATCCGGATCGACTTCAACGACGAGTCGGACTTCGTGCGCATCATCGCTCGTGCACAAGACGCGACAACAGCCCAGACACTCGCCAACTCCATCGCTTTGTCGTACCAGGAGGTTGCGCAGGACGAAGCCGACACGACGAGGTTGAGACTTGTGGAGCAGCTCGACGTCGCGATAGCCGATGTCGACGACGAGCTCGAGCAACTCCGGGAACAGACCAGCCAGGTTCTCGACGACGAGCTCGCCGGGACGCGCCTCGATGACCAGGTCACGGCGCTCGTCGACCAGCTGGTCGCGCTACGCGCCGAGGCGATCAATCCGAGCGAAGCCGACCTCACCGAGGTCGAGTTCATCAATCAGGAGCTACAGGCGCTTCGAATCATCCAAGAGCTCCAGAACGCGGCACCGGAGATCGCGCAGCTGCTGCAGCTCCAAAAGGAGGCCACCGACGTCCGCGCCGCGCTTCGACTCCGGCGGGCCGAGGTCGACGCAACCGCGGCGAGGGCAGGTAGTGGCGTCACGCTCTTCTCGCCCGCTCGACCTGGGCGATCGCAGGGCATCAGCCCGCTCCTCGCGATCGCTGCCAGCGGGATGCTCGGACTCGTGATCGCCGCAGGTATCAGCTACTACCTCTCCCTTCGCACCCTCGAGTTCACCCATCAGGACCAACCCGAACCGGTTCTGAGCGCCCCGCTCCTCGGAGCACTTCCCAATTTCGGGCGCGCAGGCGCCGACACCTCGCTCGTACCCGCGCGCGACGACCCCAGTTCGGCTTCCGCTGAGGCCGTTCGATTCGTGACCGCGGCAATCACATCCGTTCAGCGGTCCCGTCGCAACAAGAAGACGACCAACTCCCTTCGTAACCTGGGATCGGTTGCGTTCATCTCGGCGGATCAGGGCGACGGTAAGTCGATCGCGGTCACGAACGTGGCCATCGCGGCAGCGTTCCAGGGATGGCAGGTTCTGGTGATCGACGCTGACTTCGGCCAGCAGTCCGTGAGCGAGATGCTCGTGCCCTCTCGCACCCCTGGTCCAGGGATCACCGAACTCGCGGCCGGTACCGTGTCCATGAAATCAGCGACTCGGCGCGTGATGCTCGACGGATCACCGAGCCTCGACCTGCTCACCCGAGGCCGGCTCCCCGTGACCGGTCCTGATTTCTTCAGCGCACCCGAGACCTACGAGGTTCTCCGCAGACTCTCCGACCAGTACGAACTCGTCCTCATCGACACGCCTGCTCTCCTCGGCGTGGCGTACTCGAGCTCGCTCATTCGCCACGTTGGTCGAGTGATAGGGATCGTGCCACACGGTGGAAAGGTCGCGTCGGCCAGTGCCATGCGTCAGCGTCTCGATCTGAACGGCGTCGAACTCATGGGCTACGCCTACAACCGCGGTCCCTACAACATGGGCCGTGGCTCCGACGGGTCGCTTCACGACGTGCTCGGATCGATTCAACACGCGCTCGGCACTGGCGACTGACCGCTGAGGTTCTAGGGGGCGGTGTATTCGATGTGGAGCAGCGGAGCTCCCGAGACATCACCGTTGTAGGACTCCGCCGTCCGCTCCCCCGAACCCGTGATCAACACCACCATCGAGTTCCCGACAACCCAACCCGGACGATCCACGATCTCCTGCACGACCCCGGCAAGATCCGGCGTCTGCTGATCCGGACCCGCGACTCCAACCGTCGTCCGCTCCGGCGGCGACCACCCCACCGACGCCGCCGTCGTCGGCCGACTCGAAACATCGCCATTGTTGTTCGTGAACGTCACCGGATCATCCGACGCCTGCCCCCGAATCTCCACCGACACCGCAGAACTGTCGGTCTGATCGGTCTGGAACTGCACCCACGCCGACGTGACCGTCGCCCCCGCAGGAACCGTCACACCCACAAACCGCATCCCCACCGTCTGCGGACCCCGCGAACCATCAACCACCAACTCGAGATCACTCGAGTTCAACGCCACATTCCCCGACTCGCGCTCCTCCGCGTCATCAGAACCCGACCCAACCCGCACCTCGACCGTCTGGGAGGTCACGGGCGACACCGTGATCGTGACCAGGGCGGTGTCGCACAACGCCTCGTCATCGCACACTTCGTAGACGAACTGATCAGGACCCTCGAACCCGGCGTCCGGCGTGTAGGTGAACGAGCCGTCGCCGTGATCGACGAGGGCACCATCGGCCGGCAGCGAACAGCCGGCGCAGAGGGTGTTCACCGTCGTCGGATCGAGGTTGCCGTCCGGATCGGTGTCGTTGGAGGTGACGTCGAACGAAACCGCCGCATCAATCGGCGTGACGAAGGTGTCGTCGACGGCCGTGGGTGGTCGGTTCGGAATCGGATCGGTGTTGTATTCGATGTGGAGCAGCGGAGCTCCCGCATCATCACCGTTGTAGGACTCGGCCGTCCGCTCCCCCGAACCCGTAACAAGAAGCACCATCGCATTCCCGTCGACCCAACCAGGACGATCGATGATCTCCTGCACGACCCCGGCAAGATCCGGCGTCTGCTGATCAGGCCCCGCCTCTCCAACCGTCGACCACACAGGCACCGACCACGGCACCGCCGCAACCGTCGTCGGCCGACTCGACACATCACCGTTGTTGTTCGTGAACGTCACCGGATCATCCGACGCCTGCCCCCGAATCTCCACCGAGGACGAACCGGTGTCGGTCTCGTCGGTCTGGAACTGGACCCACGCCGACGTCACCGTCGCCCCCGCAGGAACCGTCACACCCACGAACCGCATTCCCACCGTCTGCGGTCCTCGCGAACCATCGACCACCAACTCGAGATCACTCGAGTTCAACGCCACGCTCCCCGACTCGCGCTCCTCCGCGTCATCAGAAGTCGCCCCGACCCGCACCTCCACGGTCTGCGGCACGCTCGAATCGTCGTCGTCGATGGTCACCTCGGCGGAGTCAGCGGGAGACCCGGCGACGATGTAGGCGATGTCGGACGACACGGTCACGATCACGTTCTCGGTGGGCTCGACCTCGCCATCGTCGAGAACCGTGACATCCACCGTCCCGGACGCTTGTCCGATGGGGATCGCGACCGTCCCTGGGAGTGCGACATAGTCGGTGTCGGGAGTCGCCGACCCGGTCGTTGTGTAGTTCACCGTGAGCGACTCATCGAGCGGTCCGGTACGCGTGAAGGTGAATGTACCTCCGTTCGCACCTGGCTCACTCGCGAGCCCGTCGGTTGCCAGCACCGAGACCACCGGGATGACCTCGGTGACGGTGAGGTCCACGGTGGTGTCCGCTGACGTCAACAAACCGTCGGATGCCCTATATGTGAAGGAGTCGGGCCCGAAGAAGCCGACATCGGGTGTGTAGGTGAACGATCCGTCCGAGCTGAGGGCGAGCGCGCCGTTCGTGACGTCGTCGACGAGTTCGGCCGATAGCTGGTCGCCGTTGGGGTCGTCGTCGTTGAACAGGACTCCGGGAGCACCGATGTTCAGCGTCGACCCCTCATTGACGGCGTATGCGTCCGGGAGGGCGGTCGGCGGATCGTTGGTCGAGACGTTCGAGACGCACGCCGACGATCCCGAGTCCGTGAACGACTGTCCGGCGATCGGCACGAATTCCCAGTCGTAGCTCGACGCATCGAGCGTGAGCTTCAGAACGCCGTGTGCGGTGTCGTTGCTGACCTCGCTGTTCGGCATCGGCGATCCGAGAGCGTAGAGGGCACGACCACCCGTGCCGACGACGAATTGCCGGATTCCGCGGCCCGGGTCGGCGTTGCCCTGTGGATCCTGCAGTCCGAACCTCTCGTACTGGTGCTCGTGACCACTCAGTACGACGTCGGCTCCAGCGTCGTAGAGCATCTGGAACAGCTCCTGGGTCCGGGGGTCGGGCGGACGAATGGCAGACGAGGTGAACAGCGGGTGATGCCAGTAGGCCGCAGTGCAATCGACGGGATTCGCGGCCAGGTCTGCCGCGAGCCACTGTCCCTGGGGGTCGAGCGCTCCGCACCCCCCGACCTCGGCACAGTTGCTGTTGAGAACGACTACGTGCCAGGAGCCGACGTCGTAGCTGTAGTAGCCGGTCGCCGGATCGCCGGCGGCCGACCCGAAGTATCCGAAATACCCGGCAGCCCCGGGCGTGTGGTAATCGTGATTCCCAACAGACGGCCGCGTCCGCGACTTGTGTCGACCCCACGTGGGGTCGTAGAACGCATTGAACTCCGCCGCGGTGCCATCGCTGTAGGCATTGTCGCCCAGGGTGATCACCGTGCCAGGAATGCTGTCGAGCAACGCGGCCGTAGCGGCGTCCTCTGGTACATCGCTCGCGATGTCGCCGGCCCCGACGAGTACATTCGCCTGCACCAGCACGGTCACAACCACGATCGCATCCGACGTCTGATTCGCCGAGTCGGTGGCCGAGGCGCTGATGACGTGTGTTCCGAGCGAGAGCGCAGAAGTGATGACGGTTGGGCCCACCCCGATCGAACCGTCGAGGTCGGATGTCCAGGCCAACGCAGCGGAGAGGTTGCCGTCCTCGACGTCGGTGGCCGTGCCGGAGAACATGATCGCCTGGCCGACCGTCGCAGTCGAGTTCGCGACAGGGTCCTCGATGACGACGACCGGTGGGAGGTCACCACTGGAGTTGAACTCGACGTGCAGAAGTGGCGCTGCGGTGTCGATGCCGTCGAACGACTCGGCCACCCGCTTTCCGGATCCGGTCACGATGACGGATACCGCGTTTCCGCTGACCCACCCCGGTCTTGACACGACCTCCTCGATCACCGCCGCCAGATCGGGAGTGCGTTGGGCGGGCCCGGCATCGGGTTTCCCCCATGCAACTGGTGACCACGCAACGGTCGCGGCGGTCGTGGGTCGGCTCGTGATGTTGCCCGACGTGCTTGCGAACGTCGAGGAGTCGTCGGTGGCCTCGGCCTGAACGACGAGCGACGTGGGATCGGACTGGCTCTCATCAGCTTGGAACTGCAGCCAGGCGCTCGTGATGTTCACACCCTGAGGGATGTCGACCCCGGTGAAACGCATCCCGACGACCTGAGTCGAGCTCTCCTCGACCAGCTCGAGGTCGCTGCTCGTCAGACCGACGTAACCGCTCGCGCGCTCCTCGGCATCGTCGGAGGAGGATGAGACTCGTCGTTCGATGATCGACGGCGGTCCGCCGACCGGATGCACTGTGATCGTCAGGTCGTTGCTGACCACGAAGGCGTCGTCGTCGGCGCTCAGGCGCAGGATGTAGGTCCCGTCGGTCGAAAACGAGGCGGTGGTGTCGACGGCGGTGTCGTCGCCGAAGGTCACCGTGCCCGGACCGCTCACCGTCGACCAGACCACGGTGACCGCTGCCGGTGGGTCCGGTTGACCGTCGTCGCTCACGGTTCCGTCGAGGGACGCGTCGCTCGGGAAGGTGATGGTCTGGTCCGGGCCCGCGTCGACCATCGGAGGCAGATTCCCGCCGGCCCCGAACTGACTCTCGGCGAACCCGAGGTCGGGAGCCGCTCCGATGTAGTCGGTCGGCGACAGATCCAGGACCACTTCGCCGCTCGGCCGTTGGTGGAACGGCGTGCCGGCATCGATCGCCGGGCTGCCTGGAAGTAGTTCAGCTGCGCCATCGAGGAGAGGGTCGGCGAACAGGCTGCTCGGTATGTCGACGTTGCTTCCGGAATCATCCGTGCCGTTGTTCCAGAAGATGTTGTGTCCGACGAAGGAGTTCCCGTCGATCTCCTTCACCGCGATGTTCGTGTGCCCGGCGAGAATGTTGTTCAGCACGATCATGTCGTCGCCGCCGGTGATGCCGTGATCGTTGCCGATGAATGTGTTGTTGAACACATGGATGCGTTCGAGCAGGCTCGCGGCCCGATAGTCCTCCGACGTGTCGGCGTTGTCCATCAACCCGAGGCCCGCCTGCACATTGTCCTGCACGAGGTTGCCTTCGATGATCACCAGCCCGTCGGTCGGCACGGTCGAGTCGTCGTCGATGATCTGCACGCCGTCCTGGATGTTGTCATGCATGACGTTGTCGCGAATCGTGATCGTGAGGTAGGGCTCCGCGACCTTCGTGAGCGTCCGGATCTCGACACCGTCACCGTCGTTGAACCGCATGAGGTTCTGGAGGATCAGAACAGAAGCGTCGTCGATGTCGACGCCGTCGTCGCCGTTGTTCTCCATCAGGTTGTCGAGCACCAGTCCGGCGGCATCGCCCGAGAAGTCGACCCCATCGCTTCCGAGGCCCGAGAACTTGTTGTGGATGACCGAGGCGGTACCGCGGATCTTGACACCGTCGTCGGCCCCTCCGATCGTGAATCCGATGATCCGTGACTCGATACCGGCGCCGCTCGAAAACGTCACGATCTGGCCGTCCGGATCCACACCGGTGATGATCGTCTGATCGACCGCAGTTTCGTTACCGGTCGTGTAGTACTCCGACGCCAACGTGATCGACTTCGAGATGTAGAGGTCCTCGTTGTAGTTGCCCGGTGCCACGAGCACGAGATCCCCGTCCTGCGCTGCGTCGATCGCGTCTTGAATCGTCGGCTCGTCCGCGGGCACCTCGATCGTGTTCGCATGCGTCGTCAGAACGTCGATGGTGACCTCGTCGAACGAACTCAGCGCGCCGTCACCGACGGTGAGTCGAAGCACGAACGTGCCAGGACCCGGGAAGGTCGCCATCGTCATGACCTCGTCGTCGGCGTCGAAAACGACCGGCCCGGGCCCGCCCACCTGGGTCCACGTGGCCGAAGGGACCGCCGTGGGGTCGGGCATCCCGTCGTCGCTCATACGGCCGAGCAGAAACGCAGGATCACCGACCGTCAGCGTCTGATCGGGGCCCGCATCGGCCACCGGGGCGGCGTTCGATTGCGCGGAGGCAGGTCCGAACGCGAGGACGGAAACGAAGAGCGCCGCGACGGCGAATACAGGCACCGATCGCCGCGGCGAGTAGCGCCACTCCCGTCCACGTGCGCCCGGTATTGCCGCCATTTTCTGATCTCCTTGTGTTCGAGGTCTCCGTTTAGCCCACGTATTCGATGTGCAGGAGCGGTGCCGCCGTCGGGGTCCCGTTGAACGACTCCGCAGTTCGTTTTCCTGTTCCCGAGATGATCAAACTCATGGAATTCCCGGAACTCCAACCCGCCCGGTCGACGAGTTCCTGGACGATCGTCGTGAGATCGGACGTCTGTTGTGCAGGTCCGGCTTCGCCCTTCGAGGTCCAGGGAGGTGGTGCCCACGCGGCGGCCGCCGCCGTCATCGGCCGGATCGAGATGCTGCCTCCCGCGCTCTGGAAGGTGGTCGAGTCGTCGACGTCG
>JBPCTR010000087.1:0-22999 GCA_051011575.1 Acidimicrobiales bacterium | reverse complement strand
GGGTGCGCGGCGAGCGGCCAGAACTGCCCGCGCCGACAACTGGCTTCCGGAACTCGACCGGGGGCTGCCGAGCTTCGACATCGTTCCCCACGAACAGCTCCTTCGGATCCACGACGCGTCGATGACGCTGCTCGAAGAGGTGGGTATCGACTTTCGAGACGACGAGTCGATCGCGATCTGGAAAAAAGCCGGTGCGAACGTCGACGGCTACCGGGTTCGCCTCGATCGAGAGCACCTGATGCAGCTGATCTCGACCGCCCCCAGCGAGTACACGATGCGGTCGCGCACGCCAGGCCGATCGGTGAGTCTCGGGGGGACGAAAACGGTCTTCACGCCCGCTTATGGTGCGCCTTTCGTGCTCGACCTCGAGAACCGCCGGCGGCCGGCGACCCAGGACGACTTCGACAATTTCGCAAGGATCGCACACATGGAACCCGCCATGCACATGGCGGGCGGCGTGTTGTGCGAGCCAATGGACATACCTGTTCCGCATCGTCACCTCGAGATGACCTTCAGTCTTCTGAAGCACAGCGACAAGCCCCTCATGGGATCCGTGACCAGCCGCGAACGGGCCGAACAGTCGTTGCACATGATGGGCATCGTCCACGGTCACGACGTGGTGGCTGACACGACCGTGAGCACATCACTCGCGAATTGCAACTCACCCCTCGTGTGGGATCAGACGATGCTTGATGCGGTCAAGGTGTATGCATCTGCGAATCAGGCGATGCTGTTCAGCCCCTTCGTGCTCGGGGGCGCGAGCACGCCGGCCTCGACCGTGGGAGCGGTTGCTCAGCTCAGCGCGGAAGCTTTGGCCGGGGTGGCGTTCATGCAGCTCGTTCGGCCCGGCTCGCCTTCGGTGTACGGCCAGTGGACCGCGACGGTGGCGATGAACTCGGGTGCGCCGCTCGCCGGCACACCCGAGATCGACCACATCAACATGCTCGTCGGTCAGCTCGCGCGGTTTTACGCCCTGCCGTGGCGATGCAGCGGTGGTTGCTCCTCGTCGAAGCTGGTCGACGCCCAGGCGGGCTACGAATCGGCTCGCAACATGTATGGCGTACTCATGTCCGGCGCGAACTTCGTGTTGTCGACCACCGGCTATCTCGAGAGCGCGCTGAGCCAGAGCTATGCCAAGGCGATGCTCGACGGCGAGCAGATGCGGATGATGTATCGGCTGGGTCGGGGCGTGAACATGGAGGAACTCGACCCGGCAATGGCTGCCGTGCGCGAGATAGAGCCCGGCGACCACTACCTGGGCACCCAACACACGCTCGCAAACTTCGAGACGGCGTTCTTCATGCCGAAACTGATGGACGGCGACAGCTACGAGCAGTGGAAGGTGATGGGTGAGGTCGACGCGAATTCCCGAGGCATTGAGATGGCAAGGAAGGTTCTCGCCGAGTACGAGGCTCCAGCGTTGGACGATGCCGTGCTCGAAGAACTCACGGACTACAAGGATCGCTTGCGGAACGAGATCCCGGAGGGACTGTCATGACGACTGGCGATGCTCTTGCGGGCAAGGTCGCAATCGTGACGGGCGCGACTTCGGGTATCGGAGCAGCCACCGCGCGCGCGTTCGCCGATGCCGGAGCCAGGGTGGTGCTGTCGGGTCGGAGTAGCGCCGGCGCCGAGGCAACCGCAGCCGCGATCGCGTCGGTCGGTGGCGACACGAGAATCCGACTCGGCGATCTCACCGATTCCACGGTCTGCGACGAGCTTGTGGCGTACTCCGTGGAGCAATTCGGTCGCCTGGATGTCGTCGCCAACGTGGCGGGAACCATCACCCGAGGTGACGCGACCGAGACCACCGACGACGAGTGGCAGCAGAACATGCGGGTGAACGTCGACGCGGTGTTCTTCCTGTCGCGAGCGGCCGTGCGCGCGATGCGCGCACGAAGGAGCGGCGGCGCAATCGTCAACCTCGCTTCCAACGTCGGGCTGGTTGGGAGCGTTGGCCTCCCGGCGTATTGCGCATCGAAGGGAGCCGTCGTGCTGCTGACCAAAGCAATGGCGCTCGATCACGCTGCGGAAGGCATCCGCATCAACGCCCTGTGCCCAGGCGCCGTCGACACGCCATTGCTCGTGTCGGGCCACGAGAAGACGGGCCGAACCCCCGACGACGTCTTTGCGTCGAACATCGCAGGGATACCCGAAGGACGAATCCCGTCACCCGACGAGATCGCCAAGTCGATGCTCTATCTCGCGTCCGACGCGTCGAGCCACGTAACAGGCGTGGCCCTGCCGATCGACGGAGGGTACGTCGCAGGATGAATGAACGATTGAACGGCCGAGTCGCCTTCGTCACCGGCGGCGCCCGCAGCATCGGTGCGGCCATCGCCGACGGGCTTGCTCGAGCCGGCGCCACGGTCGTGGTGGGAGACCTGCACGAGTCGGCGAATCATCCGAGAGTGCATCTCGACGTCAGCGACGAGTCATCGGTCGCCGGTGCGGTGGCGGCGGTCGTGTCCGACCACGCTCGTCTCGACATCGTCGTGAACAACGCCGGGATCATGTTCGAGACCCCGATCGACGAGCAGGACCTCGACTCCTGGGAGCGGATGCTCGCCGTCAACCTCACCGGTCCCATGCTCACGACGAAACACGCAGCACCACACCTGGCCGAGCACGGGTCGGGGTCGATCGTGAACATCGGGTCGATCGAAGGCGATCGGTGCAACCCGGCTCATGCCGCTTACGCAGCGACGAAGTCGGGGGTGCACGGTCTCACCCGTGCGACGGCGATCGACCTCGGGTCCGCCGGCGTTCGCTGCAATGCGATCGCGCCCGGTTGGATCGACACGCCGCTGAACGCCGGCTATGTCGATGGTCACCCCGATCGCGACCTGGTGATCGATGAGCTGGCAAAGCTTCATCCGATCGGTCGAATAGGCGATGTGGCCGATGTGGCCGATGTGGCTGTCTGGCTCGCGGGCGATGAGAGTCGCTTCGTGACCGGGCAGGTGATCACCGTCGACGGTGGACGCACCGCCCGCCCGCCGCTTCCGGGCATCCTCGGCTGAACCCACCAATGAATCGCGCGAGACTTTCACGATGAGCAGCCACGACATCTCGAGTCTCGAACAGCTCCGATCGCTGTATCGGGAACCTTCCGAGCGGGTTCGGACGAAAAAGGGGACCCGAATTGACGGGGCGACCGCCCAGTTCCTCGCCGATTCCACGTTCCTCTGTCTCGCTACTGCGAATGCCGACGGTACGTGCGACGTATCGCCGCGAGGAGGTCCTGCCGGCCAGTTGAAGCCGCTCGGCGACGGCACGTCGGTTGCGCTGCCCGACCTGGGGGGCAACAACCTGATCGATTCGCTCACGAACATCGTGGCGAATGGACACGCCGGGCTGCTCGTGATGGTCCCCGGCAGCGATGAAACACTGCGTGTCGATGGCCGAGCTCGACTCACCACAGACCCGGGAATCCTGAATCTCTGGTCGACCGAACTACGGACCCCCAAGGTGGCGGTCGTGCTCGAGATCGACGCACTCTTCATGCACTGTGCGAAGGCGTTTCGTCGGGGTGGTGTGTGGCAGCCGGACACCTGGCCGGCTATGGACGACACGGCCGCCTGTCGCATGTTCAACGACATCAGTGGGGCCGACATGGAGCCGTCGGAGATGCGTCACGACCTCGAGGCCAATTACGAGGAGAGCCTGGCCTCGGAGAAGGCTGACTCGATCTGAACCGAGGTGGTGGTGCTCAGATCGACGAGCGTTCCCAGGTTTGGAACGTGAAGGGCCAATCGTGCCGGTCATCGGCTGCATGCGCGTCGGCCGCGATGAGCGTCCATCTCGCAGGGTCGACCGACGGCATCGTCGTGTCTCCCTCGAGCTCGGTGTGGATGATGGTCACCTCGAGCCGATCGGCTCGGTCCATGGCCTGGGCGTAAACGGACGCACCGCCGATGACGCAGGCCTGTTCCTCGTGCTCGAGCCGGGACAGGGCGTGTTCGAGTGAGTGCACGACCTCGGCCCCCTCGGCCTCGTAGTCGGGATTGCTCGTGAGCACGATGTTGCGACGCCCCGGTAGCGGTTGAACCGGCAGAGACTCCCACGTGGTTCGACCCATGATCACGGGACGACCGCTCGTGAGCAGCTTGAAGTGTTTCAGGTCGTCGGGAAGATGCCAGGGAAGGTCGCCCTGGTCACCGATCACTCCATTTTCCGTCATCGCCCAGATGAGTGTGAGGGCCGGTTCGCTCACACAGCGACCGGGGCCGCGATGTGTGGATGCGGGTCATAGTCGACGACGACGATGTCGTCGTGCACGAAGTCGTCGATCGACCTGCGCGTCGGATTGAGAACGAGCGACGGAAGGGGCCGAGGCTCTCGGCCCAGTTGGAGCCGGGCCTGTTCGAGGTGATTGTCGTACAGGTGGGCATCGCCGAGCGTGTGGACGAAGTCGCCCGGCTCGAGGCCTGTCACCTGAGCGATCATCACGGTGAGCAGTGAATAGCTGGCGATGTTGAAGGGCACCCCGAGAAAGATGTCGGCTGACCGCTGGTAGAGCTGGCACGAGAGCTTGCCATCGGCGACGTAGAACTGGAACAGAAGATGACATGGCGGGAGCGCCATATCGGCCAACTCGCCCACGTTCCACGCGTTCACGAGAAGGCGTCGGCTGTCGGGCGTGGACTGGATCTGTTCGATGGCGGTACCCAACTGATCGATCGTGGCGCCACTCGGCGTGGCCCACGACCGCCACTGCTTTCCGTACACCGGGCCGAGGTCGCCGTTGTCGTCGGCCCACTCGTTCCAGATGCGCACGCCATTGTCGGTGAGGTAACCGGTGTTGGTGTCTCCCGCGATGAACCACAGGAGTTCGTGGACGATCGACGGGATGTGCAGCTTCTTCGTTGTGACGAGGGGGAAACCCTCCGACAGGTCGAAGCGCATCTGATGACCGAAGATCGACCGCGTGCCGGTGCCGGTCCGGTCGGACTTGGCGGTGCCGTCCTCGAGGACGTGCCGCACGAGATCGAGGTATTGCTGCATCGGTCGCGATCGTATCGGCGTCCCGGTGCAACACGCCGTCAATCGGGGTGTCTTGCGCGAATCAGGCGTTGGCGTCGCGCCAGGCGAGGTACGGCTCGATCTCGGACATCTCGTAGTCGGGACCCCCGGTGCCGAGCGTGACCTCGTGCACGCCGGCCTGTGCGATGGCGGTGAGGGTGGCATCGACGTCGTCGACCTTGTCGCGGTCGACACCCACCGATCTGCGGATGGCTTCGGGGTCGCGGCCCTCCTTCTCGCACCAGTCGTTCAGCACTCCGTTCTTGCGAGACCACTCTTCGTTCCACCAGGAATGCCACAGATCCGCGTGGCGAGCCGTGTATCGAAGCGTCTTCTTCTCGCCGCTACCACCGATGAGTACGGGGATCTTGCGGACCGGTGCAGGGTTGAGGTGATCGAGGCGCGCATCGATGCGGGGGAGGGCCCGCTCGAGCTCGGCCAGTCGACTACCGGCGGTGCCGAACTCGTATCCATATTCGTCGTAGTCGCGCTCGAACCAGCCGGCACCAATTCCGAGAACCAGTCGGCCGTGCGAGATGTGGTCGACCGTGCGTGCCATGTCGGCGAGGAGCTCCGGGTTACGATGGTTGTTGCAGGTGACCAGGCAGCCGATCTCGACCCGGTGTGTGACCTCGGCCCACGAGGCGAGCATTGTCCACGCCTCGAAGTGTTCACCGTCGGGCTCGCCATACAACGGGTAGAAGTGGTCCCAGTTGTAAATGCCGTCGGCGCCCATCTCCTCGGCGCGAATGGCCGCGTCGCGAATTTGGTCGTAGGTCGCATGCTGGGGGTGCAAGTGGACGGCGATCTTCATGATGGCTCCGAGTGGGGGTCGAGGGACTTCGGATCGTAGTTTCATGGCGCACGAGGACGCGTCGTCGATCCAGGATTTTCGCACATGGACCACAACCGACGACGGGGGATCATGCTCGCCTTCTTCGGAATGCTGGGCGTGAGCACCGACTCGTTCTTCATCCGTCTGGCCGACATCGACGGCTTCGACGTCACGTTCTGGGTCGGGGTCTTCGCTGCCATCGCGACGTTTGCGTACGTGCGCATCGCCGAAGGCGTGCAGCCACTTCGAGAAGTTGCGCGAGGCGGGTGGCCCCTGTGGCTGGCGGGAGCGCTTCAAGCCGGAAGTACGACGATGTTCGTGCTCGCCGTCACGAACACGTCGGTGTCGAACGTCGTCGTGATCGTCGCGGCCGCTCCGATCATCGCCGCCGCCCTCAGCCGGGTGATCCTGGGAGAACGCACGAGCCGCCGGGTGTGGCTTGCGATCGGAGTGGTGTTGGTCGGCATCGTGATCGTGGTGTCGGGATCTCTGGGCGAGGGGAACCTGGGAGGCGACCTCTTCGCGATCGGCGCGATCACACAGTTCGGCTTCAGCCTCGTCCTGCTTCGGAGTCATCCGGGTATTCATCGGGGTGTGATGGTGGGTCTGGGCGGAGTCGGAATGTCGCTGCTCGCGGCAGTCCCCGCCGTCATGTGGGGTCATGGGGCGAAGACCTGGATTGCGCTGATCCTCATGGGCGCGGTGTTCGGACCGGCCGCTCGCGTGGCGATCGCCGCTGCACCCAAGTACCTGCCGGCCGCGGAGGTGGGTCTGTTCACCCCGGTGGAAACGGTTGCCGCATCGCTGTGGGCGTGGCTTTTCTTCGATGAGGCTCCGGTGACCACGACCTACATCGGGGGCGCCATCGTGGTCGGCGGCGTGTTGTGGGGGATGTGGCGCCCCAACCGACACAAGATGGCAACGGCATGACGGCGGTACTCGCCGGCGACGATCGTGCCCTCCGTGCGATCGCAGTCCAGTTCTTCGTGAACGGCGTCGTTGTCGCGAGTTACGTGCCCAGGCTTCCCGGTATTCGCGATCGGCTCGACATCGACCTGTCGACCATCGGCACGCTTATCGCCGTCGCCACGTTGGGCGGCCTCGCAGGCAGTGTGAACGTCGGTAGAGCGGCAGCTCGGTTCAGCACCAGGGTGGTGATGCTCTCCGGCTCGCTGGCTCTCGTTCTGCTGCTCCCGCTCGTGGGATTCGCGACGCAGGCGTGGCATCTGTTCGTGATCCTGGCGGCGATCGCCGCTGCCGACGTCTTCACCGACGTGGCGATGAACATGCAGGGGTCGGTGCTCAGCGGGCGACGATCGAAGCCGGTGATGAATCGCCTGCACGCGATGTGGAGTCTCGGGACGGTGGTTGGCGGGATCGGTGCCGCCGTCATGGCTGCGGCCGATGTGAGCTTGCGCACCCACCTGATCGGAGCCTCGGTGGCCTTGGCAGCCGCGGTGCTCTACGTGGCTCCGGGTCTGCTCGTGGCGGACGAACCCACGCCACCCGAAGCCAAGGTCGACGTGGGCGGCGGACGCGTGAAGTCACTGGTGTGGACCTTCGGCCTGCTCGGTGGGGCCGCGATCGTGCCGGAGATGATCAACAGCGACTGGGCCGCCTTCCGGTTCACCGACGATCTCGACACGTCCCAAGGTGTCGCGGTCATCGCCTACGTGGCCTTCACGAGTGGCATGGTTGCCGGCCGGCTCGCGGGCGACCACGTGGTCGATCGGCTCGGTTCGGCGAGCACGCTTCGCCGAGCCACCGTGACCGCCGCGGTCGGCATTGCCCTTGCCACCTTCGTGGGCTCGGTGGCTGTCGCTCTGTTGGGGCTCTTCGTCGCCGGCGTCGGGATCTCGGTGATGTTCCCGCAGCTCTACGACCTCGCGGCGCGCTCGGAACGCCCGGGTTCGAGCATGGGGGCGCTCACGGCCGGCTCACGTATTGCCTTGGTCTTCGCCCCCCTCGTGGTCGGCGTAGTCGCCGACTCCGACACCTTCACGGTCGGCGCCGCAATCGCCCTCGTCACCGTCCCTGCCGCACTACTCGTGTTGGCCATCACGCCCTAATTTTCTCGACACTTCCGGTCGAGAACCGCGGAGACCGACATGGTCGCTTCTCGCCCTGCGGGAGCGAAGCGGGAGGTATTCGACGAATTACCGCTTCGTGCCGGGGTTGACGTACACCGAGCGCGTGCGGGTGAAGAAGTCGTGGGCGGTGTCTCCCTGCTCTCGGGGAGCGTGCCCCGACGATGACTTCTCGCCGCCGAATGGAACGTGGAGCTCGCTTCCCGTGGTGGGGGCATTGACCTTGATGATCCCGGCCTCCAACTCGTGCACAGCCCGGTCGACCGCCCACATGTCGGTGGTGAAGACCGATGCCGAGAGCCCGAATTCGGTGTCGTTGGCGAGCGCGAAGGCCTCGTCGGCTGTATCGACCTGAACGACCGCCGCGATCGGGCCGAAGACCTCTTCATGCCAGATGTCGAGCTCGGTGTTGCCGAGCAGAAGCGTCGGTGCGAAGAAGCACTCGCTCGAGTCGGGCGTCGAAGCGGTCGCTGCAATCTCGGCGCCCTGGTCGAGGGCTTTCTGCAGGCCCTCGGCAACCTCGGCGCGCGCTCGGGGAGCGACGATCGGCCCGATTCCGGTATCGGATTCCAGGCCATCGCCGATCGACAGGCCTTCGACCGCCGTGCGCATGCGTCCGACCAACTCGTCATACACATCACCCACGGCGATGATCCGGCGGGTGGCGGTGCACTTCTGGCCGGTCGATCCCATCGCTCCGCCGACCACGAGCGGGACGGCGACGTCGAGATCGGCATCGGGGAGGACGATCGCCGGGTTGTGTCCGCCGAGCTCCAATTGAACCCGTCCATTGCGTGCCGTGACGGCGTCACGTATGCCGAAGCCGACGGGGACTGATCCGGTGAACGTCACACCGTCAACCCGTGGGTCGTTCACGATTGCGTTGCCCATGGAGCCCGGGCCGAGGGGCAGGTTGAGTACACCCGGAGGCAGGCCGGCGTCCTGGAAGATCTGCGCGATGGCGACCGATGTGAGCGGCGTGTTGCTCGCGGTCTTCCACACGACGGTGTTGCCCGCTGCAAGAGCGGGAGCGATCTTCCAGACCGGGATGAGGATCGGGAAGTTCCAGGGCGTGACGACGCCGACCACGCCGAGCGGCGCGCGAAGTGTGCGGATGAGTTCGCCAGGATTGGACGAGGGGTACACCCGCTCGTGCGGCATCTTGATGATCGCTGCCTGGTAACGGCACGTCTCGGCGGAGAGCACCGCTTCGCCCCGTGATTCCGGGAGGGTCTTGCCCTCTTCCATCGTGGCGAGAGCAGCCAGCTGATCGGCGCGTTCGTCGAAGAGGATCGCGGCCTTCTCGAGGATCTGAGCACGCACCTTGAAGCCGGCGTCGCGCCAACCGCGTTGGGCATCGACGGCAGCGGAGACCGCGTCGGCGGCGGTCGACTCGTCGCCCACCGAGTACTCGCCGACCGGTTTGTCCGGGCGGGCCGGATTGATGCTGGTGGCCGTTGGGCCGGAGGCGATCCAGTCGCCACCGATGAGGTGGGCGCCGGTGGGAATATCGATTGAAACCATGGACGGGAAGCGTACTGCCGCCACCTCCTCGATCACGGTTCCGGGAGGGTGTCGAAGTACGATCGTGCGATGCCCGAGACCGCCGAAAACGAAACGCTCGGCGTTCTTCTCGAACAGCACACCGATGATGTCCGCGACGCCAGCTACGTCATGAGTCCCGCCGTGCTCGGCGCCGCCCGACTCACGCGATTCTCCTTCTCCCGCAGCGTGTTGCGTCGCGCCGATGCGAACGGCTGGAAGGTCGCTCTCTCCCACCTGGACCTCGACGATCGGGGACAGGGCGAGGCCGCCTACCGAGTCGAGGCCGAGGGCCACGTGTTTCACTTCGTCGCGTTTCTTCAGGAGCTCGCCGAGCAGGCGCACACCGATCGAGTCATCGCCGAACGGTGGGAGATCGTGGCGGCCCTGATCGAGGGCGAGCTCACCCGCGAGCGGTGGGATCACCTTCGGGTGAACGTGCCCGAACAGGAGCGGGGACGCCTCGACCACGATGTGCTCTCGCTCACGCGCGGAAATCGAAGCGTGCGCTTTTTCGACTACCTGATCGACGAACTCGCCGCCGGACGTCAACCCGACCCGGACCACGTGGGCGATGCCGGCTACATCATGCGCAGCACTGCCTTCTATGGGAATGGCAAGTATGGGATGCGCTCATATGGCGGCTACCCGGCCGGCCACCCGTTGGCAGCGCCGTATCGAGCACAGTTCATCGCGGCGTGGTGTTTTCGGGAGTTGAGCTACGACGTGATCGAGGAGTGTGCTCGACTTCGCGGCGGCGAATCGGCGGTGCCGTTCGGCGGGGAGTGGCGAACGTTCTTCGGTCTTGGCAACGCCACGGGACTCGGTTTGGTGCCGTACATGTTCAAACACCCGCGCATCGTGAACGGGTGGGTGGCCGTGCGAGAACTGGCGCTGGCGAAGGTCCGAAACGAGCCGGGTACGCCAGCCTCCGCCGCCGCGCTCGACCGGTGGATCGAACGAGCGCGCCAACACTTCGTGACCGGTACCGACACCCCGGCCGATCCCTTCCTGTGCCCTGCCGAACTCGTGCCGGTCGTCGATGCGATTCGTGGCGCGTGGGAGAAGACTCGAGGCGATGCGTTGCCGTTCGACTCGCTCATGCGGTGGGCGATGACCCAGGGAGCCGAGACGTCGGAGCTGGTCGCCAGCCTGCTCGTCGAGCTCGACGACACCCCCGACGACGTCGTCGACAATCTCCTGCACGTGAACGAGCACACACAGGTCGATCTCTCGATCAGTGCCGCGGCGGCGCTCGACCTCATCGCCGATCGGTTCGGATGGATCGACGATCTGGGTCTGGACAGCGACAGTGCCCGCAGCTTCTGGTGGGTCTACAGCGACAACACCGAAGAGCCGCGGCGCACGCGGCGGGGTCGGCTCGATGTGGGGCAACAGGACTTCGCGATCGACGTCGTAAACCACATGTTCGACCTTCGGGCGGCCCTTCGCGATGAGCCGGAGTCCTCCCTCAGCGCCGTACTCGCTGATCACCCACATCTGATCGACGCCGCCGGGCGCCTCTTCGTGTCCGACCAGCCCTACGGCGAGCCGCGCGACAACCCCGCGGCCGAGACGTACCTGCCACTCCAAGTGCAGCGATTCCAGCTCGCCATGTACGGCATGGACAACTTCAAACCGAAGTCCACCGACTGGCTACGAGTCACACTCTTCCAGGGGGCGCCCCGCATTTCCGATCTGGAACACGGGCTCACCGACGACTGGGTACTGCCCCCGATGCCACAAGCGCAGGAGATCTCATGATCATCGACGGACTCGAAATCAACGACTGGAGCCGGCCCATCATCGAGGAGGTGCGCAGTGGTGGTATCGACATCGTGCACGCGACCGTCGGGGTATGGGAGGACACCGCCAACACGTTCACGCGTATCGGCGCGATGCGCCACCTCGTTCGGCACAACAGCGACATCGTTCGCATCGTGACCAACGTGGCGGAGATGGACCAGGCGAAGGCCGACGGTGTGCTCGGGTTGTTGTTCGGGTTCCAGAACTCGTCGATGGTGGGCGATGACCCCGAGCTGGTCGGCATGTTCAGCGACGTCGGCGTGAAGGTCATTCAGCTCACCTACAACATCGCCAACCATCTCGGTTCGAGCTGCTGGGAACCCCACGACGGGGGCCTCACCCGTGCCGGTCAGCGGATCGTGCAGGCGTGCGAGGACTTCGGCGTACTTGTCGATATTTCGCATGTCGGAAACAAAACCGGCATCGACGCCGCTCGGGCGTCCGACAACCCCATCGCCATCACACATGGCAACCCGATCTGGTTCCACGACTCGCCTCGCAACAAGCCACAGGAGGTGATCGATGCCGTGGCCGAGAAAGGTGGCGTGATCGGGGTGACGCTCTATCCGTTGTTCATCGGTGGAGCCGAAGTGACTCGCACCCAGTACTGCCAGATGATGGCCGACCTCGCCGAAAAGATTGGTGTGGATCATGTGGCGATTGGTTCCGACGCCGTGCTCGGTTGGGGACCCCAGGCGCTCGGATGGATGCGCAGTGGCCGGTGGGACCGTCCGACTGACCCGACAGAGATTCCGGCGTTTCCTCCCTGGCCGTCGTGGTTCGGTGGACCCGCCGACTTCGGAAATTTCGACGATGGACTTGCCGAGGTCGGGTTCAATTCCGACGACCGCGCCAAGATTCTCGGAGGCAACTGGTACCGCCTCTTCGAAACCGTGATCGGCTGACGTGGTCGTCGCCGCCCCTCGCGAGGTCCACGACTACGTGTACCGGGCCTGCCGAGTCAGCGGTGCGTCTCACGGCGAGGCCAATGAGATCGCCGCCGCGGCGACCACTGCCGAGATTCAGCTCTCGGGCGCCGTCGAGCGCGTGGTCGAGCTGCTCGAAGCGGGATCGCGCCCAGCGATCGGACGTCTCGCCCTGGCCGGAGCGGCCACATCCAGCAACCTTGCCGTGGCTGACCTGGCCGATGTGATCGCTGGCGAGGCACGGTCAGGATCGGCGCCGGGGCTCTTCTGTGGAGATGATGTGCACCACGACTTCGATGACTGGTTCCGCGTGGGTAGCGCATCGCTCGCGATCCGGACGATCGACGAACACTGGAAGCCGATTACGGCGGAGCGGCTCGCAGCGATTGAGGCTCGATCGGCGCAGGCTCATCAGCGCGGCGTGAGCGTGGCCGACCGCGTCTGGGCGCGCCTGGCTTTGCTGGCAAAGGGCTACTTGATTCCCGAAGCCGACCTCGACGCGGCAGACGACGTGGCCGTGGTCGACTGACCTCGGGCCCGGCTTGCGGGAAATCCTCAGCCGGCGACGCCGATGCCGAACTCATCGCCGGCATCGAGGAGAGCGTCAAACAGGTACTGACCGAACGACCGGTCGACGAGGATCATGTAGCTCCGGATTCCGGACACATCGTTGCGGATCATGTCGCAGGTCACGCTCGCAACCGAGCCCGATGTAACGGCACCATCGGGTGTCATCGACTCGGAGAGGTCGAGGCCGCACACCTTCTCGAGCGCGCTGGGTGCACTCTCTCCGGTGAGTCGAAAGATCGCTCGCCCGTGGGTCCAGTCGATCGTCGACACGTGGCCATCGACGGGGAGTTCGTCGACCATCGACGCAACCGCGGCCGCGTCACCGATGAGCATCCACTCGTCGGGTCGTGATCCGGCTACGAGCACGCCATCGATCGTTTTGCTGGAGGCGAAGTCCACGCTGAGCGACGAGCGGGCGGCGGTGCCGTCGGGGGTGCGAACGATCATCTTGGCCTTGTCGGTTTCGTCGGCAAGTGTGAGTGCCGCGCCGGCGTCGGCGGCGGCGTAGACCTTCGTTATGGGGGATTTGAGGGTTGGTGAATCAGGCACGGAGACGTGCTCCTTCCGGATCGAAGTGGGCGTGGTGTTCCATCACCGTTGCCGTGGTTCTGTCACCGCTCGTCAGCACGATCGTGAGTTCGGTACCGGCCTTTGCGTGACTCGGTGGTACTTGCGCCATGCCGATCGACTTCGAGAGGGTCGGTGAGAACCGAGACGAGGTGATTCGGCCGAGGATCTCGTTCGTTCCCGGTCGCACGATCTGGCTCGCTTCCGGTGGCACGATCGATGACTCGGTCATCTGCACCGAGACGAGAACCGGCAGTTCGGCGTCGATGGCCCACGTGAGTTCGGTCTTGCCCACGAAGTCGTCCTTGTCGAACTTGAGTAGCGGCTGCAGCCCGGTGGTGGGTGCCTTCGTGAGTCCGTCGGTGTCCTGGCCCACGATGAAGTGGCCCTTTTCGAGTCGCATGATTCGCTGTGCTTCGAGACCGAACGGCTTGATTCCGAGGTCGGCGCCGGTCTCCATGAGGGTCTCCCAGACATGGAGGCCGTGGCCAGCGGGTACGTGGAGCTCGAAGCTCAGTTCACCGGTGAAGCCGATCCGCCACATGATGCAATCTTCGATTCCCGCAACCGTGCCGGTTCGGACCTGCATGTACTTGAAGGTCTCAGGATCGAGGTCGATGTCGGTGAGGCGGCTCATCAACTCGCGCGAGTTGGGCCCTGCCACATTTATCGATGTGTACGCAGTGGTCACCGGGGTGACGTGCACGTCCCAGTCGGGGTGTGCGGTCTGAAGCCAGTTCTCGGCCCATTCCCACACCGTGCCCGCGCCGGAGCTCGTGGTCGTCATGAGCCACTTGTTGTCGCCCAGCCGGCCGGTCACACCGTCGTCCATGACCACGCCATCTTCGGCGCACATGATTCCGTATCGCACCGACCCGACGGCCAGCTTCGACCACTTGTTGGTGTAGAGGAGGTTGAGTAGCTGGGGCACGTCGGCGCCCTGAAGATCGAGCTTGCCGAGCGGCGTGACATCGATGATGCCCACGTTCTCGCGGACGTTCCGGACCTCGGCTGCCGGATCGCCGTACTGCTCGGGCCGAATCCACTGACCGGCGAGAATCGGCGTCATGTTGTTGGCCACATGCCACGGGTGAATCGACGAGACGCGCTCGGGCTCGAAGATCCGGCCACCAAGCGCACCCAGCGTGATCGGGGCGTACGGCGGACGCCAGATCGTGGTGCCGACCTCGGCGATGGTCTCGCCACGGGCCTCAGCCAGCACCGCAACGGTGTTTACGGTTTCGAGCTTGCCCTGGGCCGGACCCATGGTGGCCGTCGTGTAGCGCTTGAGGAGCTCGACCGAGTCGTAACCCTCCTTGGCTGCCGACACGAGGTCTTTGGAGGCGACGTCTTCGCTGTAGTCGACGATGCCGTGGGTGGTGCTCCGGTACAGCTCGGGATGAGCGTCGCGGCCCAACGGCGTGCGCTGGTCGGTGGGCATCGCGGGCTCGTTTCCGCTGACCTCAGCCGCACGAGCTGTCGCTGCCTGGAGCCGATGCGCAACGGCCGCGGCTCGACCAGCCGCGAGCGCTCCGGTCTGGCGACCGTGCTCGACGAGCTGCTCCGACGTGCCGTCGCCAGCGAGAGCGCCCGTGTAGAGCACGTTGTCCGGGGTCTTCACGGGGAAGAACCGGGCGGCGCTGGGGTCGTAGGCCGGACGATCGCCCGACATGTTGAGCAACGAGGTCGGTGCGGTCCAGCCGATCGCAGTGACCAACAGATCGGCGTCGACGGTGCGGCCATCGCCGAGCTCGACCGACTTGATCGCCTTCTGCGATCCCGATGTGGACACCACGTTGCCGCCATTGCGAGCGTCGATCACCTCCGCGATTTCCACGCCGGCGCGTTGCAGATCAACGACCGTGGCGTCGCCCTCGGCGTTCGCCGTGAACACCACAGCCCGGCTGCCGGGCTTGACCGCGTACATGTTGATGAGGCGACGAACCGCTCCGGAGAGAAGCACCCCCGGGCGATCGTTGCCCTTGAACACGTAGGGCCGTTCGATCAGACCGGCGGCGACGACGAGGGTCTTGGCCCGCGCCTTGATGAGGCGTTCTTCGGCGATCGGGTGTGATCGCTGCACGATGCCGAGCCAGTTGTCCTCGTAGCGGCCGGTCACGGTGGAGTCGGTGAGGATCTCGACGCCGGCGGCGTGACACGCTGCCGCGAGGCTGGCGGCGAGCGCACGATCCTCGTCCGATCCCCATCGGAGGTGGCCGCCGAGTTGATGCTCGTGCTCCACGAGGAGCACCGACGCACCGGCTTCGGCGGCGGCTGCCGCGGCGGCCATGCCAGCCGGGCCACCACCTGCGACGACGACGTCGGGGTGGGTGTAGCGCTTGTCGAAGTAGCCGTGGGGCGTCTCGAGGTCGACGGTTCCGCCGGGGGCGAAGCGCGCGAGCACCTTCTCGTATGCGGGCCAGAGCTTCTGGGGGTGAATGAACGTCTTGTAATAGAAGCCGGGGGCGAGAAAGCGACCCACCAGCTGGTTGGCGGCCTTCACGTCATAGTCGAGCGATGGCCACACGTTCTGCGGACCGACGTCGATACCGGCCGAGAGCAGACGGTGTGCCGAGCGCACGTTGGGCTCGTTTCCGACCTGAACGAATGCGTTGGGGTCCCAGTAGTCAGCGGTGAGCAGACCGCGGGGGCGGTGATACTTCATCGAACGCGACATGATGGTGTTGCCGCCGGCCGCGATGGCCGATGCGAGCGTGTCGCCGGCGAAGCCGCTGGCAGCCTTGCCATTCCAGGTGAAGTCGAGCGGTGCCGATCGATCGATGACCTCGCCGGACTGTTCTGGAAGACGTTCCATGGTCATCGCCGACCTCCGGCTTCGGTGTTGTCGCCGCGCTGGTTGCCCGAGCTGCCGACGGTGATCGTGGTGTAGGTGGCGTTGCCAACCTTGTCGCCGGGCATCGGCGGGTTGCGGAACTCGTTCGTGGCCTGATGGCGTTCGAGGTTGAAGTAGGTCCGGCAGCCGGATCGGCAGTACCAGGTCTCTTCGAGCCAGCCGGCCGGGTTCTCGCGGAGATAGAGGTACTCGCCCCACTCGGCGCGGGTGGCCTCGTTGGGGTTCGGGCGGGGGACGGCGGCGCCGACCAGGCGCAGGTCGGACTGGTTGCGGGGACCGCAATTGGGGCAGGGAACGACCAACATCAGTGACCCACCGCCGCTGCGCCCTTTTCGCCGACCAGTTCGCCCGTCTCGAATCGAGACAGTTTGAACGGAGAGATCAGCTTCGGGGTCTGGTTCGTGGCGATGCATTCCGCCATTTGTTCTCCTGACACAGGTCCGGCCTTGAAGCCGTACGTGCCCCACCCGACGTCGGTGAGGTGACCCTCCACCGGGGTGAAGCCCATGATGGGTGAGTAGTCCGGGGTCATGTCGCACAGCCCCGACCATTGGCGAAGCAGGCGCATCTTGGAGATATTCGGCATGAGCTCGAGGACGTGCCCGGCCAGCTCTTCGGTGAAGCTCAGCGAGCCTCGCATCGAGTAGGTGGCGAGTGGGTCGATCGATGCGCCGAATACGAGCTCGCCTCGATCGGTCTGGCTCACGTACACGTGGAGCGAGCCGCTCACGACGACCGTGGGAAGGAAGACCTTCACCGGTTCGGTTACCGCCGCCTCGAGCGGGTGGGTGTTGATCGGCAGTTTCACGCCGGCCATGTTCGAGATGAGCGAGCCCCATCCGGCGGTGCAGTTCACAACGATCGGTGCCGAGATGTCGCCGCGGTTGGTGCGCACACCGGTGACCCTGCCGCCGGCGCCCTTTCCGTCGGCGAGTTCGCCGCCCTCACAGAGAATGTCGAGGACCTCGGTCTTCTGGTGCAGGTGGACGCCGCGATGGTCGGCGCCGCGGGCGTATCCCCACACAACTGCGTCGTGGCGGATGATCCCGCCGGGAGGGTGGTGGAGGGCTCCGAGAATGGGGTAGCGGGGGTGGCTGCTCACGTCGAGGCTCGGGGCGAGCTTCTTGACCTCGCTCGGATCGATCACGGAGCTGTCGATGCCCTGGAGTTTGTTCACCTCGGCGCGCCAGTGCATGGTGCGCAACGCGCCGTCGGTGTGAGCCAGCGTCATGTGGCCGCGCTCACTGAACATGACGTTGATGTTGAGGTCGGCCGACATCGTGTTGTACAGCGATAGGGAGCGGTCGTAGAAGGCCACGCCCTCCGGCGTCAGGTAGTTCGAGCGCACGATGGCGGTGTTGCGCCCGGAACCGCCGCCGCCCAGGTAGCCCTTGTCGAGCACCGCCACGTTTGTGATGCCATGGTTCGTGGCGAGATAGTAGGCGGTTGCGAGGCCGTGAACGCCGCCGCCGATGATCACCACGTCGTACGTGGATTTCAGTTCATGGTCCTGCCACACACGGGGCCAGTCGTCGCCGGACAAACCCTTGCGTGCGAGCGTGGCGGCGGAATACTTGAGCGGTTTGTCGCCGCGCGACCGTCCGCCCTTCTTGCCGTTCGAGGAGGTCATGGTGTCACCCTACGAATGACCGCGGTTCCGGTCATCTCAACTGCGGTATCAATCGGAGGACTATTGATATCGAGTGCCTACTATTGGAGCGGTGAATCTTCAGCGCGTGCGCTACTTCCTGGCCGTCGCTGACGAGCTCCATTTCGGGCGTGCGGCCGACCGTCTCCATATGGCGCAGCCTCCGCTGAGCCAACAGATCCGCCTGCTGGAGTCCGAGCTGGGCGTGCAACTTTTTGAACGCACAACTCGGCGCGTCTCGTTGACCGCAGCCGGCGACGCATTTCGAGGCGAGGCGGAGCGTTTGATCGTGGCGGCCGACTCGGCCGAGCGCGTCATGAACGAGTTCCGCACCGGCGAAGGCGGACTGCTCCGCCTCGCCTTCGTCGACTCCGCCGCGTTTGAGGTCATGCCCCGCTTCCTGCGAGCGTTCCGCAAACAGTGGCCCAAGGTGAAGCACGACCTCCAGATCATGTCGAGCAGCAATCAACGCGATGCGCTCCGTTCGGGCCGAATCGACCTGGGGATCAGCCGCACGCCTGCCCTCACCGACGACATGGTGTCGATCGCCTTCCTCGTCGAGCCGCTCTACCTCGCCGCCGGGCCGGACGATGCTCTCGCAGGTCGAAGCGAAGCCTCGGTGTCCGAGATCGACACTGCCGGGCTGATCGGATTCGATCGCCGATTGTCGCCAACGCTGCATGCGGAACTGCAGGCCCTGTTCTCGGCCGTAGGGGAGGAGTACGACCCCCAGATCGAGGCCACGGAATACACGACCATCCTCGGCCTGGTCTCGTCGGGCGAAGGGGCAGCGATCGTCCCGAACGGCGTTCGGACCTTCGCGCCCGAGGGAGTGAGCTATGTGCGAATCAGCGATTCCGGGGCGCAGATGTCGATGCACCTGAACCACCGTGCCAAGGAGCCGTTACGGGTGGTGGCTCAGGCCCGAGACGTCATCGTCGACCTCTTCGCGTAGTTTCCCGCTCGTTCCTCGTCCCTCGTCGCTGGATTGCTGCTTTCCTGCTCGCCGATGGCTAGGGTGCGTCGGCTTCAGAACCCCGGGGGAGACGATCGATGAGCGACGACATGGACCGACTGGTCACCTGGCACAACGGTGAGCGCACGCTCGGCCCCTTCAGCGCCAGCGAAATGGTCGGCCGTCAGGAACGCCTCCAAGCACACCTCGCCGAGAACGACATCGATGCCGCCCTGCTCACGAGCTACCACAACATCTGTTACTTCTCCGGTTTCGTGTTCTGCGCGTTTGGACGCAACTACGGGTGTGTCGTCACCGCCGATGGCACAACCACGATCAGCGCCGGCATCGACGGCGGTCAGCCGTGGCGGATGAGCCACGGCGACAACATCACCTACACCGACTGGCGGAAGGACAACTTCTTCCACGCCGTCGCCACGATCACTCCCGGCGCGCGCCGGATCAGGATCGAGTTCGACGAGGTCAGCCTCGATCTTCTCGACCGGCTGAAGGCGGCGATGCCCGGCGTCGAGTTCGTCGACGTGGGCACGTCGACGATGTGGATGCGCACGATCAAGTCGGCCGAGGAGATCGAGCACATAAAGCTCGGCGCTCGCGTCGCCGACATCGGCGGAGAAGCCTGCCGAGACGCAATCGCTGTGGACGTGCCCGAGCACGAGGTCGCGCTCGCATCCACCGCGGCGATGGTGCGCGAGATCGCGAAGTCGTTCGACCACACCGAACTCATGGACACATGGACCTGGTTCCAGAGCGGCGTGAACACCGACGGCGCGCACAACGCGGTGACCAACAAGTTGATCGAAGAAGGCGACATCCTCTCGATCAACTGCTTCCCGATGATCTTCGGCTATTACACCGCGCTAGAGCGCACGCTTTTCGCCGGCAGCTGCTCCGACGAACACCTGCGACTCTGGAACGTGAACGTGGAGGTGCACGAGGTGGGCCTCGAACTGATCAAGCCGGGCGCAAAATGCAGCGAGATCGCGGCTGAACTGAACGACATCTATCGCAGCCATGACCTCCTCCAGTACCGCTCATTCGGGTACGGCCACAGCTTTGGCGTGCTTTCGCACTACTACGGCCGGGAGGCCGGCGTGGAGCTACGAGAAGACATCCACACCGTGCTCGAGCCAGGCATGGTCGTCTCGATGGAACCCATGATCATGATTCCCGAGGGCCAGCCCGGCGCCGGCGGCTATCGCGAGCACGACATCCTCGTGATCGATCACGACGGATCGGTCACGAACATCACCGGCTTCCCCTACGGCCCGGAGCACAACATCGTTTCGTAGCGTGGCCTCGACCAGTACGTCACCCCGACGCGTCATCGCTTGCGGCGGCCGATGACCGTGGCGAGGACCGAGCCGCGGGAGGAGTAGGGGCGGTACTCGCTCTGCTCGTCGATGGGCACAGCATCGCGGAAGACGATGCGCACCAGCAGGTAGGCGACCATCGCCCCGTGAGTGATGATCAGCGTCCAGAAGTAGGCCTTCGGGTCGAACGCGGCCATGAGTAGGGCAGCAACGATTGGACCGAGGATGGCACCCACCCCGTTGACCATCACGAGCAGCGCCGACGCGCCGACCCGCTGGGCAGGTTCGATCCAGTCGTTCGTGTAGGCGATTGCTAATGAGTAGAGAGGGAAGGACGCCGCGCCGATCACGAACATCACGATGAAGGCGGCCACGCCGGTCGACGTGCCCGTGCCCACGACACTCGCGCCCGTGGCGATCGAGGCGATCACGATCATGACACCCCGGCGGGGTAGACGATCCGAAAGGGCGCCGATCGGCAGCTGGAGCACCATCGAGCCGAGCAGGGCTGCTGCAAGAAACAACGAGATACGTGCGTTCGACATGCCGATCTGCGCGGCGTACACAGGACCGAACGCAAAGATGGCGCCGGCAGCGGCACCACTGAAGAACATGACGGTGAAACCGGTCGGGACGATCGAGAGGAGCTCGCGGAAGGGAAGCGGGTCCGGTGTGACGAGGGCCGGCGCGCTCACCTCCGAAAGAGCCATGGGGACGAGCGACATCGAGACGAGAACCGAGGCCAGCACGAAAAGCTCGAACCCGTTGGGGTCCGCCACGTTCAAAAGGAACTGCCCGCCGGTGACCCCGCCCATCGTGACGACCATGTAGAGGGAGAGGGTGCGACCGCGGGACTCCGGAGTCGTCTTGTCGTTGAGCCAGCTCTCGACCACGACATACAGGCCCGCCATGCAGAATCCGGTCACGAATCGCATGACGAACCACGTGGGAGGGTTCACGGCGATCGAGTGCACGAGCACGGCGGTGGAGGCCGTGGACGCGAGTGCGGCGAAGACTCGCACGTGGCCGACGCGCCCGAGCGCCTGCATCGTGAAGCGGGACCCGAGCAGGAAACCGGCGTAGTACGCCGCGAGGATCACGCCGATCACGGTCGTGTCGAAGTTCTCGCGCGACGAGCGCACGCCGAGGAGCGTTCCCTGGAGGCCGTTGCCCAACATCATGAGCGCGACGCCAAGAAACAGCGCCCACATCCCGAGAATTGGTGACGTGATCGCGGGGCGAGAAGTGCTGCGATCAACCGCCTGTAGTCGGTTCACCGGCGTACGTTACCGTGGGTCCGTGGTCGACTTGTGGAGCGATACGGCGCCCTCGGAGTCCGGTGATGTGTCCGTGTCGAAGGGCGAGATCGTCTGGGTCGGGGTGGAAGGCGATGCCGACATCGCCGGCATCGATCCGGTGGTGCACACGGGCCGGTCGCGGGCCCTTGCCGTCGTTGCCCTGATTTGCGCCGCAGCGCTTGCGGCAACACTCGCGGGCGGGGCCCGATCGCAGGTCGACGACCGATCGCCTGATGATGCACAGCAGTCAGGTCCTGTCACGGTTGCGCCGGTGCGTTCTGCCGCTCCCGTCACGACGGCGGCCACGACCACGACGCTCCCGGGCGTACCGCTGCCGCCGGCACCACTCGAGCTGGTCGAGGGATTCGGAGTCGCCTGGGTCGGGGTCGGCGGCGAACTCGTGATGCACCGGCTCGACACGGGTGATCGCATCGAGACTCCTTCGTGGAGCGATGTTCCCTGGCCCCCGCTTCCGGCCGACGTCAGGTTGCTGGGATCACACAATCAGACCTTTGTCGTCGACCCGGCCGAGCCGTCGCGATCGGGTCGAATCGCGCGAACGGTTCGCGTCGTGCGCTTCGGCGAAGGCCTCGACAGCTATGGCTTCATCACGACTGGTGAGGGTGGCGGTTCGGAGTTCTATGCCGGGTCGCTGTGGGGCGCAGCCGGCGACGGGCTCGCGGCCACCGACGAGCGCACGACAGTGATCACCATCGCGGATCGCGGCGTGATCGTCTCCGCCCCCGACGCCACGAGCTCATACTTGACTCTTCGCGGATTCGTCGAGTTTCCTTCGCGTCTCGGTCGCGTGGTCGTGGCGACCTCGGACGCGGTCGGCGGCGTGCACTGCGACGGCTTCACGCGATGCGAGGGCCGGATCGCGGGGTGGGACGGCTCCGAAGAGGTGACGGTCCCGGCCAACCTGCTGCGTTCTCCGGTGCTGGCGCTCTCACCCGACAGGACCCGCCTGTTCAGCGGCGACGACGACCGCTGGCGGATTCGGGAGTTGGACGCGGCCACATCGCTCACCGTTTCGGGTGACGGGGCGGCGCCGTCGTCGTTCGTCGCGTGGTCCGAGGACTCCGCGTTCGTCGCCTGGGTCGAGGACGACCGGGTGGTGATTGCGGATGCGAGCACCGGGGTGCAAACGGCGACCGCGATGGCGTTCGTCGATGAAGATCGACCCAGCGATGGCACCGACGTGATGGTGTTCCGGTTGGTCTCGAAGAGCTGAAACCACGTCCTCGAGGCCCCCTTTCCACGATGTGGAACGGTTCCAAAATTTAACAACATCGGCACCTGCCGGATTCGGGCACGGGTTGAGGGCCTGTTATGGTCGTGACCGCCGCCACACCAGGGAGGGCTCCAGACGTGACAGAAGCTGGCGAAGAGATCATTCGGCTCGAGAGCGTTTACAAGATTTTTGGTCCGCAGCCGCGTGGGCGTGCGCTGACGCTTTCGAAGCATGGGATGAAGAAGAACGATGTGCAGGCTGCGACTGATCATGTTGTTGGTATGACGGATGTGTCGTTCAGTGTCAGCCAGGGTGAGA
>JBPCTR010000086.1:0-4472 GCA_051011575.1 Acidimicrobiales bacterium | reverse complement strand
CCGAACCCACCCCGAGGATCTCCCAGCAGTGTTCGACGAGGCGACGCTGCAGGATCTCTTTACCCCGGACTCGGCTGCCGTCTTCTCGGCCCGTACGCCGGAGTTCACAGCAACGACTCCACCTTCCATCGCGAAGCTGGTGGCGGACGAGCCCAGGTTCAGCACGTTCACCAAAGCCTTGAACCGAACCGAACTGGATGAACGGCTTTCGGTCTGCACCGAGGGCCCGGACACGCTGTTCGCCCCGACCAACGATGCACTCGATCGATACGTCGCCGCTTCGGGTCTCGACCTCGACGATGTTCTCAACGATGCGGCGTGGCTCGAGACATTCCTGGTCGATGACCTGCTCGCGCTGAGCGGACCAACGGGCTTGAGCGACGACGCAGTCGAACTAGCGACCTGGTCGGGCGACATCGTCACGGTCACCGGCGGCGCCGACCCACGCGTACAAGGCGTACCCGTGCTTGCCGACATTCGCGACCTCGCCGCCTGCAACGGCGCCCTCAATGGCATCGACGACATCTATTCACCCAATGACTGATCAAGGACGGGACACCATGACACAACACATCCAGACACAACTCATTCGGCCCTTCTCACTAGCCCTCGCGACTGTCTTCGCCCTCTTCTTGGGCGCTTGTGGAGATGCAGATGCATCGACACAAACCGCCGATGCCGCTGCCGAGCCGACGGCTGCGCCGGAGACAACGACCAGCGCGGCGCCGATCGAAGCAGCTGTCGAGGAGGCGGTTGAAACGACCGCGCTGGCCCCGGCAGTGTCGGGCGATACGTTCGACGTGACCGGCGAAATGGCGTTCGAGTTGAACCCGAGCTGCTCGATCGGACCACCGCTGAGCGCCGAACCCGCTGACTGCGAGACGTACGCCGGATACACGATCGTCCCGGCGACACTGACCGCAACCCGAACGGGAACGTTCGACGGCACCGAGACGTTTCATGCAGTCTTCGCCGTGGACGCAGACGGTGGCTACGTCTTCGCAGGAATCTCGTCGTTCGTAGGAGCCGTCGACGGATGTGGAGAAGGCACCGCCGTGTACAACTCGGCCGGTACCGGCAGCTTCGACATCGAACAGTCGTCAGAAGCCGGAACCCTCGTCTTGGGGCCGATGGATGCCGTTTCCTACACGGCCGCCCCGAGCAAGCTGGCCACTCTTGATCTCGCCTTCGAGGCGACGATGACCACGCTCGATCCGACGACGCTTGACATCAGCGGCACGGTCAACTGCAGCGACGAACCGCTGAATGCCGGGTCTTTCGATGCTGTCCGTCCTGAATCCAGCGTTGTCGAGGCCGGCGCGCGTGAATGGACCGGTGCGGCGAGCTACGTCCTCGGCGCCACGTGCAACCCCTCGGTTTATGCGGCGGGTTCACCCAATGCCTGCCCGACGACCGACGGGTTTCTCGTGATGCCACTGAACAACAGTCTCGTCCTCGGGGCACCCTTCGATGGGGAGGCGGTGTTCGTCGGTACGAACATCATCGCTGATTCGAACTACGAGCACGCGGGCATCTTCATCTTCGACGGCACGATCGACGGATGTGGCGAGGGGAGCGTCGTCATGGCGAACGAAGCCATCGGCAGCTTCCTCAGCCCCGTGTTTCCCCATGCACGGGGCTTCACGCCACCGCTGTTCGACACCGGAGCGCTCGGCGTCCACGCCGACGGCACCGTCAAGATCACCGGTCAGGTGTCAGGCACCATGGAAGGTAGCTACAGCTGCTGAGCGGCGGAAAAGCGAACTGGGGGCCGCCTACCGACGGCCCCCAGGTAGTGGCGGAGAGAGGGGGATTCGAACCCCCGGGACCCGTAAAGGCCCAACGGTTTTCAAGACCGACGCAATCGTCCGCTCTGCCATCTCTCCGTCTCCGAAGATACCGGATGGCGGTCGAGTTGAGTCGCTACACCTGGCGCCGTAACGCATCGCCCACGGCTAACTCGCGCTTTCCCTCAGATCGATTCGCTGCAATGGTTGAAGCGACAGAGGTGTTATGCGCGGGTAGAGCACTGTTATCTCGTTGTTAGGTCGGTGACGGATCCTGAACATCTCAACAGGAGGTGGGATCATGACGATCTTCCAAAACACAACAAAATCCTTCCGGTTTGGAGTCGCAATTGTGGCGATGACAGTCATCGCCACAGCATGCGGTTCGAGCGGTGAAGACCCGGCAGTGCAAGTTGCCGGCGCTGAGACAACCGCCGAAGCGGAGGAATCAACGGCGGTCGTGGAATCGTCCACGTCCATTGCCTCGAATGACGTCGAGACTTCGGAGATACCGGAGGAGACCGCGGACGCGGAATCGGAGGAGACCGCGGACGAGGAATCGGAGGCAGCCGAACCGGCACCCGAAGAAGAACCGGAGCCAGCAATTGTCATCGAGGCCGAGGCACAAATGGTTTCTGGCGAGCGCTTCTCGACCGGCGAGTGGAGGACAACGAAGGGAGCCGACATCCTTGGTTGCGCCGGTGGGTCGGTTCTCGAACACGGAGCAGAGTATGAGATCGCTACGACGTACACCTGCGACGAGGGAGAAAAGTCGGGTTCATTCGTCGGGGTGTTTTCCCCAAAGGGTTCCGGCCCGAAGTACAGCTCCAGCTGGAAGGTGCTCCTCACCGACGGCGATTTCGCCGACATGTCGGGGTCGGGGCGTTGGGCAGGCGAACTGGACTCAATCAACGGGGTGGCAGTTATGGGCGGGACGTTCACTGTTGAGCTGGATGTCGAGTTCGGTGCATATGCCGAGCCGATCGCCGCGTACCGGCGGGTGGTCGAAGCGCACGAGACCACGTGCTTCTATGGCTTCTCGGCTTCCGATGGGCTCGCGGAATACGGGACATCCGGCGACGTCATGTACCGCATCGACCTCGAGACGGGCGAGGAAACCGCTCACGGTCCGCCGCCAGTCGAGTGTGCGGAGTGGATCGGCGATAGCGACCTTGGGCGAAAAGTGGCGTTGTCGCTTCCACGCGGACTGCACAAACTCCCGGACGGCGAGCACAAGATCTGGTACGGGCCATTCGATGGCGAGTGGGAATCCGAGGTCACCTATGACGAGCCGACGCGGCTCCTCAGCCGATCGATCGGCTCGAATCGGCTGGTGTTGATGCAGCCGGAGTCAGGGGTGGTGTTCATTGTCGATGCAACAACTGGAGCAACGGTCGGTGAACCGTTCGAGGGTGCGTTTCAGGAGGGCCGCAGATCTCGTCCCATAGCAGTGAGTCCGGGCGGCGATGTGATCGTCTTCGGCGGGGCCGACGTGGGCACTCAGACGGGGCAGTTGTTGGTGGTCGACGCCGCCTCGGGCGACCTCCTCGGACGGGTCGAAACCGACGCTCCTCCAACAGCCGTAACATTCGACCCGGACGGAGGCGAGGTGATCGCGGGGCTGTCGACGGGAAGCCTCGTGACGATCGCCATGGACGCACTCGAGATCACATCGACCGTCTCGCTCGAATCGCCGGCGACGATTTCAGCAATCGGCGTCCGGCCCGATGGGCTTGTTGTGGCTCTCGTCGAAGACGCGGCCCACCTCGTTGATCGCGAGAACGGTCCAACGGGCGACGAGATCGCCATGAAGGGGTGGGGAGGCGGCCGGATTCGACCCGACGGAACGGTCGTTCGGAGCCCCAACGACTTCCCGGTCTATGAAATCTACGAGATCGTTGGCTAGGCAATGACGCTGCGCGAACCCGACGTCGGCTCGAACGACACGGCCTCCGAAGACCAGGTAGCACCGCCGACCATTCGGGTCTTCGGAGGAATGGCGGTCGAGGTCGGTGGCGAACCGGTCAGCATCGGTGGGGCGAGACAGCGAAGGCTGCTCGCCCTGCTGGTGATCCGATCGGGAGCTGTCGCATCCCTCGACTGGCTCGCCGAGCATCTGTGGGAGGACAACGAACGCCCCGATGACATGGTCTCGCCGCTGCGGACATACGTGTCACGGCTTCGGCGCTCGCTTCCGGAGCACGCAAGAGCATGGTTGGAGACTGAGGCGGCCGGATACCGACTTGTCGCACCCGAGGGAGCCGTCGACTACGAGTGGGCGCAATCGTTGCGGGCCCGGGCGGTGAGGGCCCGCGACCTCGGAGATCCGCTCACCGCACACGCGCTGCTCGACGAAGCCCTCGCGCTGTGGCGGGGCGAGCCGTTCCGGGAACTCGAAGATTTCGACTGGGCCCGGGCCACCATCGAGCAGCTCGGTGTTGATCGGTTGGAGATGATGGAAGAGCGCTGGGAGGCGCTGCTGGCCCTCGGTCGACATACCCAGATCACGGGTGAACTGGCAGCCTTCACGTCCCAGCACGGGCTCCGAGATCGGGCCGTACGCCAGCATGCGCTCGCGTTGCACCGAAGTGGTCGCACCGCCGAAGGACTACGGGTAATTGAGGCGCTGAAGCGCGAATTGGCGGAAGTGAGTGGGCTTGACCCGTCTCCCGGTCTTCTCGAACT
>JBPCTR010000085.1:0-11496 GCA_051011575.1 Acidimicrobiales bacterium | reverse complement strand
CCAGGAATCCCTGTCGAGCGAGCTCGCGGGCCAGGGTCACGACCGTGCGAAAGGTCGGCTCGTCGCGATGAAGACTGTGTCCGCCCATGATCGCCACGACCCGGTCGTGTTCGAAGAGGAATTCGTGGAGGGCATCGTCGATCGCGTGATCGTGGATCCGTTGGGCCAGCGCTTCAAGGATGGGCACCGATCCGGCCTCACGGAACCTCTGCTGATGCTCATAGATGCTGCGGTCGAGCTCCCCGTGTCGGAGCTCCGACGGCGAGTACATCGTGCCGCGGTAGGGGTTGTAGGGGAGCCGATCGAACGCCGGGAACGTCACACCGCCCGTCGTGCGGATGTGATCGTCGGCGTCGGCGTCCATGCGACACCCGAGGAACGTCGTGTCGTACCAGGGTCGCCCGAGAATCTCTTGGGTCCGATCGACGAGGTCGAGTCCTTGCACGACGAACTCTCTGGTCGCCGGTGCCCGATCGACCAGCTCGCGGAACCCCGAGTCGCTCATGATCTCGGAACACTCGGTGACCACACCGGTCGTCAGGCGCCGGTTCCGGATGTGTTCGGTGGGGTCATTCTCGCCGGCTGTGGTCACGCGATGACTCCTCGTCGTGCGGCGCGTGTTGCGAGCGCGAGCGGTGTTGCCGATGTTGCTGTCGTGGTGGAAAAAGATTGGATTTTCATGGATTCCAGCTTTACATTGCGATGGTTACAGTGTTGTAATTACAGCGCTGGAATACGGCGAGGTCGTCGGCATTCAAGAACACCAGGCGACATCGCCTGCTTCGCGCGGCGTAGCAGGCAGGCATCCTCGGGAGAACACAACACGATGGCATTTACTGGCGCGTCCGAAAAGGATGAACCCACCTGGCACGACTTCGCCAACTGTCTGGGAGTGGACCCCGATCTCTTCTTCCCCGAGCGCGGCGCCTCGACCCGGGAAGCCAAAGAGGTGTGTCGGGGCTGTGTCGTTCGCGAAGACTGCCTCGAGTACGCACTGCAGAACGGCGAGAAGTTCGGCATCTGGGGCGGAATGAGCGAGCGGGAACGCCGCCGCATCCGCCGGCAGCGGGCGCTGGCTCGAGCCGCGGCCGCCGCTGAAGCTGCCCTGTAGTTGCTACGCTTGCAGCCATGAACCTCGGAGCACCGGAACTTCTCATCGTTCTCGTCGTGATTCTCGTGCTGTTCGGTGGCGCCAAGCTTCCGAAGCTTGCACGTTCGCTCGGTCAGGCCCAGAAGGAATTCAAGGACGGGTTGTCCGAAGGCGTGTCCGACGACGAATCCACCGACGCCTGATCGAAACCTGATCGACGCCCGGCCGCGCAATGGCCGCGCCGAAAACCATCGAACGCCCCGTCCAAGACGGGGCGTTCGATGATTTTGTATAGATCTTGAGTTTCGATGCCCTCCGCCCGAGCGGGGCGACGAAGGAACGGGCGAGACCTGGGGTTACAAGCCGGCGCGGGCCTCTTTGGCAGCTTCCTTACGGCGCGCCTTGAGAATGCGTCGGCGTTGCCGCTCGCTGCACCCACCCCAGACGCCGTGGTCAATCCGGTTCTTGAGCGCATATTCGAGACAACGTTCCTGGACCGGGCACTTGGCGCATATGCGCTTCGCAACCTCGACGCCCACACCGTCGCTCGGGAAGAACGTCTCCGGCGGTTGGTTGGCGCACAATCCTCGCGCCATCCAGTTCGGATCCATGTATGTACCTCCGCGGTATCTGCAAGCGTTACTACGCCCAGATCCGACCGAAAGTTCCCGTAAAGCCGGAAACTCGGCCCAACCACATGGCTAGTGCAATGCCCTCAGCACTACAAACGGTACCCTGATTCCCGAGTCATCGGGAGCTTTTCCCGAATTGGAGAGGACACCATGACCGACACAATGGAAGAACCGCTTCCGGCGCAGGGCCACGCGAAGATCGTGTACCTCGGCCCGGTCGCCCCTCATTGGGACATTCGTGCGATCTCAGGAGATGTCGCGTTCATGGATGGTTTCCGCGACCGCGTGCAGGCTCGGCTCCTCCTCCTTCCTCCGCACGACCCGCAATTCCGACGCAACCGTGAGCGCGTGAACCGCGACGGTGAGCGCGAGCGGATCTACATCGAGTGGGACCTCGGTTACGAAGAGGAAGAAGCTCCGGCCGAGGCCGCGGCGAGCTGAAGATCCGCCTGCGGCCGCTCAACAGTCCGGGCCGCCACACCGATCGGTAGTGCATGGAGGACATCGACGAGAACGCACTGTCGATTGACGGACGGTCGTTCCGCATCGCGCCGATCGACAACAATCACACGCATTTCCTCAATCGTGAGCTCAGCTGGTTGTCGTTCAACGCCCGCGTGCTCGCACTTGCGGCCGACATCCGGATCCCGCTGCTCGAACGGGTCAAGTTCCTCGCGATCTACGCCGGAAACCTCGACGAATTCTTCCAGGTCCGTGTTTCCGGTCTGCGCGATCAGGTCGCGGCCGAGGTCTTCGTTCGCACTGCGGACGGCCGTACTCCTCAGGACCAGGTGGACGCCATCCGAGATGCGGTCATACAGCTCGAACGTCATCGACAGCACATCTTCACCGACCAGATCCTGCCGCAGCTTCGGCTCCAGGGAGTTTCGGTCCTGCGTCCGGCTGAACTGAGCGACAACGACATCAAGATCGCCGACGCCTATTTCGATGAGCAGGTCTTTCCCATCCTCACGCCGCTCGCCGTGGATCCCGGGCATCCGTTCCCCTATATCTCCGATCTCTCCCTGAACCTGGGCGTGCGGGTCACCTGGCCGGGCGAGGAACGGGCGCGTTTCGCTCGGATCAAGATCCCCGACAGCCTCGACCGCCTGGTGCCGCTTGGCGATCCCGGCACGTTCATCCGCATCGAAGACCTCATCATCGCCCACCTGGATCAGCTCTTCCCAGGGCTGACCGTCGTTGAGCACTCGGTATTCCGGGTCACCCGAAATGCCGACCTGAACTATCGCGACGAAGAGGCCGACGATCTCCTCGAACTGGTCGAGATGGAGCTTCGCCGACGCCGGTTGGGCAACGCCGTACGACTCGAGATCGGCACCAGCACGGGCGACGCCATCAGGCCTCTACTTCGCCGCGAACTCCAACTCGACGACACCGACATCTACGTCGAGAACAGCTTTCTTGCGATGTCGGATCTGTGGGCGCTCATGCGGGTCGACCGCAGCGACATGCGGTTCCCGGCGTTCAATCCGGTCGTGCCCTCCCGTGTATCGCAGCGCAGCGGCGAGGAGGTTGACATTTTCGACGACCTTCGACGCCGCGACCTGCTCGTGCACCACCCGTACGAGTCCTTCAGCGCAACCACGCAGGACTTCATCCGCCGAGCCGCGGTCGACCCCGACGTCGTGGCAATCAAGATGACTCTGTATCGCACCGCGAGCGACAGCCCCATCGTGCGGTCACTCGTGCAGGCCGCCGAATCGGGCAAACAGGTGGCGGTGCTCATCGAGCTGAAGGCCCGATTCGACGAACGGGCCAACATCGAATGGGCACGCACCCTCGAGCAGGCCGGGGTCCATGTCACCTACGGACTCACCGGTTTGAAGATCCACGCCAAGATCACGATGGTCGTTCGCCGGGAGGCCGGCCGGATGGTCCGGTACTGCCACTTCGGCACCGGGAACTACAACGGCGGCACGGCGCGCCTCTACGAGGACTTCGGTCTGCTGACTGCGTCGGAGAAGCTGGGCGACGAGGTGGCGGTGCTGTTCAACACCCTCACGGGTTACGGCGGCGACGTGAGCTACGACGACTTGCTCGTGGCACCTGCTGGACTGCGATCGGGCCTCGAAGACCTGATCCGCAACGAGATGCACTCCAGCAACGGCCGCATCATCATGAAGATGAACAGCCTGGTCGACCCCACGATGATCGGACTTCTCTACGAATCGAGCCAGGCCGGAGTACAGATCGATTGCATCGTTCGTGGTGTGTGTTGTTTGCGCCCCGGCGTTCCCGAGCTGTCCGAGAACATTCGGGTACGGTCGATCATCGGCCGCTATCTCGAACACTCACGGATGTACCACTTCGCCAACGGTGGCGGCGAGGGTGTTCCCGCGGTTTTCATCGGTTCGGCCGACCTCATGCAACGCAATCTCGATCATCGCGTCGAAGCGCTCATTCGCATCTCCGAGCCCCTCATCGAAGTACGTCTGCTCGACGCCCTCGAACGAAGCCTGGCCGACACGCAACAGACCTGGGTTCTGGATGGAGAAGGGGCGTGGGAACGCAACGCGTTGACTTCGCTGCCCGATCTGCACGGTGAGTTCGAGGATTTGGCGAAGGAACGACGTCGGTCCGGGAAGAGAGCGGCCTGACCATGGGATCGAATGACTCCGACGTCGTCCGTGCCGCCGGCGGAATCGTTGTCCGCGCCGCGAAGAAGGGGCCCAAGGTTCTGCTGGTGCACCGTCCACGCTACGACGACTGGTCCTTTCCGAAGGGCAAGGTCGATCCCGGTGAGACCTTCAAGGAAGCAGCGCTCCGCGAAGTGCTCGAGGAGACAGGATTCGAGTGCAAGCGGCACCGGCCCCGGCTCCCGTCGATGACCTACATGGAACGCTCGGGGCGCCTCAAGGAAGTCCGTTACTGGCTGATGACAGTGAAAAAAGGCGCGTTCACTCCCAACAACGAGGTCGACCTGATCGCGTGGGTTCGCACCGACAAGGTCGCGGACCGGCTCACCTACAGCCGCGATCGCGAGCTGTTCGAAGGAGTACGGGCGAGCCGCCGGATCGACGATCTCCTCGGGTTGAAGGTCGGCTGACCGACCCCGCCTCAGTCGTCGGTGATGTCGGTGTTGCCGTCATCGAGGTAGTCGATGTGGGGCAGCGGCTCGGACGCCGTGCTCACGACGCCGAGCAGGTTCGCCACGATGCGCTTCATGTAGCGGTAGTAGATCGCCCGCGGAACCGCTTCGCGGCCTGGCATGTCGGTGTGTGTGAGACTGTTGATCTTCTCTTGTTGCGCCGCCGAGATCCCCTGGATGCGTTCGGCGTAGCCATCCACGCGGTGCTCGTCGGGCTCGGCGAGTAGTTCGGCGGCCTCGGCGAACAGCTCGCTCACCGTCTGGCGCTCGGCCATCAACTCGGCGGAGTCGGGGCCGTCGGCGAGGGTGGCGCCCTCCTCCGCGAGATCGAGGATGTTCTTGGCCTGATCACCGATGCGTTCGATTTTCTTGAGCAGAAGGGTGTATCCCATCACCAGGCCGATGTCTGCGGTGCCCTGCACCGACACATGAACCACGAGCTCGGACCGGAGATCCTGCTCGGCCTGATTGATTCGATGGTCGGTGGCGCGAACGTCTTCCGCGACGGCCTCGATCGTGGCGCCACCGAGCAACGCCAGCGTGGCGAGATCGAATGAGTGACGGGCGTCGTTGAGCATCGCGACCGAGCGGGTGGCGATGTGCTCGAGCCCGGGATCTGCCTTCTTGAAAAATGCGAAGACCATCGGATTTCCTTTCAGCTGAGAAGCACGACGCCGACGAGCGGAGCCACGATGAACAGACCTACCACGTACAGGAGCGCCATTGTCCGACGCTCGACCGCCACGGCGGCGAGCGCCTCCGCGCCTCGAACGGGTACGTCTCGGAAGATGGGGATCACGTAGAGGAGAAAGATCCCCATCACGTTGAAGGTGGTGTGGGCCAGACCGACGGTGAGGGCCTCGGGGCTCGCCGATGCGAGGGCTGCGAGTAAGGCCGTGATCGTGGTACCAACATTGGCGCCGAGCGTGACCGGATAGGCATTGCGAAGCGTGATCACGCCGGCCGCCGAGAGCGGGATGAGAATCGACGTGGTGATGCTCGATGACTGCACCGAGATCGTGATGATCATGCCGAGGATCATCGCGACGGCGCCGCCGCCCTTCCCGAGAATGGCGTTGAGGGACCGCTCGACCCGGTCGGCCACGAGCTTGCGCATGTTCTTGGTGATGAGCGAGAGCGCAGCGAGGATGATCACGAGGCCGACCACGACCATCAGGGTTCCGAGCACGTTGCCCGAAGCTCCGGCGGCGTCGAGCCCGTCCTTGATCCAGCCGACCGGTTCCTTGACCCACGCCTTTATCGGGCTCTTCCACTCGGTTCCCGACGAGCCAACCAAAGTCTCCGATATCGCCTCGGCAATCTTCCCGATGATTCCGGTGGCCACTTCGACTGGCAACAAGATCACCACGGCGAGCACATTGAAGAAGTCGTGGACCGTGGCAGCGGCGAGCGCTCGTTTGAACTCGTTGCTCTGACGGACGTGGCCGAGCGACACGAGTGTGTTCGTGACCGTCGTGCCGATGTTGGCGCCCATCACCATCGGGATCGCGAACTTGACCTCGAGCGCCCCCGAGGCGACGAGACCGACGATCACCGACGTGCTGGCCGACGACGACTGCACCAGCACGGTTCCGAGGATGCCGATCGACAGGCCGGCGACGGGATTCGTGACCGCGGAGAACAGTTGCTCCTGCGTGTCGGCGCCCATGACCTTGATGCCACCCTCGAGCGATGACACGCCGACGAGGAAGATGTAGATCAGAAAGAGGACGATCGCTGCCCGCACTCCACTGGGGATTCGGGATGAGCTGGGTTCGGTAGCCACCTCGGTTTCCACGAGCGGGAAGTTATCGCCCCGTCGGACGACGTGCTGCATAGGTACGGAAGCTTTGGTGTGTGTTCACCCGTAGTTCACCTGCGGGGTTTCGCCGCGGATTTCATGTGGCAGAGCGGACCGGAGCGCGCCGCCACGCCGCTACCTTCGAGCCCATGGGGATCGTCGCGATCGTTCTCGGGCTCTTGCTCGCTGCGTCGGTCGTGGTTGCCGGGCGGGCGCGCGCCGCGATAACTGTTCGGATCGGCGACCTCCTCGAGCTCGACGGTGATGATTCGTCTCGACCCAACTCACCCGCACAGGGCTTCGATCGCCTCGAGAGTCGGCTGCGGAACGACCACATCGACCTGTCGCCTCAGCGTACGGAGGCGGCACTCGACCGAATGACAACCGGAGTGGTCATCGCCGATGCCGACGGGACGATCGTCTTCAGGAACTCGATCGCCGATCCGTTCGCGGCACGGGGGAATCCCGGGGACGCGCTGGCCGAGGATGTCATCCACGCGCGCCTTGCCGACGCCGTCCGCGGCGTTGACACCGATGAGGAGCTTCGACTCGACGGGCCGCCGCAACGCTTCCTGGTCGTGACGGGCAGCCCGCTCGTGACCGCTGGCGAGTTGATCGGGGCGATCGTTCTTGTCGACGACGTCTCCGAACAACAGCGACTGGATGCGGTCCGGCGCGACTTCGTGGCAAACGTGAGCCACGAGCTGCGTACGCCGGTGGGAGCGCTCAGTCTGCTCGCCGAGACGATCGAAGGTGAGAGCGATCCCGGCACCGTTGCTCGATTCATGGACCGCATCCAGAACGAGACCACTCGGCTCGCTCGGCTGATCGACGATCTGCTCGACTTGAGTCGTATCGAGGGAGGTATGGGAGATCGGGTCGAGCCGATGGAGATAGCGGGTGTGCTCGCGGAGGCGCGGGCGTCGGTCGCCGAGCTCGCAGAATCGTCGAAGGTGGAGTTGCGCCTGGAGACGAACGACCTCGAGTCAGCCGTCGTTGGTGACCGCGGTCAGCTCGTGTCTGCCGTGACGAATCTCTTCGAGAACGGCGTGAAGTACACCGCTGCTGGTGGGTCGGTCACGGCGCACGTGAGCGAGCACGGCGATGAGTTGTCGATCGCCGTCGCCGATACGGGTGTGGGCATCCCGGAGCCTGATCGCGATCGAGTGTTCGAGCGCTTCTATCGGGTCGACCGGGGGCGAAGTAGCGAGACGGGCGGGACCGGATTGGGCTTGAGCATCGTCCGCCACGTCGCGGTCAACCATGGAGGCCGCGTCGAGCTCGAATCAACCGACGGCGAAGGCTCCATATTCACGATCGTTTTGCCGCTCGCCCGTGATACTGCACAGTTGGAGGACGCATGAACGAACGATCCGTGCTCGTCGTCGAGGACGAAGCGAGTTACGCCGAGGCACTCGTGCTTGGACTGGGCCGTGAGGGCTTCGACGTGACCGTGTCCAGCGATGGCGCCGACGCCCTCGAACGATTCGACGAGATCGGCCCCGATCTTGTACTCCTCGATCTGATGCTCCCGTCCATGTCCGGTATCGATGTTTGCCGCGCACTGCGAGCGAAGTCGAACGTCCCGATCATCATGGTGACCGCCAAGGGTTCCGAAGTCGACACGGTCGTGGGCCTCGAGGTCGGTGCCGATGACTACGTCACGAAGCCATATCGGCTGAAGGAGCTCGTCGCCCGAATGCGAGCCGTCTTGAGGCGTCGCGAGCCCGACGGCGCGTCGTCCGAGGAGCTGCCGATCGGGCCGGCGGCCGTGCCGATCGCCGTTGGCGGGGTATCGATCGACGTCGGCCGTCACGAGGTGATCGTCGATGGCGAGGCGCAATCGATGCCTCTCAAGGAGTTCGAGTTGCTGCACGCGCTTCTCGACAGCGCGGGCCGGGTGATCACTCGCGACACGTTGATCGAGCGAGTCTGGGGCAGTGATTACTACGGCGATACGAAGACGCTCGACGTTCACATCAAACGGCTGCGCAGTCGCGTCGAGGCCGACCCCAAGCAGCCGATCAGGATTCTCACCATCAGAGGAGTGGGCTACAAGTTCGCCGACTGAGTCTCGCTGCGGCTTTTGCCGCAGACACCCGGCAACCGAGGTTCGGTCAGCGAGTCGCGGCGACGGTGTCGAGATGGGCGGCGACCCTGCTGCTGAGCTCGATCGCGTCGGGGCCAACTCCATCGAGAAAGGTCGACTTCCGACTCCGTAGGAACGGAAGGCCGAGCGCATACATCCCTGCCAACGGCATCACGCCACCGTCGTGGCTGATCGCTCCCTTGCGGTCGAGCACGACCGGTGGCAGCCACGGGTAGGACGGAGCGAACCCTGTTGCCCAGACGATCGTGCCAATCGAGTCCAGGTCGATCGTCAGTGGAGTGTCCGCGACATTGGTTCGGGCCGGCCGGTACACATCGGGTAGCTCCGGGTCGAGGCCGCGAGCGGTTGCATGCTCGTCGATTGCGTCGAGAAGGCGCCCCATCTTCAAGTCGGCTCCGGCGATGGCGTTGGCGAAGCCGCCCGAGAACTGAACCTGCCGGTCGGTCACACCGGCGACCCGACCGGCGAGCCGCACACCTGCACTCGAGAGCGCGTTGAGATCGAGATCTCGTCGTTCTGGTGTACCGACGAGCTGGAGTGATGGCGCTCGCCGGGCCTTGGAAATGTCCTCGACGTCGTCATAGCGCTCGGACAGAAGTCCGAGCGAGTCCATCCACCAGTGGATGTCCATGCCCCGATAGCTGCGAGGTAGGCGGGTGTGTTCACCCACGGCAAGGGTCACGTCGTGACCGTCTCGAGCGAGCTCGTCGGCGATTTGTGCACCCGACGCCGACGCGCCGACCACGAGAACACCACCACGATCGATCTGTTCGGGATTGAGATAGTGGATCGGCGCGAGCTGGCGGATCGCTCCGGGGAGCGAGTCGGCGATCCCGGGAATCTTCGGGGTGCTGCATGCGCCGGTTGCGACCACGACGGCCTTGCAGTCAAAGACACCGTGATTGGTGACGACGCGGTGGCCGCCGTCGGCCGGCTCGACGTGATCGACCCGGCACTCCTCGACGACCGGCGCATCGAACGAGGCGCGGTATGCATCGAGAAAGGTTGCGACCTCACCGGCTCGCATGAAGCCGTCGGGGTCGGGTCCGGAGTACGACCAGTCGGGCAGTCGTGTCATCCAGTTGGGGGTGAGTAGCCGGAGCGAGTCCCAGCGTTCGGTCCGCCATGAGTTGGCGACGACGCCGCGTTCGAGCACGACATGGTCGATCGAACTGTCGGTGAGGCAGCGGCTCATGGCCAGGCCCGCCTGTCCGCCTCCGATGATCACGACTGTTGTACGCATGGAACTCGCTCCGGTTCTCGGGTGGCGCTCAGGCCACGTCGACGACGACTGCCGTCGGGTTGGTGATCACGTCGAAGACCGCGGAACGCTTCTGCGACTGGGCCACAAGCGCGCGGACCTCGTCGTCGGTGGCGTCGGCGTCGATCGTGTACGTGACACGGATTCCGCTGAAGCCATTCCGCACGTCGGCGTCGATACCCATGATTCCGGCGAGGTCCATGTCACCTTCGATCGTCGCCTTGACCGAGTTGAGTGTGATGCCCCGGTTGGTGGCAACGGTCGCGACGCCGGCGGTCAGGCATCCGGCGAGTGCGCTCAGCGCGAGCTCGATGGGCGTGGCACCGTTGTCCTCCGAAGCGAAGTGCTCGGGATGGTCGGTGTCGTGGACGAATCCGCCCTTCGTCCGCGTCTGATCCTCGCCGAGCCCGAAGAAGCCGTTGATGCTCGTTTGGCTGTGGGTCCCGCTGACCCACTCACATGCTCCCCTCCAGGTGAACTGCGCCGCAGGAGGAGCATCGGTGAGGGCCTGGCGGGCCCCGAGGATCGCCTCGAGGTTCACGCCGTTCGGGCTGGTTGGGATTTCGGTGGTGGTCATTGTCTTGTTCTCCTTGTTGGTTGGTTGGTTGGTTGGTTGCGTCGGCGCAATGCGTCAGGCCGGCTTGTGGGCGACGGCGTGGGTCAGCTCGTTCACGAATCGATACGACCCGTCCGGTGCCCGGAAGGGCTCGACGGTGGCGAGCATCAGTTCGCGGAGAGCGTCTTCGCCCACGGCGTCGAGGGCCGGCTTCACGAGACCGGGCGAGCGGAAGCAGCGCCAGAGCATGTCGGCATCGGGGGCCTCGAGGATCGCCGAGGTTGCTCCCCGCGTCGGATTCTCGAATCCAGCGTCGGTGAACATGTCCTCGACAACGCCTGGCGCACCGATGGAGGCGAGCTGGATCATCTCGTCTCCCACGGGCGGCGTCGACGAGCCGAGGGCGATGAACCAGTTTCGAAGGTCAAGGTTCTTGCCCGGCCCCCAGAACGTCACGCCGAAGGCGCCTCCGGGTCGAAGCACTCGAAACGCTTCGCTGAAGGCATTTCCGCATCCGCCCCACACGCCGTTGAACGAGGTCACGACGTCGAAGTGGTCGGCGTCCCACGGGAGAGCGAACATGTCGCCCACACGAAGGTCGGCCTCGGGAGCGCGGCGTTGTGCGATCTCGATGAGTCCGCCCGAAGCGTCGAGGCCCGCGGTCACGACGCCTCGTCGTTCGGCTCGCCCGAGGGCATAACCGGAGCCACAGGCCATGTCGAGCAGATCCGTTCCCGGACCCACGGCGAGGTGGGTGAACAGCGCCTCGATGGCGTCGCGTGCATAGGGCTCGAACAGGTACGCCCAGTCGGTCGCGGCGTGTTCCCATGCCGCTCCGGCTTCGAGCCACCCCTCGGTGTCGGCCGATGGGGTGGTGCCTTCGGCCCACACCCGACCGAGCGTTTTGGTGTTCCTGCCGCCGCCTTTACCCGGTCGA
>JBPCTR010000084.1:0-5595 GCA_051011575.1 Acidimicrobiales bacterium | reverse complement strand
GCGCTCGAGATGCGTCGTGCCCGCGCCGAGCGGCGTCTCGCCGGTGGTTCCGCGCCCAAGGCCGATCGCTCCGCCCGCGTCGCCAAGTCGCGTGGCGAAGACGTCGAGGAAGCGCCGGTCGAGGAAGACGTCATCGACGAGGAGATCACCGACGAGACAGTCGATGAGAGCGCTGGCGTCGAGACCGAAGACCGAGCCGACTCCGCCGAGCCCACCGGCCCGGAGGAAGCACGCGACTTTGGTGAGCAGAGTCACGAGGCGCTCGAAGACGGGTCGATGCCCGACGGGTTCGAGATCAAGGGCAATGCCGATTCGATGAAGTTCCACCAGCCCGGTGGGCGTTGGTACGACAACACGGTCGCCGAGGTCTGGTTCGCCAGCGCCGAAGCAGCCGAGGCCGCCGGATTCGCCGAGGCCGGCAAGAAGGCCAAGAACTCCGAGGAAGAGGAGTAAGCATGGGTCAGAAGATCAACCCCTACGGCTTCCGACTCGGTGTCACCACCGACTGGAAGTCGCGTTGGTTCGCCAACCGCGAGGATTACGCCAACTTCGTCATCGAAGACAGCAAGATCCGCGAGTTCATCATGAGCGGTCTGCGCCACGCGGCGATCAGCCGCATCGAGATCGAACGCAAGTCGAGCCGCGACAGCCTTCGCGTCGACGTGCACACTGCACGTCCCGGCATCGTGATCGGCCGCAAAGGCGCTGAGGCCGATCGCCTCCGCCAGGGCCTGGCCAAGATCACCGGCAACAACAAGGTGCAGCTCAACATCCAGGAGATCAAGACCCCAGAGCTCGACGCCGCGCTCATCGCGCAGGGTGTAGCGGACCAGCTCGAAGGTCGTGTCGCCTTCCGTCGTGCCATGAAGCGCGCCGTGCAGAACGCTCAGAAGGCCGGTGCTCTCGGTATCAGGGTCCAGACCTCGGGTCGCCTCGGCGGCTCCGAAATGGCCCGTCGTGAGTGGTATCGCGAAGGTCAGGTGCCGCTGCACACGCTGCGAGCCGAGATCGACTACGGATTCCGCGAGGCACACACGGCTGCCGGCCGGATCGGCGTGAAGGTGTGGATCTACACCGGCGAACGTCTGCCCTACAAGAGCGAAGCGCAAAACAAGATCGAGCGCGAGGCCGCCATGGCCGTCGGCGAGACCTCCGGGCAGTCAAAGCCTCGCCAGGTCGTGTCGAGCTCGGCAGCTCCCCGCCGCCCCGAACCTGCGGCCGCGGACGCTGCTGCCACCACCGAAGCTCCCGAGGAAGCGGTTGAGGAACTCGAACCGTTGGTCAAGGAAGCCGATCCCGAATTCGAAAAGCTCCTCGCCGAGGAAGAGGCCATCGAGGCGTCGACCCGCGAGAAGGGCGAAGCGCTTCACTTCCGTCCCGGCGACGCGGACTGACGAGCGAGAGACGTAGAGGTAGGTAGTCACGATGTTGATGCCACGCAAGGTTGCGCACCGCAAGCACCACCGCGGTCGTATGCGCGGAAACGCGAAGGGCGGCACCGAGGTCACGTTTGGCGACTTCGGTCTCCAAGCCCTCGAGCCAGGGTGGATCACCGCCCGCCAGATCGAGGCTGCACGTATCGCCATGACCCGTCACATCAAGCGTGGCGGCAAGGTCTGGATCAACGTGTTTCCCGACAAGCCCGTCACCGAGAAGCCGGCGGAGACCCGCATGGGTTCGGGCAAGGGCAATCCCGAGCGTTGGGTCGCCGTCGTGCGCCCCGGCCGAGTGCTGTTCGAGTTGTCGTTCCACGATGAACAGGTGGCTCGCGAAGCCATCGATCGTGCGATCCAGAAGCTCCCCATCAAGGCCAAGTTCGTAAAGCGCGAGGAGGGCTTCTAATGGCAAAGAAGAAGCTGACCGAGTTGTCCGACGCCGATCTCATCACGCGTCTCGACGAGGTCTCCGAAGAGCTGTTCAACCTGCGTTTCCAGAACGCGACGGGGCAGCTCACCAACGTCCGCCGCATCAGCCAGATCCGCAAGGAAAAGGCCAGGGTGCTCACCGAATTGCGCAGTCGCGAAATCGCCGCGGCCGAAGCGCTTGAAGCCGAGGAGGTCGCCTCATGAGCGACGCAACTACACCCGAGACCGAAGTCTCGGCGAACCCCACAATCGATGCGGAAGGCTCAGCCGCCTCCACAACGCCCACCGGCCTGGCCGGATCGAGCGCTTCGGAAGACACCGCTCGCGAGAACCCGCGCAAGGTCCGCGAGGGCATCGTGGTGTCGACTTCGATGGAGAAGACTGCGGTGGTCGAAGCCATCGACCGTGTCCGCCATCGGCGCTACGCCAAGACCGTGCAGCGCAGCTCGAAGCTGTTCGCCCACGACGAGAACAACGATGCCAACGTCGGAGACCGCGTCCGGATCCAGGAGACCCGTCCGCTGTCGAAGAAGAAGCGCTGGCGCCTCGTCGAGATCGTGGAGCGTGCTCGATGATCCAGCAGGAGAGCCGCCTCAAGGTGGCCGACAACTCTGGAGCGCGCGAGGTGCTCTGTATCAAGGTGCTCGGTGGCACTCGCAGGCGTTACGCCAGTGTGGGCGATGTGATCGTCGCCACCGTCAAGGACGCCAACCCGGGTGCCGCAGTCAAGAAGGGCGAGGTCGTCAAGTGCGTCGTCGTCCGCACCAAGAAGGAGATCCGTCGTGCCGACGGCTCCTACATCCGTTTCGACGAGAACGCGGCTGTGCTCATCAACGAGCAGAACCAGCCTCGTGGAACCCGCATCTTCGGCCCGGTGGGTCGTGAGCTTCGCGACAAGAAGTTCATGCGCATCGTGTCGCTTGCGCCGGAGGTTCTCTAGATGAAGATCAAGAAGGGCGACAAGGTTCGTGTGCTCGCCGGCAAGGATCGTGGCAAGGAGGGTGAAGTCATGTTCGCCTTCCCCGAGAAGAACACGGTCATCGTCGAAGGCGTGAACCTCGCCAAGAAGCACCAGCGTGCGACCAACGAGACCATGCAGGGCGGCATCATCGACAAGGACATGCCCATGCATGTCTCGAATGTCGCCGTAGTCAGCCCGAAGGATGGCAAGCCGACCCGGGTCGGTTACAAGACGCTCGAAGACGGCACCAAGGTGCGCGTCTGCAAGCGGACTGGAGCTGAGCTCGATGGCTGACACCGCAACCGCGATTCCCACGCTGAAGGCTGCGTACTTCGGCGAGATCCAGGCCCGTCTCCAGGACGAGCTCGGACTCGACAACGTCATGCAGGTTCCCCGACTCGAGAAGATCTCGGTCAACATGGGTGTGGGCGAGGCCTCGCAGAACTCGAAGGCGATCGAAGGTGCACTCACGGATCTCGCCACGATCACCGGCCAGAAACCGTCGGTCACTCGAGCCAAGAAGAGCCTCGCCAGCTTCAAGCTGCGCGAGGGTCAGACCGTGGGCGCTCGCGTCACCCTGCGGGGTGATCGCATGTACGAGTTCCTCGATCGTCTGATCTCGCTCGCGACCCCCCGAATCCGCGACTTCCGCGGCCTGCCTTCGAAGAGCTTCGACGGTCGAGGCAACTACACGTTCGGTGTCACCGAGCAGCTGATCTTTCCGGAGATCAACTACGACAGGGTCGACACGGTCCGCGGGATGGACATCACCATCGTGACCAGCGCGGTCAATGACGAGCACGGCAGAGCGCTGCTCGAAGCATTTGCATTCCCATTCCGGAAGGAAGGCCAGTAATGGCGAAGAAAGCGCTTGTAAACAAGCAGCAGAAGACTCCGAAGTTCAAGGTTCGTGCGTACACCCGCTGCCGCAAGTGCGGCCGTCCGCGTTCGGTGTACAAGAAGTTCGGCCTCTGCCGTATCTGCCTCCGCGAGATGGGGCATGCCGGCGAGATTCCCGGGCTCAAGAAAGCCAGCTGGTAGGGGAGGAGACACAAAATGACAATGACTGACCCCCTCGCCGACATGCTCACGCGTATTCGTAACGCCAATACGGCGATGCACGACGACGTGTCCATGCCTTCGTCGAAGCTGAAGGAAACGCTGGCCGATCTGCTCAAGCAGGAGGGCTACATCATGGACTACATGGTGGCCGACAGCAGCAAGGGCCCCGGACGCACCCTCAGCATCGACATGAAGTACTCGCCCGACCGCAAGCGCGTCATCTCCGGGATCACCCGAGTGTCGAAGCCCGGTCTTCGCGTGTACCGCAAGTCCACAGAGGTCCCACGGGTCCTCGGCGGCCTCGGCGTTGCCGTGCTGTCGACCAACCGTGGCCTCATGACCGACCGCGAAGCTCGTCGCCGCCGTATCGGTGGCGAGGTCCTCGCCTACGTCTGGTAGGTAGCGATGTCACGTATCGGAAACGCACCAATCGCTGTCCCTGACAGCGTCGAGGTCAACGTCGAAGGCAACACCGTTTCGGCCAAGGGATCCAAGGGTGAGCTCAGCCTCAACCTCCCGGGCGAGATCACGGCCTCGGTCGACGATGGTCTCGTCATCGTCGTTCGTCCCGACGACACCAGCGAGAGCAAGGCCATGCACGGTCTCGCTCGCACGCTGGTCAACAACATGGTCGTGGGTGTCAGCGAGGGCTACTCCAAGAAGCTCGAGATCGTGGGCGTTGGTTATCGCGCCCAGGCCAAGGGCAGCAATGCTCTCGAGCTCCAGCTGGGATTCAGCCATCCGGTAAAGATCCAGGCACCCGACGGCATCGAGTTCGAGGTCCCCCAGCAGACCGAGATCATCGTCAAGGGCATCGACAAACAGCTCGTCGGTCAGGTCGCCGCGGACATCCGCAAATGGCGCAAGCCCGAACCGTACAAGGGCAAGGGCATCAAGTACGAGGGTGAGCGAGTCATCCGCAAGGCAGGAAAGGCAGCGAAGTAATGAAGAACGCATCTTCCGAACGCCGCCGCAATCGTCAGCGCCGTCACTATCGGGTTCGCAAGTCGGTGCAGGGAACTGCGGTCCGACCGCGCCTCGCCGTGTTTCGCTCGAACCGGCACATCGTCGCTCAGGTGATCGACGACGTCTCGGGCGCGACCGTAGTGTCGGCTGCAACCGTCGAGAAGGACTGGGACGGTCGTGGCAACACGGTCGAAGCAGCCACCAAGGTGGGCCAGCTCGTGGCCGAACGGGCAAAGGCTGCCGGCATCGAAACCGTCGTGTTCGATCGCGGCGGCAATCTCTATCACGGACGTGTGGCCGCACTGGCCGACGCCGCTCGCGAAGCAGGACTGGAGTTCTGATGGCGTACGAAAGCAACAACCGCAACGATCGAGGTGACCGTCGCAATGATCGAGAGAACGAGGGCGGTCTCCGCGACTCCCGCGTGATCAACATCAACCGCGTCGCCAAGGTCGTCAAGGGTGGCCGTCGCTTCAGCTTCACGGCTCTCGTCGTCGTCGGCGATGGCAATGGCAAGGTCGGTCTGGGTTATGGCAAGGCCAAGGAGGTGCCCCTCGCGATCCAGAAGGGCACCGAAGAGGCCAAGCGCAACCTTTTCTCGGTTCCGCTCGCTGGTGGCACGATCGTGCACCCCGTGCTCGGCCAGACCGGTGCCGGTCGCGTGCTGCTCAAACCCGCTGCTCCCGGTACCGGTGTGATCGCTGGTGGCGCCGCGCGCGCCATCCTCGAAGAGGCCGGAAC
>JBPCTR010000083.1:0-3684 GCA_051011575.1 Acidimicrobiales bacterium | reverse complement strand
GCAGCCTGGTCGGGGCTCATGTGGGCGTTCGGCGCATCGAGGAAGAGCAAGTCTTCGCCCTTGACGTTGAAGATCAGCCCTTTCGTGTTTGCTGCCTCCGGACCAAGCACGCCGGAGTGGAAGAGCGAGTACAGCAGGAAGGTGGCGTAACTCGTCTTCGTGGCCACCCCGGAGATTCCGCTGATGTTGATGTGGGCGCCCTTCGTCCCGTCGACGAAATCGAGGTCGAGAAAGATTGGTTCGTTCTCGCGGCTGAGCCCCGCGGGCAGGCGTCGCTCAACGCTGTCGAAGTCGAGCGCCGAGTCACGCTCGGCATCGGTTGCGCGTCGAACCGTCGTGCCGGGGAGCGGCGGCACGAAGGTCTCGGGCACGATTCGCGTGACCTGCACCAACGCGGCCTCGGCCACCTCTGCCGGCAAGACGCCCTGGGCGATCAGAAAAACGTCGCTGTCGAACGTTGCTCCCTCATGGCGCGCGCGGACCTGATTGACAATTCCGTAGATCGCGATCTGTTCGCCCGATGGCAATACCCGGTCGAGCGCGACAACATCGTCGAGTTGCAGGTGGTTGCCGTCCGCAATCGCCACCCAGAACTGCAGCGGTGTCGCATCGTCGGTTCCCAAAACCCGGCCCACGACGGCGACGTTGGACGCCGCGTTTGGAAGAGGAGGTTCGGTCGTGGTCATCGCTGCTCGAACCCTATCGAGACGTTGTGATCCACTGCGCATCAGAGTGCAGTGCCTACGATCGTGATGTGAGCGACGGCATTCTTTCCGAACCGATCGACCTCGATGCGCCCCGGCATCGCAAGCCCGAATATCCCGTGGTGGCGGCGGCGATGGGCGTTGTCGTCGAACATCGGGCGACCGGAATCGTCGGCGCGATTCTCGCGTTCAAGCCGCAGCGGATCGTCGTTCGCGATCGACACGGCAAGGACCACACGTTCGAACCACGCGACGGGTCGTTCATGATCAATGGATCGCCCGTATCGCTGCGCCAAACTGCCGCCAGAAGCACGGACTCCGCCGGACCGATCCTGACGGCTTCGGGCTCGGTCGACATGGGGTCGACGCCGGCCAGAGTCGCCCGCGCCAGTCGCATCTGGGTCGAGGGAATTCACGACGCGGAGTTGATCGAGAAGGTCTGGGGAGACGATCTTCGCATCGAGGGCATTGTTGTTGAGCAAATGGAGGGCATGGACGATCTTGCCGATCGTGTGAGCCGGTTCGCACCGCGGCCGCGACGTCGACTCGGCGTGTTGCTCGACCACCTCGTCGAAGGATCGCGCGAGTCGCGTGCGGCCTCCGAGATCAACAACGAGAGCGTGTTGATCACCGGTCACCCATACGTCGACGTCTGGCAGGCCGTCCGACCGAGTGTTGTGGGCATCGACGCATGGCCGGAGATTGCGATGGGTACCGACTGGAAGTCGGGGATACTGGCGCATTTCGACTTCAAGGGCCCGGCCGGCGCGTTCTGGAAGGAGCTGCTCGGCCGGGTGCAGACCTACAAGGATCTCGAACAACCGATGATCAACGCCGTCGAACGCCTCATCGATTTTGTGGCGGTCGACGAGTAGGCGCGGAAGATTTCCTCGAAACCGCGAATATTCTGCGCAGCGTGGCGGTTACGCATTCGATGAAACGACTCAGACACGCCCGCTGGCTCTCGGCTGCGCTCATGGCGTGTGGCTTGATCCTGGCCGCGTGCGGCGGCGGTGAAAGTACGACTGTGGCAGCCGACACCGACGCGGCCGCCAACACCGCGGACGATTCGGGACCTCCCTCACCCGAGGATGCGGCCGAGCAGAATATCTCCAACCTCCAGACGGCTGACGACGCCCGCGATATCGAGGTTCTGGCCGTGAGCGACGGATCTGTCTCCACACTGCGAGATGCGGTGGACGGCGACCGCCCGGTGCTGCTTTGGTTCTACGCTCCCCATTGACCGACCTGCCGGCGCGAAGGGCCGGATGTTGAGCAGTTTGCTCAAGCCAACATCGACAAGGTGCAGGTGATCGGAATGGGAGCCCAGGACGACTTTGGTCAGGCGCGCGACTTCCTCGATCGGACCGGTGTCGCCACCCCGACCATGTTGTGGGACCCGAGCTTTGCCACCTGGCAGGCGTTCGGCGTGCAAGCCAACTCCCAAATGATGGTGGTTTCGCCCGATCTCGAGCAGGGCAGCAGCCTCATCTATGGGTTCAACGACGACCAGCAGAGCGCAATCCTCGAATTCGTCGCCGGGTTGTAGCCGTTCAAGAGGTCCGCGTCCCGAGTATTACGATCCCGTGACGACTGCTAACCTGATCGCGCCATGATCCCGTCGCCTGCCATCTTCCCCGCTCTGTCGCGCATTGCCGCGATTGCGCTCCTGTCCACTGTGCTCCTTGTGTCGCCAGCGGGTGCACAAACCTCACCGCCAGCGGCCACGTGTTTCGGACTCACCGCCGGTCAGGCAGAGGCGCAGGGTTACCGCGTGCAGCTTGGAACCGAGGACAATGACTTCCTCTTCGGGGGGAACGCCAGCCGAGACTTCATCCTCGGCTTCGGCGGCGACGACGTAATCACGGGTGCAGGCAACAACGACATCATCTGTGGCGGGTTGGGCAACGATCTGATTACCGCAGGCAGCGGTGACGACCGAGTCTCGGGCGGTCTGGGCGACGATGACATCGACCTCGGCAGCGGCGACGACATCGGTCGTGGCAAGGGCGGGCTTGACCGGTTGGTCGGAGGCGCCGGCGATGATCTGCTCGACGGCGGCCGCGCCGCCGACCGAATCTCGGGCGAACTCGGCAACGATCGAATCTTTGCCGGTGGTGGCCCGGATGTGATCTTCGCGGGCGAGGGACACGATCGGGTCAGCGCCGGCCCAGGCAACGATCGCGCCAGCGGCGGACCTGGTCGCGACATCATGGCCGGCGGAACCGGAGCCGACATCATCTCCGGCGACGAGGGGCGTGATCGGATTCGAGGCGGCAAGGGTAATGACATCCTCGACGGCGACGGGAACGTCGACCGCATCCACGGCGACGACGGCATCGATCGCTGTGACAACTCCGACGATGATCCGCTCAGGACCTGCGAGACGGACCTTGGTGGTCAGGAACTACCAGAAAGCGAACCGGTCGTACTCATCATTCCGGATCCCCAGCCTGAACCTGTTCCGGACCCCGAGCCCGAATCGCAGCCTCCGGTCGACGGGCCGGTACCCGCTGATCAGGCCCCGCAAGGCGTCAATCGGTATGGGTGGCCCCTCCTGACAGATGCGGGCCTGACCGCGATGCTCGTCTGTGAGTCCGGCAACAATCACGCCATCAATACGGGCAACGGTTTCTACGGCGGCGTCCAGTGGCTCCCGGCAACCTGGAACGCCGCGGCACGAGGCTCTGGCTTCACCCAGTACGACGGAGTTCTGCCCCACCTTGTGCCCGCGCAAGTGCAGGACGATGTGACCAAGTGGTGGTGGGAGGCAACACGGCCGAACACTCAGTGGCCGCATTGTCACGTGAAAGCGTTGGAAGCAATGAACGTGCTTCCCCCGGCTTGAGTTATTCCTCGATCGCGTAGGACAACATGTCGGCGGGCACGAAAACCCCGTCCATGTCTGTCGCCACCTTCACGATGTCGACGTTCGCTTCACTCTGCTGGTGAAGTTCCGTCAGGTGAGCGATAACTGCTG
>JBPCTR010000082.1:0-11441 GCA_051011575.1 Acidimicrobiales bacterium | reverse complement strand
ATGTTCGCCGGATTCTCGATCGCCGTGCCTCCCAGCCCACGAATCCGCACGCATTGCGACACACGTTCGCAACTCATCTTCTCGACGGAGGTGCCGATCTACGAACCGTGCAGGAGTTGTTGGGTCATGCCGATCTGTCGACGACGCAGATCTACACACACGTGAGCAAAGAACGACTGCAGCGGGTACACCGGTCGAGTCATCCGAGGGCCTGACGGTCGAGATCAGGGAACGAATACGTGGACGAGAGAGAACGAGCCAGGGCGGATTCGTTGTGGGAGCGCTACACCAGCGCTCCTTCTCGGGATGTCCGCGACCAACTGATCGTTCACTACTCGCCGTTGGTCAAATATGTGGCCAGCCGTGTCGCCGCCGGCCTTCCGCAGAATGTTGAGCAGGCCGATCTGGTTAGCTACGGCATCTTCGGGCTGATCGATGCCATCGACAAGTTCGATCCCGAGCGCGGCTACAAGTTCGAGACCTACGCGATCTCACGGATCAAAGGTGCCATGCTCGATGAGCTCCGCTCGATGGACTGGGTCCCGCGTTCGGTTCGGACCAAGGCCAAGCGAATAGAGCAGGCCAACGCCAAGCTCGAAGCGAAGCTCGGCCGTGCGGCAACCGACGAAGAGCTCGCCGACGCCCTCGAGGTCACCGTCGACGAACTCGAAGACATGCTCACGAAGATCAGCTTTGTGGGTGTCGTCGCTCTGGACGAGATGTTGTCGGGCGGTGAGCGGGGCGACTCGGTCACCCTGGGCGACACGATCCCCGACAAGGGTGCCGGCCCGGTCGGTTCGTTCGAGGTCGAGGAGATGCGTCAGCTCCTCGCCGAGTCGATCAACTCGATGACCGAACGCGAGAAGATCGTGCTCACGCTCTACTACTACGAAGGCCTCACGCTCGCCGAGATCGGGCAGGTACTGGGCGTCACCGAGAGCCGGGTGTGTCAGATCCACACCAAGTCGGTGCTCCGGCTGCGCTCGCGGCTTCTCTCGAACGAGTACTCACCCGCCTGACCTCCTCGAGCGGCGCTCCGGCGTTCGCTCTACAATCGGTGCTGCACTTCCCCTCTGCTTCGACCAGCGCTGGGAAGTCTCCGTGCATCGGTTTTTGACCGCCATGCTGTTGTTCACGAGCCCGGGTGCGCTCGCCCCGCCTTCGGTGGCTCCGGCCACGATCGTGGGCCAGCCGCCGCCCCGACCCGCGGTCCACATCGCTCCGGTGGACGCACCCATCCTCGACCCGTTTCGCCTTCCGGACGGACCGTATGGACGGGGAAACAGGGGGATCGAGTACGACACCGAGCCCGGTGACGTGATCGCGGCGAGCGCCGATGGTGTGGTGGTCTTCGCCGGGTCGGTGGCCGGGTCTGTGCACGTCACCGTGCGCCACTCGGCCGCGCTGCGAACGACTGCGGCCTTCGTGGGCGAGAGCCTGGTTGCGGCGGGGGAGAGTGTCGCTGCCGGCCAACCGATAGCCCGCGCTGCCGGGCCCTTTCACTTCACCGCGCGGGTAGGTGATCGGTACATCGATCCGAAGCTCCTCTACGGCGAGATCGAGTATCGAGTTCGACTCATCGCAGTCGAGTAGTTCCTCGCCTCCACCGCTATCGTTGTCCCGGGCAATCGTTGCCCTCCGGTCGTCAGCCAACGATCGGTCACCAGACATCAGGGATTCTCCGTCCACGGTCGCCCTCGGCGCAGGAGAATCCTCACTCGAAACCGTGGGGAAGGAATGAAGACGTGGCCGTCATCTCCATGAAGCAGCTGCTCGACGCGGGCGTGCACTTCGGTCATCAGACTCGTCGGTGGAACCCCAAAATGAAGCGGTTCATCCACGGCGAGCGCAACGGGATCTACATCGTCGATCTCAACCAGACGCTCACCCGCCTCGAAGACGCGTACACCTACGTGCGTGACCTCACCGCCGGTGGTGGCACCATCCTGTTCGTTGGCACCAAGCGCCAGGCGCAGGATTCGATTCAGTCGTACGCCGAGAAATGCGGCATGCCCTACGTGAACCAGCGCTGGCTGGGCGGCATGCTCACCAACTTCCAGACGATCTCCAAGCGCGTCGACAAGATGAAGGAATACGGCCGCATGCGCGAGTCGGGCGAGTTCGAGGCCATGCCCAAAAAGGAAGCCCTCCTCATCCAGCGTGAGCTCGTGAAGCTCGAGCGCAACCTCGGCGGTATCCGCAACCTCACGAAGGCACCCGACGCCGTGTTCGTTCTGGACACCAAGCTCGAGCACACCGCGGTGACCGAGGCCAACAAACTCGGCCTGCCGCTCGTAGCCGTCGTCGACACCAACTGCGATCCCGATCTCGTCGATTACGTGATCCCGGGCAACGACGACGCCATCCGCGCCGGCGACCTGATGTGCCGTGTCATCTCGGACGCCGTGCTCGAGGGTCATTTCATTCGTTCGAAGCGCGCCGAAGCTGCTGGCGTTCCCACCGAGGAAATCCCCGCCGAGCGCAGTGCTGAAGACGAGGCTGCCCATGCTGCCGCCCAGGCCGATGCCCGCAACCAGGCTGCCGCTGCCGCCGCCGAGCGCGAAGCCCGTATGACCGCTGCCAAGGACGAAGCCGAAGCGACTCCTGCTGAAGAGGCCGCTGCGCCCGCAGCAGAGGAGACCCCGGTGACAGAGGACGCTGCTCCCGCGGTCGAGGAAGCTGCGGCAGAAGAAGCCTCCGCTCCCGCCGAGGCAGTCGCGGCTCCAGTCGAACCCGCCCCCGCGCCCGCTGAAGCTGCTGCGGAAGCAGCGGCCGCATCCGCCGAGCCCGCCGGCCCGGCCGAGTCGAGCGCAGGTGGTGAACCGAGCCACGCTCCGAACGAAGACGGCTCGATGCCTGAGGGCTTCCCGATCAAGGGCAACGCCGACTCGATGAAGTTCCATCAGCCTGGTGGTCGTTGGTACGACAACACCGTCGCTGAGATCTGGTTCGCCACACCGGAGGCCGCGACTGCTGGCGGGTACACCGAGGCCGGGAAGTAGTTCACCGGCGATTCGCCGATCGACACCAGGAACGAGAGATCAAATCAATGGCAGACATAGCTGTAGCCGACATCAAGGCCCTCCGCGACGCCACCGGCGCCGGCATGATGGACGCGAAGAAGGCGCTGACCGAAGCTGGCGGCGACGCCGAAGAGGCCCGCAAGATTCTTCGCGAGAAGGGCCTCGCCAAGGCCGCCACCCGCACCGATCGCGACAACGCCGAAGGCGCCATCGCAATCGCGCAGGGTGACGGTGTGGCTGTGATCGTTCACCTCAAGAGCGAGACCGATTTCGCCGCCAAGTCGGAAGAGTTCCTCGCGGTTGTCGACCAGGTCGCAGCGTCGGTGCTGGCCGAGGGCGAGGATGCAGTGGCCAGCCACACGGAAGCGATCGAAGAGCTCCAGATCACCAAAAAGGAGAACATCGAGTTAGGTCTCGTCGCCCGGGTCGACGTCGCCGATGGTGAGCTGATCGACACCTACCTGCACAAACAGGAGGGTCGCGGCGTGAACGGTGTGATCGTCGTCGGTTCCGGCGTCGACGCCAGTCGCCTGCACGAGGTCGCACTCCACATCGCGTTCGCAAAGCCGCAGGGAGTGTCGCGCGACGACATCGACCCGGCTGCGGCCGCAGCCGAGCGCGAAGCCCTCCTCGAGATCACAAAGAACGAAGGTAAGCCCGAGGCTGCGTGGGACAAGATCGTCGAGGGTCGCCTGTCGGCCTGGTACGGCGAGCAGGTGCTCCTCGAGCAAGGTTTGAACGGCGACAAGACATCCGTGCAGGAGTCACTGGAGGGTGGCAGCATCGTGTCGTTCCGCCAGGCGTACCTCGGAGGCTGAACCACCCCATACCTAGGAGTCCGAATGACCAACACCGAAGCCGGCGGCCAGAAGGATACGCCTCGATGGAGCCGGATTCTTTTGAAGGTTTCGGGTGAGGCATTTGCGGGGGATGATCCGTACGGCATCGATGGAGAGACCGTTCAGGCGATCGCGAACGACATCGTCGACGTCCGGGATGCGTTCGATGTGAGCGTCGGTGTCGTCGTGGGCGGTGGCAACATCTGGCGTGGTCTCGAGGGCGCTGGTGCCGGTATGGATCGCTCGCAGGCCGACTACATGGGAATGCTGGCCACCGTGATAAACGCGTTGGCCCTCCAGGATCGTCTCGAGCGACGAGGCCAGCCGACCCGCGTGATGAGTGCGATCCACATGGCGCAGGTTGCCGAGCCGTACATTCGACGCCGCGCGATCCGTCACCTCGAGAAGGATCGGGTCGTGGTGTTTGCCGGCGGAACGGGCAACCCGTTCTTCACCACCGACACCACGGCAGCATTGCGCGCGGTCGAGATCGAAGCGGGCGTGGTTCTGAAGGGAACCCACTCGGGAACCGACGGCATCTACACTGCCGACCCGAAGATCGATCCGTCCGCTACGCGGATCGATCAGGTGAGCCACATCGACGTGCTTCAGAAGGGACTCAAGGCGATGGATTCGACGGCGATCACGCTCTGCATGGACAATGAGCTTCCCATCGTGATGTTCGATCTGATGGGCGAAGGAAACGTGAAGTCGATTCTGCGGGGAGATCCCGTGGGAACGTTGGTGTGTTGAGTCGGCCATTGATGCGAACGGAGGGCAGCAAACAATGAGTGAAATGATCGAGCTGATCCTCGATGACGCGTTCACGAAGATGGACGGAGCGGTCAGCCACACGCGTCGGGACATGGCAACCATCCGCACCGGTCGCGCCAGCTCCGCGTTCATCGAGAAGCTGGTCGTCAGTGCCTATGGCGTGGACATGACGCTTCAGGAACTCGCCACCTTCTCCGTGCCCGAAGCGCGACAACTCATCATCAACCCTCACGACGCCGGCAACGTCGAGGCGATCGAAAAAGCGATCCGCAACTCCGACATCGGACTGTCGCCGAGCAATGACGGCCGCACCCTGCGTCTGTCGTTTCCACCGCTTACCGAGGAGCGACGGCGGGACCTCGTGAAGGTCGTGAGCACCATGGCCGAGGACGGCAAGGGCCGCATCCGCGGCGTTCGGCGTGCGGCGCGCAAAGATCTCGAGGATCTGGAAAAAGAGGGGGGCGTCTCCTCCGACGACATCGAGCGAGCCGGCAAAGAACTCGATGACCAGACCCGGGCTCACGAGAACGAAATCGAGTCCGCCAGGGAAAACAAAGAGAAAGAGTTGCTCGAGGTCTAACCTCGGGTTTGGAGGGATCCCCCGCGTGGATGGATACGACAACGACCACCTCGACGACGAAACGCCGGAGCCTGGCGCGTCGGTATTCGGTGACGATGCGAGCTTTGGCTCGGAGTCGTCGGTGTTCGACGCACCTGGCGATTCCGTGCTCGGTGAGCAACAGTCGGTTTTCGGTCAGGAGGAGCCGGAATGGGGAGCCGATTCCGAGCAGGATGCAGCCGATCCGCACTCCGATGAGCCGCCGGTCGACGCCGACGCCACCCAGCTCGACGCCGACCCCTGGGCCGCCCGCGAGACCGTCTCTGTAGACGACTGGGGCCAGGTCGGGGGCGACACGACGATCGCTCTCGATGTGGAACCGGAAGAGAGCGACGACCTCGATGCATGGTCGGGGCTCGCCACCGAGGAACCTCAGTGGGGCGAGACTGCGCCGCAGGCCGACTGGGATCCGGGCCCGGCGCCCGAGCCCAGCGAGCCCGAGGTCGTTCGCATCGGCGACCCATCCGAGCAGTTCTTCACGTACGACGATCAGGTGGCGTACGCCGACGAGGGGTTCATCGATTCTCCGCCGTCGGGCGATCGCGACATGCAGAGCGCGTGGATCACCGGTTTGGCCATGCTCGCCATCGCCGTCGTCGCGTTGAGCATCGGGCCGATCGTTGCACTCGGGCTGATCGTGGTCGTTGTCGCACTTTCGGCGGGCGAATTCTTCAACGCGGTTCGTGTAGCCGGCTATCAGCCCGCCACGCTCCTGGGCCTTACCGCCTCGGTCGCAATGCCCTTGGCCGTGTATTGGCGAGGCCTTCAGGCCGTCCCGCTCATCATCGCGTTGAGTGTCGTGTTCGGTCTGCTCTGGTTCCTCAGCGGAATCACGATCGAACTCCCCGTGATGAATCTGGGGGTCACTCTGCTCGGCATCCTGTACGTGGGCCTGCTGGGTTCCTTCGGTGCGGCGATGCTCGAGATCACCGACCGGGCCGGTGTCCCCGACGAGGGTGTGGGTCTCTTACTGGCAGCGATCGTCGTCACGATCGGCTATGACGTCGGCGCGTTTTTTGCCGGTCGAAGCATCGGACGCACTCCGCTCACATCGGTGAGCCCGAACAAGACCGTCGAGGGTCTCGTCGGCGGTGCGTTCGTCAGCTTCATCGCCGCCATCGTGTTCTTCGGAATCGTCAAGTTCGTCGACCCGTGGGACATCCGTGGTGAACTCACCGACGCGATCCTTCTCGGCGTGCTCGGTGCGATCGTCGCGCCGCTCGGTGATCTGTCGGAATCTCTCATCAAGCGTGATCTCGGGATCAAGGACATGGGTTCGGTGTTGCCCGGACACGGTGGATTTCTCGACCGTTTCGACGCACTTCTTTTCGTGCTCCCGGCGGTGTACTTCCTCGCCGAGGCAGTCTTCTACTGAGGGGCTGAGCGAATCAGGAAGCGATGATCTCCGCACGCCCCTCACGTCCCATTCCGGCTCGTGCCCTGCGGGCAGGCCGCTTGGGCGCTCTTTGCGACGCGACGCGCTGATGACCTCCGTCGCCGTGATGGGTTCATCGGGATCGATCGGTACCCAGACCCTCGAGATCGTTCGGGCTGCCCCGGACGACTACGACGTCGTTGCGTTGTCTGTTCGCTCGTCGCTCGACGTCGTCGTCGAACAGGCCCAGGAGTTTCGCCCGTCCAAGGTCGTCGTCGACCCGGAGGTCGCCGTCGAGGCTCGCAGCCGACTCGATTCATCTGTCGAGGTCCTCGCCGGCTCGGAGGGGCTTCGCGAAGCAAGCGCTTCTCCGGACGTCGTGATCAACGGGGTGGTCGGATTCGCCGGTCTCGCCGTGACGCTCTCGACTCTGGAACACGGGCATCGCCTCGGTCTGGCGAACAAGGAGTCGCTTATCGCGGCCGGGCCGGTCGTGCAGCAGGCCTGGAAGACACCGGGTGCCGAGTTGTTGCCGGTCGACAGCGAGCACTGTGCGCTGCATCAGTGCCTCCGTGCCACGACCGACGGGCGAGGCGTCTCGACTCTGGTGCTCACAGCATCGGGCGGTCCGTTCCGGGGGCGTACCGCCGATCAACTGGCAGGGGTTACCGTCGACGACGCGCTCGCACATCCGACCTGGTCGATGGGGCCGAAGATCACGGTCGACAGCTCGACGCTGATGAACAAGGGCCTGGAGGTGATCGAGGCTCACGAGTTGTTCGGCGTGAGCTACGACGACATCGAGGTTGTCGTGCACCCTCAATCGATCGTGCACTCGATGGTCGCGTACTCCGATGGGTCGACGATCGCGCAGCTTTCGGAGCCCGATATGCGGCTCTGCATCGGTTACGCGCTCGCATATCCTGACCGCCTCGACATCGATTTCGGTGCGATCGACTGGTCGAAGAGTTCCACGCTCACGTTCGAACCTCCGGATCGCCACGGATTCCGGTGTCTCGACCTGGCCTTCGACGCCGGTCGACGCGGCGGAACGGCGCCCGCGTGGCTCAGTGCTGCCAATGAAGTCGTCGTCGAGAGTTTTCTCGCCGGGCTCATTCCATGGACCGGAATAGCCGACGTGAATGAAGAGTTGCTCGAGAAACACGACGGACGACCAGCAGACTCGCTCGACGCGGTTCTGTCGGCCGACACCGAAGCACGCGCACTCGCGTACGAACGAATCCATGGGAGCCTGTAACCATGACCGAGATCGCGGAACCCCCGCTCGATCATCATGATGTGAGCGAGCCGGCCGACCCCGCGGTCGAAGCCGAGCCCAGTGGTTTCGATCCCGCACGGGTCCTCACGCTGATCGGCGTGCTCGTGGCGATGACGATCCTCGGCGGCTGGGAGCTCCTTCTGATCGTCGGAATTCTCGTTGCCTTCATCGTCATCCACGAAGCCGGCCACTACCTGACCACACGGTGGTCGGGAATGAAAGCCACGGAATTCTTCATCGGCTTCGGTCCTCACATCGCCTCGGTCAAGCGGGGCGAGACGACGTATGGAATCAAGGCCCTCCCGTTCGGTGCGTACGTGCGCATCATTGGGATGAACAATCTCGAAGAGGTCGACCCCGAGGACGAACATCGGGCGTACCGCAACGCCGCATGGCACAAGCGGTTCCTCACGGTCGCCGCCGGTCCGGCCACCCACTTCATTCTCGCCGTGCTGCTCGCGGGTGTCGCAATCTGGCAATTCGGTGAGGCGGTCGAGGATCGGTGGCAGGTCGATGAGATCATCCCGTTCAGTGCGGCCGAGGACGCAGGGCTCCAGGCCGGCGACGAGATCCTTGCGATAGACGGTTCGAGCACGGTCGAGTTCGAGAGCCTTTCGTCGGTCGTGACCGGCGTGAAGGGAGAGCTCGTCCAGCTCGACGTTGATCGCGACGGCGAGGTTCTCAGCCTCGACGCCCGGATCGGCGAGCGCCTCACGCCCATCGGATCACGGGGCTACAGCGGGCTCTATGAGGGTGACCTGGTACTCGCGTTCGACGGGCAACCGGTCGCCAACTACGAAGAGTTTGCGTCACTCGCTGAACAACGAATCGGCGAAAGCGTCGAAGTCGATGTGGTCTACGACGCCAGCAGGCACACAGAGCTGATCACCGTCAACGAGGTGGTTCGCGAGGATGCCGTGGTCGGCTTCCTCGGTGTCGCACGCGGAGAGGTGCGAGAACCCCTGCCACTCAGTGAGGCCGCCCGCGAGGCGGGCCCGGTCGTGTGGCGCGGCACCCGCGAGCTGGCTGCCCGGTTCGGAACCCTCTTCACCTCGTCCGATGGTTTGCGTGGGCTTTTCGCCCTGCCACCGCTCGACGACCCCGAGCCGGGGTCCGTGGTCGAGTTCGTGAACGACCCGGATCAGATCCGCCCTCGTCCAGAGCTCGATGAGAATCGCCTGCTCTCGATCGTGGGAGCCGTGGGAATCGGCCAACAGCTCGTCAGCGAAGGCTTCGCCACGGTGTTGATCTTCTTCGTCGGCCTCAACATCTCACTCGGCCTGTTGAATCTGGTGCCACTCCTCCCGTTCGACGGCGGCCACATGGCAATCGCCACGTACGAACGGCTGCGTTCTTTCGGCGGTCGTCGACACCGCGTCGACGCAAACCGGCTACTCCCGCTCACCTACGCGGTGCTGGCCTTCATGCTGCTCGTCGGCGGCATCGCCATCATCCGCGACATCGTCGACCCCATTCAGCTCTAACTCGCCGCACGTCGAGATCCGTCGCGGATGCCCGCCTTTGGCAATCCGCAGGGCGAGTCGAGCCCGTCCCGATCCGCCCTCACGGGCGGATCGAGCCTGCGGGAGGGCACCGGGGAAACTACCACGGCGTCGCTGCGTACTTTGCGGAGCAAAGTACCCTTCACGACGTGGACTTCGACCGCGCGTTTCCCCGTAGGAAGACCCGCCAGATCATGGTGGGCGATGTGGCGGTCGGGGGTGACGCGCCGGTCACCGTTCAGTCGATGACGATCACCAAAACCGCGGACCACGAGGCCACGCTCCAACAGATTTACGCCCTCGCTGGGGCCGGTGCCGACATCGTTCGATGCACATGCAACAAGCCCGAGGCGGCCGAAGGGTTGGCTCGGATCGTGCCCCGGTCGCCGGTGCCGATCGTGGCCGACATTCACAACAACCACCGCATGGCCCTCGCCGCCCTCGATGCAGGTGTTCATTGCCTGCGGCTCAATCCCGGGAACATCACCGATCCCACCAAGATCAAAGAGGTCGCAGCCGAGGCAAAGGACCGCAACGTGCCGATCCGGATCGGTGTGAACGGCGGATCGCTCGACTCGTCGCTCTACGACCCCGAGAAAGGGGTCACGCCCGAGGCGATGGTCGAGTCGGCCATGCGCGAGATCGGTTACTTCGACGATGTCGGCTTCGACCTCGTGAAGATCTCGGTGAAGGCCTCCAGCGTGCCGCTGATGATCGAGGCTTATCGGCAGCTCTCGGAGGCAACCGACTATCCACTGCACCTCGGTGTCACCGAGGCGGGGCCGCCGCCCGCCGGCACCATCAAGGCCACCGCCGGCATCGCAACGCTCCTCGCAGAAGGCATCGGCGACACGATTCGCTATTCGCTCACGGCCGATCCCGTCGAGGAGGCGAAAGCCGGACGTCAACTGCTCGAGGCGTTGGGGCTCCGCGAGCGCAAGAACGTTGACCTCATCGCCTGCCCGAGCTGTGGCCGCGCCGAGATCGACGTGTACAAGGTGGCCAACGATGCGGTGACCGCTTTCGAAGACATGGAACTGCCGCTTCAAGTAGCGGTCATGGGGTGTGTGGTGAACGGGCCCGGTGAGGCACGAGATGCCGATCTCGGGATCGCCGCCGGCAACAAGCGCGGACATCTCTTCGTGAAGGGTGTGAACGTTGCCGTCGTTCCCGAGGACGAGATGGTCGATCAACTGGTCGATTGGGCGACCTACCTCCACGAACAGGGCGTGGAGGCCACGATGGTACGCGCCGAAACCACCCGCGACGCCGCCCGAAAGGCCGCCGCCGAGGACCGCGACCGGAACCTCGACGAACGGGGCGACGATGCCAATGCGTCCGAAGCGGCCGTCGCACTGATTCGCAAGCGATGAACGACGGCCTCGATGGAGGCTCCGGTGAGGTTCGGGTGCCCTTGGCCGATGCCGAAGCGGGGCGACTACCGGCGATCTGTGCAATCAGCGGCAAGAAGGCTGGGGGAGCGGCACCCATGCGGCTCAGCCGATCATTGCGGCATCCGGGTGGAAAGACGATTCGTGTCCCGTTGAGTGACGCAGTGTTCACGCGGTGGTCTCGCCGGCAGAATATTCACATCAAGGCCCGAACGTTCGCGTCGATATTGACGGCGCTGGCAGTAGTCGTGGCCTTTCGAAACGGGTTTCTCGCGATCGGTTTCCTCGCCGCAGCTGTGGCTGTGCACCTTCTCGACCTGTGGGCCGAACGTACGAGTCGGGACCTCCGACCCGAGGCCGAACGGGAGAAGGATCAGGTGGTGCTGCGGGGCGTACATCCCCGTTTCATCGACGCCGTCGAGCGGCGCTGACATTCTTCTCTCCCCCCTTCGCGTACCCGACAAACCGCTCCGTCGAAACGGTCGCGGTCCGCTCACCTGCCGGGTAAGATGTTCGTCGCACGCAAAGAGGGTCTGGTTTGTTCCGAACCGCAGCGGGGGGGGGGGTTGGGACCCACCCTTTTTTTTTCTTGGGTTTTCCCCCCCCCACCCGCAAAAGAGAGAAGGGGGACAGAAAAAA
>JBPCTR010000081.1:0-15061 GCA_051011575.1 Acidimicrobiales bacterium | reverse complement strand
GAGCCGACCCGAGAGCTCGCGGGTGGCCTCGACCAGGGCTGCGGCCGAACTGGCGACCTCGGCGCGGAACCGCTCGACCGGCCCGCACACGCTGATCACGGCCACGGGCTGGTTGTGGTTGTCGAGGACCGGAGCGGCCACCGAACCGGCGCCAGCCTGGCGTTCACCGAGCGACACCGCAAAGCCCTGTTGGCGAATTCGCTCGAGCTCCTTACGGAGTTCCCCTTCGGACACGATCGTTTCGTCGGTGAGCGCATCGAGCGTGTTCTCGGCGAGGTAGGTATCGATCTCGTCGGGTGACATCCACGCCAGGAACGCCTTCGACGAAGCGCCCGCATGCAACGGAAACGCCGATGCGACCTGCACGGTCATCTTGACCTCACGCGAAGGCGTGACCTGATCGACGTAGACCCTTTTGTCGCCGTGGCGCACAGACAGGGTTGCGGTTTCGTTGGTGAGAGCGCTGACACTCTTCATCGCTTCCAGCGCCATCGCGCGAACGTCGAGGTTGTCGAGGTAACCCGCGGCGAGTTGCAGTACGCCATGCCCGAGCGTGTAGCGGCGGGTTGCCGGGTCGGCCACGACGAGGTTGTGCTCGCCAAGCGACGTGACGATGCGGTGCACGACGGCCTTGGAGATGTCGAGCTCCTGGGCGATGTCGGTAACTCCCAAGGTGCCCTCTGCCTTGGCGAACAGGAACAGAACATCGGCCGCGCGTTCGATGGTCGCCACGCTGCGTCCGGTCGATGAAGTGGCCACGATGCTCCTCGGAATCGAAAACTGAATGGGTTGCCCTCGCCCCCTCTGTGAGAGACACTACAGGCCATGTTCCACTGGGAGAAACAGTGTTCCGAAACGGATGAACATGCCCGCAGCTAACACCGGCCCGCTCGCAGATCTCCGTGTACTCGACATCTCGACCGTGCTCGCAGGGCCATCGGCGTGTCAGATACTCGGTGACTACGGCGCCGATGTCATCAAGATCGAGCACCCCGCAGGCGACACGATGCGGGGCCACGGTGCCCAGGTCGATGGCGAGGGCCTCTGGTGGAAGATCGTTGCTCGCAACAAACGCTGTATCGGCCTCTATCTCGGCGACCCCGAAGGAGTTGCCGTCTTCGAGAAGCTCGTGGCCACGGCCGATGTCGTCGTCGAGAACTTCCGACCGGGGACGATGGAACGGTGGGGACTCGGGTACGACCGGTTGTCCGAGCTGAACCCTGGCGTCGTGATGTGCCGGGTGACCGGATTCGGTCAAGAGGGGCCCTATGCGGCTCGACCGGCATTCGGCACTCTTATCGAAGCGATGAGCGGGTTCGCACACATGACCGGCGAGGCAGATCGGCCGCCAACGCTCCCTCCGTTCGGGTTGGCCGACTCGATCGCCGGCATCACGGCCGTTGCCGCAATCCTCATGGCGGTGCACGATCGCGATCGATCGGGGAGCGGTCAGGTGATCGACCTCAGCATCCTCGAACCGCTGACAGCCGCGCTCGGCCCCCACATCATCACCTACGACCAGACCGGCGCAGTGCCGACCCGCTCGGGCAATCGCTCGACCAACAACGCTCCCCGCAACATCTACCTCACCGCCGACGATCACTGGGTGGCCGTCTCGTCGAGCGCCGAGTCCGTCGCCCGGCGGGTGATGACGCTCATCGGTCGACCCGAGCTGGCCGAGGAACCCTGGTTCTCGACCGGCACCGGTCGTGCCGAACACGCCGACGAGATCGATGTGGCCATGTCCGACTGGATCGGTGCCAGGGGTCTCGTCGATGTGGTCGCGGCCTTCGCCGGAGCCGATGTGGCGCTTGCCCCCGTGTACGACGTGGCGCAGTACGTGACCGATCCGCAAGTGGTGGCCCGAGAAGCGGTGGCCATGGTCGACGACGAGACGCTCGGGCCGGTGGCGATGCAGAACGTGCTCTTCAAGCTCTCGGACACGCCCGGTCGTATCCGCCATACGGGGCGCCGAATCGGATCCGATACCGACGCGATTCTTCACGACGAACTCGGATACGCCGCCGAAGAACTCGTGGCGCTTCGCGAGAACGGGGTGATCGCGTGACCGACATCACGAAGCTCCTCGAGCTGATCGACGCCGCCACCGTGCACGACCTCGGTCGTCCGATGCGAAACGGCATCGCGCAGTCGCCGAACCATCCGACGTTCCGGCACTGCCTCGACCGTCGTCACGGCGACCGCGTGCGCGCCGATGGTGGATCGGCAGCCGCCGATCTCATCAGCACCGGCTGTCATGTCGGTACACACGTCGATGCGCTCGCGCACGTGAGCCACGACGGACTTCTCCACGGAGGGGTGTCGGCTGCCGAGGCCCAGTCGGGCGGAAGGTTCGAGGTGCTCGGTATCCAGGAACTCCCGCCCTTCGTCGGGCGAGGCGTGCTGCTCGACGTACCGACCATGCTCGGTATCGATACCTGTGAACCGGGGTACGAGATCTCGGTTCTCGACCTCGAGGCCACGGTCGACCGGCAGGGCACACCTGTGGCTGACGGCGACGCCGTGCTGATTCGCAGCGGCTGGGGCGCCCACTTCGACGACGCCGCGACATACCGCGGTGAAGGTTCCGGCGTCCCCGGTGTCGGCGAGGCGGGAGCGCAATGGCTGGCAGATCGCGGCGTGGCCCTGGCCGGTGCCGACACGATTGCATTCGAATGCCTCGCGCCCGGCGCCGGTCACGCGCTGCTCCCCGCGCACCGGGTACTGCTGGTGGAGGCGGGCATCAACATCATCGAAGCGATGGACCTCGACGGTCTGGCAGCGGCGGGTGCACACGAGTTCGCCTTCGTCCTCGCCCACCTCAACATCCACGGCGCAACCGGGGCCCCGGCCCGACCACTTGCAATGGCATGACCCGGCCAGCGGTACTGACACAGCTGGCCGAGCTCGCCACCGGCGATGTCCCCTCCGAAGTGCTGGCCGGCATGCCCGCCCGGATCATCGACATCATCGGAATCGGCGTCCGGGCTAGCACGCTCGACACCAGCCGGGCCGTCGTTGGCTACGCGGTCGACCAGGGCACGGCTCCCCAGGCCACTGCGATCGGTGCACCCGGCCGACTGTCGGCCGCAGAGGCGGCATTCGTCAACGGCGTGCTGGCGCACTCGCTCGACTACGACGACACCCACCTCCCGCCGATTCTTCACCCGAGCGCATCGGTCGTTCCGGCCGCCGTCGCAATCGCCGAATGGACTGATGCATCGGGTCCGGCCCTACTCGACGCGGTCGCGGTCGGCCTCGAGGTAGCCGTTCGGCTGGGTATGGGCGGATTCGATGCCGACGCCCGTCAGTCCATCTACTTCGAACGCGGCCAGCACGCCACGTCGATCTGCGGTGCGATCGGGTCGGCCGCCGCCGCAGCACGCCTGCTCGGCGGTCCTTCGGCAAAGGTGCAGGACGCCATGGGCATCGCCTGCTCGATGGCCAGCGGGATCATCGAGGCCAACCGCGCCGGCGGAACGGTCAAACGTCTCCACTGTGGCTGGGCCGCCCGCGCGGGCGTGACCGCAGCTCAGCTGGCGATGCGCGGTATCACGGGGCCTCCGACCGCGATCGAAGGTCGCTTCGGGTTGTTCCAGGCGTATCTCGGTGACGAGGGTGACATCGAGGCCACACTTGCCGACCTCGGCGACCACTGGGAGGCGGCGGGCATCTTCTACAAGCCTTACCCGGCCAACCATTTCACCCACGCCGGCATCGACGCCGCCATCGCGCTCCGGGAGGGCGGGCTATCGCCGGATCACGTGGCGCGGGCCACGCTGGCTGTTGCGCCGCCAACCGTTCGCACCATCGGTGATCCGATCGAAAACAAACGGCTGCCCGAAACCGGCTACCAGGCCCAGTTCAGCGGGCCGTACACCGTTGTGGCCGGCCTTCTGGGCGGTGGGGGATTGGGTCTCGGACTCGATGATTTCAGCGATCCGCTGGCCCTCGACCCGGGTCGGCGAGAGCTGATGGCCCGAGTCGATGTGGTCGGCGACCCGTCCTTTCTCGAGGTGTACCCCTACCAGTTCCCAGGCAGGCTCACGGTCGACACGACCGATGGCCACACACTCGTGAACGAGGTACTCACCAACCGGGGCGGATCCGATCGACCGCTGTCGACCGATGAGCTGGCCCAAAAGTTCACCGACAACGTCCAGGGCCTGATGACAGACCGAGCCGCGGCCCAGCTCACCTCGAACCTCGCCGAGCTCGCGTTGGCTACGTCGGTCTCGGCAACGCTGGCTCCCCTCACCTCGGTGGTATCCGCATGACCTCACTCGATCCCGTGACCCTGGCCGTACTTCAGGGGCGCCTCGAACAACTCGTCGACGAGATGGATGCGACGCTGTTCCGCAGCGCGTTCAACCCGATCATCGCTGAAGCCCACGACGCATCGCACGGCATCTACAACAAGGACACCGGCAAGACGGTGGCCCAGGGGTCGACCGGTCTGCCGGTCTTCGTGGGCTCGATGGCGGGTGCCGTGGGTTTGATCATCGACAAGACAGCGGAACATGGCGGCCCCAAGGAAGGTGATGTCTGGGTCTTCAACGATCCGTACCGCGGGGGCACCCACCTGAACGACATGAAATTGGTGCAGCCCTACTTCCATGGCGGCGAGCTGTTCTGCTGGCTGGCCTCGGTCGGCCACTACACCGATGTGGGCGGCGCTGTGCCGGGCAACTACAACCCGTCGGCGACCGAAAGTGCACAAGAAGGTGTGCTCATCCCTCCGGTCAGGCTGATCGAGGGTGGTCACCTGCGCGATGACGTGGTCGATCTCATCTGTGCGATCAGCCGCGTTCCCACGAACGCCTATGGAGATCTCTTCGGCCAGATGAATGCGCTCACGCTGGGCACGGCGCGGCTCGGGGACCTGCTCGACGAGTTCGGCGCGGAAACGATTCAGACCGCGTTCATCGAGCTGACCGAGCGGGCCGCCACGCTCATGCGCAGCAACATCGCGGCGCTACCGGACGGCACCCATTCGATCGATGACTTCCTCGACAACGACGGCTCGGTCGACGAACCCATCGGCGTTTCGCTCGACCTCACCATCGATGGCGACCGGCTCGTGCTCGACTTCTCCCGAACGGCTCCGGCCGCGGCGGGGCCGGTGAACATCTCAAAGAGCACCGCGATCGCTGCGTGTTACGTCGCGCTCAAACACATCTTCCGCGACGTTCCCGCCAACGCCGGCTGCCTCGAACCGGTGGAGGTGATCGTGCCCGACGGCTCGCTGCTCGACGCCGTATGGCCCCGACCCGTGGCCGGCTACACCGAGACCATCCTGCGAATCATGGACTGCATCTTCGGTGCGCTCGCCGAAGCCGACCCGGCGATCAGCAATGGCTCCAGCTACGGAACGATCAACGCCTTGTCGATCGCGGGGCACCGGGAGAACGGCGACCGGTGGGTCATGTTCACCTTCTACGGTGGCGGCCTGGGTGGCAGCCCGGTGAGCGACGGACTGTCGCACGGCAATGCCCCCCTGTCGACCGCCACGATCCCGCCGATCGAGATCCTCGAGTCGGCGTATCCGGTCCGCTACACGAAGTGGGCCCTGCGGCCGGATTCGGGCGGCAGGGGAAAGCACCGGGGAGGCCTGGGCGCCGACTACGAGATCGAACTGCTCGACGACGAAGCCGAGGTGTTCGCCTTCGGCGATCGGGGACGCTTCGCCCCGCCGGGAGTGGCCGGCGGTGAGGCGTCGGCGCTGAACCGGATCAGCTTCGAGATCGACGGCGAGGAGGTCGTGCCACCGTTGGCGTCGAAGATCGTCGACGTCTCCGTGCGCACCGGCGACAAGATACGGATCGCGTCCCCCGGAGGAGGGGGTTACGGCGATCCGAGGGAACGAGACGCCGCCGCGATCGAGCGGGACCTGCGGCTGGGTTATACGACCGAGAACTCCGGCCAGTGACGACCACGGTGATCGGTATCGATGTGGGTGGCACGTTCACCGATGTGTTCGCCATCGACGAAGCCACGGGCGAGTTTCGGGTGGCCAAGGTGCCGTCGACCCGTGGCGAGGAGGAGCTCGGGTTTCTCGCCGGTGTGAACGCTGCGGTCGACTCGTTCGATCGCATCGGCGCCGTCGTTCACGGCACCACCGTGGGCACGAACGCTCTTCTCGAACGCAAAGGTGCCACCACGGGAATCATTACAACCGCGGGGTTCGCCGACGTCCTCGAGATGCGCCGCCGAGATCGCCCGAACACCTGGGGCCTCTGGGGCGACTTCACGCCGATCGTGGACCGGGACAGGCGGCTGGAGGTCGACGAGCGGACCGGGGCCGACGGGTCGATTGTCGCCGAGGTCGATCCGGCGCATGTGATCGAGCAGGCGAAGGTGCTGCTCGACTCCGGCGCCGATGCGTGCTGCATCGCGTTCATCAACGCATACGCGAACGACCACAATGAAACAGTTGCGGTGGAGGCCGTCCGGAGCGTGTGGCCGAACGAGCACGTCACCAGCGCAGTGCAGCTGCTGCCCGAGGTTCGAGAGTTCGAACGCACATCGACCGCGGCGCTCAACGCCTACCTCCAGCCGGTGGTCGGCGGCTACGTGGAGCGCCTCGAGGTGGCGCTCGCGGATGGGGGGTTCGACGGGCGGTTCTTCATCGTGCAGTCGAACGGCGGCGTCATGACGTCGACCGCGGCGCGAGCGCTGCCTGTCCGCACGGCGCTCAGCGGGCCGGCCGCGGGCGTGATCGCCAGTGCCCACCTCGCCGCCGGTGCGGGCTACGCCAACGTCATCACCTGTGACATGGGAGGCACCAGCTTCGACGTCGCCGTGATCGCGGACGGTGAGGTCGTGTCGGGAACCCAGACCAGCGTCGACTACGGGCTGGTGATCCGAACGCCGATGATCGAGATCTCCACGATCGGTGCTGGGGGTGGTTCGCTCGCATGGGTCGACGGGGGTGGCATCCTGCGCATCGGCCCGGAGTCGGCCGGTTCCGTTCCCGGCCCGGCGTGTTATGGCCGGGGCAACGATCGCCCGACCGTGACCGACGCTCACCTCGTGCTCGGCCGGGTGAACGGCGATCGCCCGATCGGCGGACTCGATCGGCTCGATCTCGCCGCGGCTCGTGCTGCGGTCGAGCGCGATGTCGCTACGCCGCTTGGTCTGACCATCGAGGACGCTGCCGAAGCCATTCTTCGTATCGCGACGAGCAGGATGGCAGGAGCGCTGCGGCTGGTCTCGATCGAACGAGGTCACGACCCCGGCGACTTCGTCGCGATGCCCGTCGGCGGTGCCGGTGCGCTGCACGCGTGCGGCCTGCTGGCCGACGTGGGCCTCTCGGCCGCGCTGGTGCCGAGATACCCCGGGGTCACGAGTGCATTGGGTTGCACCATCGCCGACGCGCGTCACGACGTTGTCCAGACGCTGAACCTCGCCGTCGATGCGCTCGAAAGCGCCTCCGAGGTCGCCGGGTTGGCCGAGAGGCTCCGCGCCAGCGAGGAAGCGGTGCGCGGCTTCCTCGACGACTCGGGGATGGTGCTCGACGACGTGACCGTGTCGGTCGACTTCGACATGTCCTATGTGGGGCAGACCCACACGGTTCAGGTGCCGATCGCCGACGGCTCGGCGCTCGACGCCGACGCGATAATGGCCCGATTCGAAGAGAAGTATGGGGCGACCTACGGCCAGGTACTCGACGGCATCTCCGTGCGCATTCTGTCGGCCCGCACGACGGTGGTCGGCACGCGTCCGAAGATCGAGCCGAGCGCGCTCGCGCCGCCAGAAAGCGGGATCGATCCGGCGCACGAGCGGCGACCGGTGTTCTTCGATGGCGGGTGGCACGACACGCGGATCTGGCCCCGGCTCGAGCTGCCGGTGGGCTGGAAGGCGGCCGGGCCGGCAATCCTCGAACAGTCCGACGCCACGATCGTGATCGATCCCGGCTTCTCGGGCGAGGTCGACGCGCTGGGCAACATCATCGTGAAGCCCACAGGGTGAACGGCGTCGATCGGCTCGATCCGACGAAGACGGCGCTGTTGCTCGTCGACCTCCAGAACGACTTCATCCATTCCGACGGTGCCTATGCTCGCGGCGGAGCGACCTCTCGGGCGATCGCCGAGTTGCCGGGACGGGTCGCGCCGGTGGCCGATGCGGCCCGCGCGGCCAGCATCCCGGTCGTGGCAACCCTCTTCACGCTCGTCCCCGGCCCCAACGGCCCCATGATCTCGGATCACCTCGCGCGCCTGCGTCCATTCCTCGGCGCAGGCGACTTCGCTCCGGGTAGCTGGGGTCAGGCGTCGCTGGACCAACTCGGGTCGATCGATGTCACCGTCGAGAAGGTGGCCTACTCGGCGTTTCATGCGAGCCGGCTCGAGTTCGTGCTCGACCGTTTGGGAGTGGACTCGCTGATTGTGGCCGGGATCGTGACGAACGGCGGCGTGGCGTCGACCGTGCGGGCCGCGCACGTGCTCGATCTGCACACGGTGGTGCTGAGCGACGGCTGCGCCGCCTTCAGCGACGAGGCCCACGACGCGTCGGTCGCCTCGCTGGCGACGGTGAGCGGGATCGCCACCTGCGCCGACGCGGCGGGCTGGCTCAGCTCTCTTTGAGCGCTGCCCAGATCTTGTGGGGGGTCATCGGCATGTCGAGGTGCTTCACGCCGAGATGGCGGATCGCGTCGAGCACCGCGTTCTGAATCGCAACGGTCGAGCCGATCGTGCCCGACTCGCCGATGCCTTTCACGCCAAGGGGGTTGTTGGGAGACGGTGTCTCGTAATGCGTCGTCTCGAACATGGGAACCTCGGTTGTCGAGACGACGGCATAGTCCGCGAAGTTCGACGTGAGGAGGTTGCCGTCCTCGTCGTACACGATCTCCTCGTAGAGCGCCTGCGCGATCCCGGCGCCGAGGCCGCCATGGATCTGGCCCTCGGCGAGCATCGGGTTGATGATCTTGCCGGCGTCGTCGGCGGCGATGATCCGGAGAAGGTCGACCATGCCGGTGACCGTGTCGACCTCGACGACGGCGATGTTCGTGCCAGATGGATATGTGGGGGCCTCTTGTGCGAAGTCGCCGACGGTGTTCAGGGGCTCCTCCGAGGCGGAAGCGATGGCGGGCCACTCGACGGTGATCGACGGAGTTCCCGACACATGGAAATGATGACCATCGACGTCGTACACGACGTCGCCAGGTGACGCCTCGAGGACCGTGGCGGCAACTTCTCGCGCCGCGTCGACCATCTTCGCCGCGGCATCGACGACGGTCGGGCCGAGCACCTGGGTTGTGCGTGAACCGGCGGTGATGCCACCGCGGGGCAGAAAGGCCGTGTCCCCGGTGCGAACCGTGATGTGGTCGAGGGGCACGCCGAGCTGATCGGCCGCCAGCATGCCGACCGTCGTCTCGGTGCCCTGGCCCATCGGGGTGGAACCGACGTCGATCTGGAAGCGGCCGTCGCTCGTGAGTGTGACCGATCCGTACTCCGATTGCGGGCCCGGAGCGGGCGCAGTGACCTCGATGAACGACGCCACGCCGATGCCGAGAAGGGTGGTCGAGCCGGAGGCGCGGAGAGCGGCCTGCTCGCGGCGAAGCTCGTCGTATCCGGCCAACTCCGTGGCGAGACGGAGCCCCTCGGCGAAGTTGCCCGAGTCGTAGGTGGACCCGGTCTTCGTGGCGAAGGGAAAGGCGTCGGGCGGAATGAAGTTCCGCGTGCGCACCGCGACCGGGTCCATGCCGATCTCGGCGGCGAAGAGGTCGACCGAGCGTTCGATCGTGGCGATGGCCTCGGGACGACCCGCGCCGCGGAACGCGTTGATCGTCGACGTATTCGTGACGACCGAGTCGAACGTGTACGCGACATTGTCGATGTCGTAACAACCGTGGGCCACCATGCTCGTGAGCATCGGTAGGAAGCCGGCTCCCGTGGGGGTGTAGCCGGCGTCGACGATGTTGTGCAGGTGGTAGTGCGTGATGTGGCCGTCGCGGGTGCCGCCCAGCCTGATCGTGTGACTCTGCGCCCGACCGTGGCACATGGCCTGCATGCTCTCCGTGCGGGTTTCCTCCCACAGCACCGGCCGGCCGACGATCCGGGACAGGTGGCCCAGGCTGCACTCTTCGCGAGCCGGGCCGACCTTTGCTCCGAACCCACCGCCGAGGTCGGGCACGATCACCCGGACATCCTCCTGCGCCAGGCCGCTCGTGGCCGCGAGCATGAACCGCGCCGGAATCGCGCCCTGGGTCGATGACCAGCATGTGAGCGTGTCGTCATGGTGCCAGTGTGCGGCTGCGACCCGAGCTTCGATCGGTGCGCCGTACATACGCGAGTTCGTGATCTCGGCTTCGATCACCACCTCGCACTCGGAGAAATCGGGTACCGGAGCGGCCGGAATCATCGGTGGCAGCGTGTTGTTCGCAAGGTTGTCGTACAGAAGCGTTGGCTGTTGCGCGGCGGCGCGCGGCCCGATGACAGCGTCCAAGGGCTCGTAGTCGATGACCACCATCTCGGCGGCGTCGACGGCCGCGGCACGAGTCTCGGCGACGATCGCCACGATGGGTTCACCGACATGACGCACGCGGTCGACGGCGAGCACCGGGCGGGGCAAGCCGTCTTCGGGCCCGGGCATCGGATTGGCGCCGAGCGCCTCGTTGTCGACGACGGCGAGCACGCCGGGCATGTCAATCGCCTCGGAGAAATCGACCTCGAGCAGCTCGCCGTGGGCCAGCGTCGAGCGCACGAACACCACCTCTACGGCATCGTCGGGGGCGATGTTGGCCACGTACCGACCGTCACCCCGCAAGAAGCGGTCGTCTTCGACCCGCTGCACTCGGGCGCCGATGACGCTCATGGAGTCGGAAATCCTCCGGCCTTGGCGACCAGTCCGGGCGTGGAGTGCTGGAGGACCTCTTCGAGCCACGACGTCGACTGGATCAGCCGGTCGAGGTCGAGCCCGGTTGTGTACCCCATCTCCTCGAGCATGTAGGCGACGTCCTCGGTCGGCACGTTTCCTGTCGCGCGCGGCGCGAACGGACAGCCACCCACGCCGCCGAGGCTGGTGTCGAACGTGCGGACGCCCACGTCGAGCGCGGCGGCGATGTTGGCGAGCGCTGTGTTGCGAGTGTTGTGGAAGTGGCCCCGCAACGTCGGGTCGGGGGCAACGTCGATGACGACGCGGAACAGGTCGGCGACGTTGGTGGGCACGGCGACACCGATGGTGTCGGCGAGTGCGAGCTCGTCGGGTTGTGTGTCGGCGAGCTGGGAGGCGATGTCGACGACGACGGTGGGATCGACCCGGCCTTCGAACGGGCATCCGAACGCGGAGGCGACGGTGACCGACGTGCGGAGGCCCGCGGCGCGGGCGTCGGCGCCGACCATGCGCCAGCGATCGATCGACTCGGCGATGGACGCATTCTGGTTTTTCTGGGAGAACGTCTCGGAGGCCACCACGACACCGGTGACCTCGCCGACACCGGCCGCGATCGCCCGATCGACACCGCGTTGGTTGAAGGCGAGCGCGCTGTAGGTGACGTGGTCGGGCCGGGGGACAGCGGCCATGACCGCATCGCCGTCGGCCATCTTGGGAACCGCCGCCGGGCTCACGAAACTCGCCGCTTCGATACGGGTGTGCCCGGCCTCGATGAGTCGGGTGATCAGGTCGACCTTCTGGTCGGTGGAGAGATCGGCTGGGTCCGCTTGTAGCCCGTCTCGCGGGGACACTTCTACGATCTGGACGTGCTTGGTCATTCGATTGGCGAGCATACTCTTGACCATGCCTGGAGCTCTCAGCGACATCCGCGTCATCGAAATGGGGACCCTGCTCGCCGGGCCCTTCTGTGGGCAGCAGCTCGCCGATCATGGTGCCGAGGTGATCAAGATCGAGCCGCCGGGCAAGGGCGATCCGATGCGCGATTGGGGGCAGGAGATCGCCGAAGGACGGTCGCTCTGGTGGCCGGTCGTGGGCCGTGGCAAGAAGTCGGTGACGGTCAATCTTCGGGAGGTTGCGGGCCAGGAGCTGATTCGCCTGCTCGTCAAGGAAGCCGACGTCCTGGTCGAGAACTTCCGGCCGGGCACGCTGGAACGTTGGGGGCTCAGCCCGGAAACGCTGCACACGATCAACCCCCGCCTCGTCATCACGCGGGTGAGCGGTTGGGGACAGTTCGGGCCGAATTCCGCGCAGCCGGGTTTCGGCGCGATCGGCGAAGCGGTGGGCGGCATTCGGTACACGACCGGCGACCCCGAGCGTCCACCGAGTCGCACGAGCATCAGCATCGGCGACACCCTCACGGCGATGTTCGCCACGATCGGCACGCTCAGCGCCATCCACGCCCGGGAACGAACCGGGAAGGGCCAAGTCATCGATGCTGCGCTCTACGAGTCGGTGCTGGCGGTCATGGAATCGCTGCTGACCGAGTACCACGTTGCGGGGTTCATTCGGGAACGCACAGGGTCACTGATCCCGAACATCGCACCGGCCAACATCTACCCGACGAAGGGCAACGGCCTGCATCTGATCTCGGGCAATCAGGACACGGTGTGGCGCCGGCTCGCAGAGGCGATGGGTCGACCGGAGCTTGGGACTGACCCGCGGTACGCCACCCACCTCGCCCGGGGCGAGAACCAGACCGAACTCGACGATCTGATCGCCGAATGGTCGATCGACTTCACGAGCGACGAGCTGGAGGTGCTCCTCAGGGAGAACGGTGTTCCGAACAGTCGGATGTACCGCGCTCCCGAGATGCTCGCCGACGAGCACTTCGCCGCCCGCGACTCGATCAAATGGATCGACAGCCACGATTTCGGCGAGATCCCGATGCAGAACGTGGTACCGAAGCTCTCGGACACGCCCGGCGAGGTGCGCTGGTCGGGGCCGCGCCTCGGCGAACACAACGTGGAGGTCTTGAAGGACATCCTCAATCTCGACGAGGACGCCATCGACAAACTGGTCGATCAGGGGATCGTGCAGGCAGCTGATGAGTGAGCCCGCCGAACTCGACAGCGACTACAAGGCCGCAGGCTTCGCGAAGCGGCTTGGGTTCGGAGATCGGCCGGCGCTCGTGGTCATCGACTTCTGCCATGCCTACCTCGATGAGGGCTCGCCGTTGTACGCCGGAGTCGAGGATGCGCGGGCGTCGTCGGTGCGCCTGTTGGAGGCGTCCCGAGTTGCTGGCATACCGATCGTCCACACGCGAGTCGAGTACCAACCCGGTGGCGCCAACGGTGGCGTGTTCTTCCGCAAGGTCGACGCCCTCAAGTGCTTCGTCGAGGGGAATCCCCTGGCAGAGCCGGGGCCTGGTCTTGCGCCGCTCGACGGTGAGATCGTGATCACCAAGCAATACGCGTCGGCGTTCTTCGGAACGTCGCTCGCCTCGACACTCACATCGTTGGGCATCGACACGCTCATTCACGCCGGTGTGTCGACGAGTGGTTGCGTACGGGCCACGGCGCTCGATGCCTGCCAGCACGGTTTTGTGCCGATCGTCGTACGGGAGGCCGTCGGCGACAGAGATCAGGGTGTGCACGAGGCGAACCTGTTCGATCTCGACGCCAAGTACGCCGACGTCGTGTCCGAAGCCGAGACGCTCGCATATCTCACACCGTGACGCGGGCCTCGGCTTCGGCGGCGAGCTCATCGAGCAGGCCGCTGAAGTTCTTGGCGATTCCCTTCGAGAGCACGGGCCGCATGATCGCCTGCATGAAACCTGGGATCTTGGGTTCCACCTCGGCGTTGATCGTGGCTTCGGTGGTGCCGTTGCCGGTCGACCGCAGGGAGAACGAAGCCTTCGTTGACTTGAGGGGCAGGCCCTCCACGTTCCAGACGTGGATGGTCATGCTCTCGCCCGGCGTGTAGGCAGCGATTCGTTCGTCGAGGATCTTCTTGCCTCCGAGTTCGCAGCGGCGTTCGGCACCTACGCCGGTTTCCTTGGCGTCATCGCCGGTCGTATAGCTGTTCTTGATGCCGGCGCTCCACGCCGAAATACGGGGGAAGTCATCGAGTATCGCCCACACCACCTCCTGCGGGGCGTTGATGGTGCGGCTGGTCGTTGCGTTGATGGTCATGGCTGTTTCCTTTCTTTGGCGAGTTGCGGTCAGTTCGAGCTGACGTAGAGGTTGAGCGAGCGGAGGGCGCGGTCGCGAACGTCGACCACGGCCTGGTAGTCCTCGTCGTCGAAGAATTCCTGCACCGCATCGGCGGAAGGGAACTGGGCGATCGCCACGAAGGCGGCCGGAGTGTCACCAACCGGCTGACCGGCGACCGGAAGCTGCGCAACAGGCATCGCACCGTGCCTTGCCGAAAGCGGACCCACGATCTGCTGATAGGTCGCGAGATCGGCCTTGTTGTCCGGGTTGGGCGCGGCGACCGTGACCAGGTAAACGGCGTCGCCATCGAGGTCGGGCAGTTCTGTGAGCGCGGGTTCGTCGACGACGTAGGCGTTCACGGCATCGAGGCTGGCCTCTCGTGCCGGTACCAATGCCTGGTATTCGTCGCTGTCGAACACGTCGGACACGGCCGAGGCGTTGGGGAACGTGGCCAGACCGAATATCACCGCCGGGGCGTCGCCATGGATGTGACGCACGCCGAAGCGGGACGAGACCTCGGCGCCTGCATCGAGGGCGAGATCGGTCGAGGCCTGCACGTAGGAGTGGAAGGTCTCGACCTCTTCGGGGTTGGGCTGGGCAAGGGTGATCAACAAGCTGTTGTTGGACATGGTTGGCGCCTTTCGGGGCTGGGTGGGTTGGTTGCGGTCAGAAGAAGTGGTGGAGTAGGCAGCGATGATGGCGGTGGCGGCAGATTCGGGTTCGTCCTCCTGCCAGAAATGGCCGGCGCGGGGGAGATCGAGCTTCGTGGCGTTCGGCCACATGTCGTCCCACTTGGCCAGGAACGCCTTGGTGGTCATGGGCACGTCCTTCATGCCGGTGATTCGCAGCATGGGAAGGTGAGCGAGCGTGGCGTTCACCCGCTTCTCGAGTTCGGTGAGCCAGGAGGTTTCACCCACGATCGCCTTCGGGAAGATGGCGTGGCCGATGCGGCTGTGGGGAGAGGGGGCGACGTCGGCGTAGTGGCGCATCTCCTCGTAGGTCACCGGGCCCTGCAGCAG
>JBPCTR010000080.1:0-16368 GCA_051011575.1 Acidimicrobiales bacterium | reverse complement strand
GACGACCTGCGCGCGACATTTCTGGTCAGGGGTTGAGCCGCGTCCGCGTCCAGAGTCCGTCGTGCCGGCGGTATCGCATTCGGTCGTGAAGCCGACTCGGCTGACCCTGCCAGAACTCGACTTCGCGGGGTGAGACCCTGTAGCCGCCCCAGAACGAGGGGCGCGGAACCTCCATCCCTTCGAATCTCGCTTCGGCCGCGGCCAACGCCGAGAGCAGTTCGGCCCGATCAGCGAGCGGCTCACTCTGGGCGCTGGCCCAGGCGCCGAGCTGACTCGAGCGCGGTCGCTTCGCGAAGTAGTCGTCGGCCTCGGCCGGCGAGACGCGGCCAACGGTTCCTTCGACGTGGACCTGGCGATGGAGTACCGCCCAGTGAAAGGTGAGCGCGGCAACGCCTGTCGTATCGAGTGCCCGACCCTTCGCCGAGTCGTGATTCGTGAAGAACACGAACCCGTCGGGATCGAAGCCGCGCAGGAGCACGTTGCGTCCCCGCGGCACGCCTTCGGCGGACACGGTGGACAAGACGGTGGCGTAGGGCTCAGGATCGCCGGAGTTCATCGCGTCGTCGAGCCATCGGCCGAATTGAACGATCGGGTCATCGGCCAATGAGGCTGGGTCGAGTGGATCCGCGTCGTACTCGAATCTGGCGTCGGACAGGTCCATCCCGAGAGTCTCGCACCCGGTACCGTTGCGACGTGACACGCACGGGCCACATCCAGACGGCGCTCGTTGTTGGGGCGGGTGGCGCGGTGGGAGCCGCCGGGCGCTGGCTCGTCGGCGAAGCGATCAGCACCGACTTCCCCTGGGCGACGATCGTTGTGAACGTGCTGGGTTGTGCGCTTCTCGCCGCGGTTCTGAGACCGGGGGCGACCGACCGAGCGATCGCGCTTCTCGGAACCGGATTCTGTGGCGGGCTCACAACGTTCTCGACACTCGCTGTCGATGTAGTCACACTCTCCGACGACTCTCGTGGCCTGGACGCTGGCTGGTATCTCGTGTTGTCGATGACACTTGGCCTCGGCGCATACGTCCTCGTACGCGGGCTCGCCATTCAGCGCGTCGGCGAGGCCGCATGACTCCCGCGCTGTTCGTCGTGGCGGGCGCTGGTGGTGCGGTGATCCGTATGGCCGCCAATGGCGTCCGACCTGATTTCACGCGGGCGCTCATCGGTACGTTCGCCGTGAACGTGATCGGGGCGTTTCTCCTGGGACTGCTCCACGAGGCCGGCTCGGAATCGCAGCTGATCGTCGGAGTTGCGGGCATCGGCGCGCTCACCACCTTCTCGAGCTTCGTAAGCCAGCTCGAGTGCATCGCACGGGAGGGCCGACGGCGTGACGCCGTGGCCTACGCCGCTGCCACCCTCGCAGCTGGAATCGCCTCTGCCCTCGTTGGGATTCGCCTCGCATGACCGCGATCTCGCCGCACGACGTACGCCGCGAAGTACTGCGAATGTGGTGGCGAAACCTCTCGTTCATCCATTACGAATACGAACCGGCCGACGTCCAACGCCTCCTTCCTGCGGGCCTTATGGTCGACACATACGAGGGCGCGGCATGGGTCGGCCTCGTGCCATTCGAGATGGAGGTCCTGCTCCCGCGTGGCATTCCGATCCCGCGGCAGGGCTCGTTCCCGGAAACGAACGTGCGCACGTACGTTCACGGCCCCGACGGAACTCCGGGCGTGTGGTTCCATTCACTCGAAGCCGGCCGGCTCCCCGCTACCGCCGTCGCCCGGGCCACCTACGGGCTCCCCTACTACTGGGCCGAGATGGACGCCACGGGCGCAGGACCGGTCTGGACGTATCGGTCGACACGGAGGTGGCCCGGCCCCCGGGGAGCTTGTCATGCAAGCGCGGTGCACGTCGGCGAATCCATCGAGCTCGAGGAGCAGTCGGATCTCGAGGTGTTCCTCACGGCGCGATGGGGCCTCTACTCGACCTTTCGCGACCGGCTGCTGTACGCGCCGGTCGACCACGATCCGTGGCCGCTTCGACGCGCAACACTCATGCATCTCGACGACGAATTGATCAGCGCAGCCGGGCTCCCGCGACCGGAAGGCTCACCGTTGATCCACTGGAGCGAAGGCGTCGAGGTGCGGATCGGGCGCCCCCGTTCGGCGTGAGGGGCCGCTAGGTTTGACCCATGAGCGGAGCAGCTGACCGGGCCGATCTCAACTCCGACGTGTTCGCGGGCTCGCGCGCGCTCACGTTCGATGATCTCCTTGTGGTTCCGGGATACAGCGAAGTGCTCCCCGACGACGTCGACACCTCGGTGCAGCTCGGCGACATCTCGCTTCGGGTGCCGCTGCTGTCGGCCGCGATGGACACCGTCACCGAGGCGCCTTTGGCCGTGGCGATGGCGCGCGAAGGTGGCATTGGCATCCTGCATCGAAACCTCTCGGCCGCCGAGCAGGCGGAGCATGTCGACCTCGTGAAGAGGGCGCAATCAGGCATGATCAGCAATCCGATCTCGCTGCCGCCAACGGCGAGCCTTCAAGACGCCGAAAATCTCATGGCAACCCACAAGATCAGCGGCGTGCCGATCTGCGAGGCCGATGGTCGGCTTGTGGGAATTCTCACCAACCGAGACATCCGTTTCTGCACTCCCGACCAGTTCAACAAGCCGGTCACCGAGTTCATGACCCACGAGCGCCTGATCACCGCCCCCGCGGGCACCACGCTGGAAGACGCCAAGGCAGTTCTCCACAAGTGGCGCATCGAGAAGCTCCCACTGGTCGACGATGGTGGCCTTCTCGTCGGGCTCATCACCGTCAAGGACATCGACAAACGAATCGAAAAGCCCAACGCCACCCTCGACCCCGCCGGTCGCCTGCGAGTTGGTGCGGCGATCGGCGTGACCGACACGGCCGAGCGCACCGAAGCGCTCGCTGACGCCGGTGTCGACATGCTCGTCATCGACACCGCACACGGTCACACCGCTGGTGTGATCAACGCGGTTCGGACAATCAAGAAGGGCTGGCCGGAGATCGTCGTCGTCGGCGGCAATGTGGTCACAGCTGAAGGAGTCGATGCTCTGGTCGAAGCCGGCGCCGATGTGGTGAAGGTGGGGGTGGGTGCTGGCAGCATCTGCACGACACGGATCGTTGCCGGTGCCGGTATGCCTCAGATGAGCGCCATCCACGAGACCGCCCGCACCGCAGCCAGCCACGGAATCCCGATCATTGCCGACGGTGGTGTCGTGACCTCTGGCGACATCGTCAAGTGTTTCGCTGCGGGCGCGAACGCGGTCATGGTGGGCAACCTGCTCGCTGGTACCGACGAGGCACCGGGCGACCTCGAGCTCGTCGACGGTGCGATGTGGAAGACGTACCGGGGCATGGGCTCAGCCGGCGCCATGCGGGGCCGGGCAGCCGATCGGTACGGAACTGGCCAGACACCCGGCAAACATGTGGCCGAGGGGGTCGAAGCTCGCGTCCGGTACGCCGGGTCAATCGCCGATCTCGTGGGTCAGATGGTGGGCGGACTCCGCTCGGGTATGGGATACGCCGGTGCGGCCGACATCGACGAGCTGCGCACTCGCACCCGGCTCGTCCAGATCACACAGTCGGGCCTGCGCGAGAGCCACCCCCACGACGTCGCCGTGATGCGAGACGAGTGACCGGAGGCGCGGAGGGCCATCGGATCGAGCTCTTCGCAGCCTGACCAGCCAGACGTTCGGCCCTACCGTCCGCCACTCGGCTCGATTCCAATGAGGGCGAGGGACGTGTCGACCCGACGCGTCCCCGTCGAATCCAAGGAGCACGCGATGAGCAAGGAATCACAGGGCTCGACCATCGAGAAGAACGATCGAGCGCCAACAGCGGACAAGACCGAGATCGACGTACGTGACCCGGGATCGACGTCGTCGGGATTGGATGAGTGGTTCGACCACTGGCCGGCCTCGCTGGGTCGCTGGATGCCGGACACCTTCCGACGCACGATCGCCAACATCGACTCCATGCGAATGGAACAGTTCCGCGACGACGATGAACTCGTCCTGCGCGCCGAGCTCCCCGGCATGTTGGACGAAGACGACATCGACGTGTCGGTCTCCGGCAACACATTGACAATCCACGGGACGCGAGAAGAGAGGGAGGAGGAGCGAACCGAGGCCGGATACCGCTCGGAGTTCCGGTACGGCACGTTCCGTCGCTCGACCACACTTCCGACCGGCGCAGACACGAACCGGGTTCGGGCCGAATACGAGAACGGCATACTCGAGGTGCGGGTGCCGATCGACGATGACGACCCGAAGCTGACGAAGGTTCCGGTGATGTACAAGCACTAGCCAACTGCGGCTAGAACATGTTGATGGCGCCGGCATCCGACATTCCGTGGGAGCGACTGCGAGAAGCGGCCGTTGATGTCGCTGGTCGCGCCCATGCGCCGTACTCCAATCTGCGAGTCGGCGCCGCGGGCCTCACGAGCGACGGGCGGGTGATCGTGGGCTGCAACGTCGAGAATGCATCGTTCGGCCTCACGCTCTGCGCTGAATGCGGTCTCGTGTCGGCCCTGCACGCCGACGGTGTCGACGACCTCGTGGCCGTTTGCGTTCGAACGGATCAGGGCGTGCCCCTCACGCCCTGCGGCCGGTGCCGTCAGCTGCTGAGTGAGGCCGGCGAAGCGGACATGCTTGTTGATGCCGGCCCGGAAATCGTGACGATCGCCGACCTGATTCCGGGCGCATTCGGCCCCGCCCGACTCGATGAATTGACGTGAGCGCCTAACGATCCTCGACCATGGCGAGCTCGGCCACCACGGCACCGAGCAGGCTCGAAGCGCCGAACCGGAACCGCGTCGGGTCGATCCAGGCCTGGCCCAGTGTGTGTCGCACGATCGCCAGGTAGCCAAGCGCGTCATCCGCGGTGCGGACGCCGCCCGCGATCTTGATACCAACAACCTCGCCGGTGTCGGCGTGGTGTTTTGCGAGCTCCTCCGCCATCACGAGCACAGCTCTGGGTGTTGCGTTCACGGCCGTCTTCCCCGTCGACGTCTTCACCGTATGTGCGCCGGCGGCGATCGCCATTCGTGTCGCGGTGGCGATCGCATCGTCGGTCGACAACTCGCCCACCTCGATGATCACCTTCACATGGGCACCGCCCGCAGCCTCGATTTGGCTGCGTAGCTCCCGCTCGGCCAGCTCGTGGTCGCCCGAGAGGAAGGCCGACCGGTTGAGAACGATGTCGATCTCGTCGGCGCCGTCGGCGCGCGCCGACACAACATCGGCCACTCTCACGTCGAGCGACGACAGCCCGGTCGGAAAGGCCCCACCGACGCTCGCGACTCGAACATCGCTCTCTTCGGTCAGTTCCGCGGCGAGCGAGACCAGCGACGGGTGAATACACACCGCCGCGGTCGGGCCCACCGTCGGGTCGGCTGGATCGGGTCGGAGCGCCGTCGCACACAACGCGCGCACGCGGCCCGGAGTGTCGTCGCCCTCGAGCGTCGTCAGGTCGATGCAGCGAACGGCCATCCGAAGATCGGCCACCCGTTCGACTCCCTCGGGAAGCGAAGCCGCGAGCGAGCCCGCTCGATCATTCGACGTCGTACCCGATGGGCCGCCGCTGTGGATCCGTCGGCGTTCCGGATCGGCGACAAGAGTGCACAGCGCATCGAACGTTGCCCGCAAGGCGCTGGCATCGGCCGACCAGGACTCGACCTCGACCTCGACCTCGTTCGGGCGGTCGCCTTCGCGCACTCGGAGGCGCCCGGGCGCTACAACAACGACGGCCGTTCCCTCGACCGACTCGACAGCCTCCACCGACACCTCGCCCAGTGTTCCGGGCGGAAAGAGTCGGAGGGTTTCAATCGCGTCGGCCGGGCCCGCGGCGTCGGCTTCGAAACGAATTGTTCGTGAAGTGCTCACGCCTGCCATGATCGCCGCTCGACCACCCTTGGGCAACCACCCTGGCAGCCACCGGTGGTCGCGCTGCGGGCGGTAGCGTCGATGCCGTGATCGACCTCCGCAGACTCGACGAACGCGCGTATCGCGACGGTGCCATCCTCAAAGGAGCCGAGCCCGACGATCTCGATCGGCTGTCCAGCTCCGACGCCTCCCGGCGAGCACTCATGACCGAGGTCGAAGCGCTGCGCGGAGAATCGAACGCCGTATCGAAGGCGATCGGCCAGGCCGCTCCCGAGGAGCGGCCGGCGAAGATCGAGTCCGCCAACGAAGTCAAGGCAGCGCTCAAAGCAAAGGAAGCCGAGCTCGACATACTCGAGGCCGATGTCCGCACCCTCGCCCTCACGATTCCGAACCCGGCCCACGAATCGGTTCCCGGCGGCGGCGAGGAGGACTTCGAACTCCTCACGACCACCGGTGACACGCCTCCAGCCCCACCGCTTGACCACGCCGACTTCGGCGCCGCAATGGGATGGGTGAACAACGAAAAGGGCGCCGACGTGAGCGGCTCCCGCTTCGCCTATCTCCACCGAGAAGCGGTACTGCTCGAGTTCGCTCTCGTGCAGTGGACGATGCAGAAGCTCGTCGGCCGCGGCTTCATCCCCACAATTCCGCCGGTTCTCGTTCGAGAACAGATGATGATCGACGCCGGGTTCTTCCCGACCGATCGAAACCAGGTCTACGACGTGACGGCCGACGAGCTCTATCTCATCGGTACGTCGGAGATCGCGCTCGCCGGCCTACATCGCGGCGAGCGACTCGACGCCACCGACCTCCCGATCCGCTATGCCGGGTTCTCGTCGTGTTTCCGACGCGAGGCAGGAACCTACGGAAAAGACACTCGCGGCATCTTCCGCGTCCATCAGTTCGACAAGGTCGAAATGTTCATCTGGTCGGACCCGGCAAAGAGCTGGGAAGAGCACGAACTCCTGCTCGAGATCGAACGCGAAATCCTCGATGCGCTCGAACTTCCCTACCGGGTGATCAACGTGGCCGCCGGCGACCTCGGAAACCCGGCCGCGAAGAAGTACGACTGCGAGGTCTGGTTGCCGTCGGAGGGCGCGTACCGCGAACTCACGTCGTGCTCGAACTACACCGACTATTCGGCCCGCCGCCTCGGCACTCGCTACAAGGGCGAGGGCGAGTCCGGCTTCGTCCACACGCTCAACGGAACCGCCTGTGCCGTCGGGCGCACGCTGCTCTTCCTCATGGAGCACTACCAGCAGGCCGACGGCTCCTTCTCGGTCCCCGAGGTGCTTCGCCCGTTCTGCGGTTTCGACAGCGTGCCCGCCCCGAGCTGAGTCGCGCATGGACAACAGCGGTGGCATGACCTTCGCCGAAGTCCTCGGTCAGCCCGGTGTGACCGAGCACCATGAGCTCCGGGGACCGTTCGGGTTCCTGGCGTATCACGGCGGGCCGGTCGAACGCGTCACCTCGATGATCGCCGTCGCGGCAGCCGCCTTGGCGAACGCGTCGGTGTACCACATCGACCAACCTGAAGAACGGCCACTGCACATTCCGTCGACGCGAGTGACACCCAGGGAGTCGTCGGTTCTTGCCCGGATCTTCGATCATGTACACACGGTGTGCACCGTGCACGGCTATGGCCGCGACATGGACAAACAACACGTCCTGATCGGCGGCGGTAATCGTGAGTTGGCGGAACACGTCGGACAGCACCTTCGGCGGCGTCTCGACGACCGTTTCCCAGTGATCACCGACCTGAAGAAGATCCCGCGAGAGCTGCGAGGTGTCCACCACCGAAACCCGGCGAATCTCTCCACGAGCGGCGGTATCCAGGTCGAGCTGCCGCCCGCGTTGAGGTGGAACTTCGAGGCGGGCTCGTGGGCTGACTCACCGGGGCTCGAGCCGACCGAGCCGGTCCGGGCCACGATCGAGGGTCTCGCCACCGCGGCGCAGACCTGGGCCTGATGATCGCGAGGGCGAGAGCGCACCCGCGCCGCGTATTCGCTCTCGTTTTCGCCGCCGTCGCGGCGTACAGATTCCTCTTGTGGGCGCTCTACATGCGGCTCATCCCGCTCACTGGCGACGAGGCGTACTACCACCGGGGAGCGAGCATCACCCATCGATGGATTCGCGGCGTGGCCGAAGCCGAGACGGCGCTCGACCGCATCGTGGCCAAGGGATGGTTCATGCCCGGCCCAATCGGCCACCTGCTGCCGGCTCGACGACTCACGAACGACATCGGGCTGCTCAGGCTGTGGCAGGGAACGGTCGATCTCGGCCTCCTCGCCGTCACCACCTTTGTGGTGAGTCGAATGTTCGGTCGAAAGGTGGCGCTTGGGTATCTGCTCGTGATCGGCTTCATGCCCGATCCCGCCACACAATCGTTCACCCTCTGGGGCGAGGCCCACGGGTCGAAGGTGCTGATCCTGGCGTTCCTGCTCACTGTCTTGTTGCTGCGCGACCACGCGGCATGGACGCGTGCCCGCACGCTGGTCACGAGCGCGGCGATCGGCGCGCTCGTGGCGTGGGCGATCTACCTTCGCCCGCCGTTCCTGCTCCAAGCGGGAGCGGTGGCAGTGGCGATCGTCCTCGTCCTGGGGGGTCGCCGCGACGGCGTTCGACTTCGCCATGCCACAGTCGCAGGTGTCACGGTGATCCTCGTCGTTCTCGGACTGCTACTCCCCTGGTCGATCCAGGTTTCCCAGAACAGCGGCGGTTTCGTGCTCACCACCAACACCGTGGACGTGAATCTGATCCAGGCGTTCTCGGATCCCGAGGACCTCGAGCGGGTGATCGGGAGCGACGACTTCGGCCAGATCGAGGCGTACCTGCGACAACGAATGCGTGACACCGGCGAGAGTTACGTCGACGCGTTGGCGAACACGCGAGGCGAGTTCATGGCCAACGTGTCCATCCGCGAGTACCTCGATCGGGCCGACACGGAGATCACAAGCTACCTCTCCGAAGACGAGAGCTTCCTCGAACGGTATGAGCTGATTCTCACTCGCGACCCCGAGATTGCCCCGGCGGCCGATTTCGTGGGTGGATTCCGACTGCTCCATTGGATGAACGTCGCGTTCTGGTATCCCGTCGCGCTCACCGCGCTCTGGGCTCTCGTGCGCCCCACGTCGCTCTGGCACGGAACAGCATTCACGGGAATCCTGGCCCGGATCGCGATCCCAGCGGCGATGATCCAGCCGTGGCTCTCGAATGCCAAATTCCGTCACATCGGGGCCATACTCCCGCTCATAGTGCTCGTTGCACTGATCACTGTCGCCGGGATCGGCATCGATGATCCGGTCGACGACCGGATGCGGTTTCATCCATGGGCCCGGGCGGCGGGTCGGGCGATCCAGATCGGATGCGGCGTGTTCCTCGTCGTGACGGTGGCGGTCTTCGTGACGTGACCGCATCTCGATCCGCTCTTCTCGATCAACACGTCACACGGCGAACGGTGATGATCGTGGTCGGTGCCGTGGTCGTGTGGCGCATGCTGATGTGGTTTCTGGTGATGCGGCACGTGCCTCTGGTCGGTGACGAGGACTACTTCGTCGATCGATCCCGATTCATCATTCGCGTGCTCGAACGCCGAACAAATGGAAACGAACTGCAGGGGATCGTGAATCGGGCGTGGTGGATGCCGGGGCCCATGATTCTGGTCACGCCGATTCGCTGGCTCACGCGCGAGATCGACATGGTGCGGCTCTGGCTGGGCACGGTCGACCTGGCGCTTCTGTTGGTAGCGGGTTGGCTGGCGGCACGGCGATTCGGCGCCGCCATCGGCCTGGCGTTCATCGCGATCGTGGGCATCTTCCCGGACGCGGCGGCCCAGTCCTTTGCCGTATGGGGCGAGGCGATCGGCTCGAAGCTTCTCGTGATCATGCTGCTCATCGTTTTGGGTGCGGTCCTCGACGAAAACGCGACGTTCGGACATATGGCACTCGCTGGTCTCTTGCTGGGGATCGCCGTCTACTTCCGGCCACCGCTCGTTCTCCAGCTGGCCGCAGTCGCCGCCATGGCGATGGTGGCCATCCACGGCCGCGCCGACCGCGGTCGAGGCACGGCATCGGCGGCAATCGTCGGCGCCGGTGTGTTCATCGCCATGGGCCTCATTGTGATCGCGCCATGGTCGGTTGCGGCGAGTCGCGAGAACGACGCCCTCGTGCTCACGACGCTGAGCATCGACGCCAATGCGATTCACGCCTTCTCGAACCCCAGCGACCTCGACGCGGCCGCCGGCGGTACAGGGTTCCGCGACATCGAACGATACGCACAGGAACGGCAAGTCTCCGACGACCTCGGTTACGCCGACGCACTTCGCACCATTCGGCGCGAGCAACTCGACCTCGTGTCCTTCGACGACTACTGGCAACGGGCCGACCGTGAGGTGGAGACATTTCTCGACGGGTCCCTCACGTTCCTTCACCAGTACCGCGACCTACGAGCCGATTCGGGTGAGTCGACCACCGCTCACACGGCGCTGATCGTGCTCCACACGGTGCTCTGGTATGTACTGATTCTCGCGGTCGTGTGGGTGATGCTTCGCCCGTTCCCCGTGCACGCCGACGCCAGTTCGTTGTTCGTGTCCTTTCTGGGCCGGGGGTCGCTTGCACTTCTGGCCATCCAACCGTTCGTGTCGAACGCCAAGTTCCGACATCTCGGTTTGGCGATCCCGTTGATGGTGCTGCTCGTGCTCGTCGCCGCCCAGCTCACCGCTCGTGAACCAACCGACGCGCCCGAGATGCGCCGATGGTCTCGGGTGGTGATCGGCGTGGCCCAGACGCTCGGGGTGGCCGGAACCGTGATGATGGCGGTCGTATACCTGAACTGAGTTCAGGGTTCGACGCGGCTTGGCTCGGTTCGATCGAACTCCTCCGCGACCTGCTCAAAGGTGAGCGACCCCGAAGCCGATGAGGAATGCGCCTCGTCGGGCACCGGACCTCGAACGATCCGCCGGCTGAGATCGGTGGCCCGCTGCTCTGCCGACCATCGGAAGAAACGGACCGCGATCAGACTCCACAGGAAGAACCCGCCGATGATCTTCATGACCGCACCTGCGGCCTGCTGATCAGCGATCACACCGATACCCCAAAGCCGGTCGGAGATGTCGTAGGCGGGGTATACGACGTTGTCGGCGAAGGTGAGCCAACCCGCCGGGATCGTGGGGATGATCGACATCAGAAACAGATAGATCATCTGACCGGGAGGCGACAAGCGCAGTTCGGGGAGCGGTCCGAGCACCGGCATCCACATGAGAAGCGCCGAGGCGAACATGACGAGGTGGATGCCGTAGTGGAACGGCCCGGAATCGGCCGAGAGTTGGACAATTCCGTTCCAGTGAGTGAGCGCAGCCAACGCATTGAAGATGACGCCGGCGACCAGTGGTTTCGCGAGTTTGCCCACAAGCGTGCGCTCCTGATCGCCACCACCGAGCACGAGCCGGGCAAGCCATTCCGGAGTGGCCTGAAGGAAGAAGATCGGGATGAAGAACGTGATCAGCAGATGCTGGAACATGTGGACCGAGTACAGGTACCGCTCGGCGATGTCGTGCATCGGCCAATCGGCGGCGATCAGCAACACGACGACACCGATCACGAAATAGCGACGCTGTCGCGTCGACACGATCGGTTCGCCGGCGGCGACAGCCTTTGGTCCGATCACCCGCGTTACATAGAAACCCATTCCAACGATGGCGGCCACGAGCAGCCAGACCTCGGGGTGTGGCCGCCACTCCCAGGGATTGACGGCCGCGAGCATCAGCCGTCTCCGGGCAGACCGGGGTCCGATATCCCCGAGTTCCAGAGCTCGAAGGTCGAAAGCATGGCGATGTACACAACAACCGCCAGGATCAAGCCGAACACGAAGAGCTGGGTGAGGACCTTGTTGTCGAACTTCAGGTGCATGAAGAACGCACCCACGATGTAGAACTTGATCGCCATCAGCCCGAGCAGGCCCGTCTTGACGATGGCACCACCGAGATCGTCCTCGAATACGAACAGCAGAATCTCGATCGCCGTGAGCACGCCGAGAAGAATCGCAATGTTGACGTACTTGCGATCGGTCGGATGTCCGTGATCGTCGTGGTCGTCATGCGCCTCGTCGACGGTGTGATCGGTAACGCTCATTGCCGTTCTCCTAGCCAACCGGGATCAGGTAGATCACGGTGAAGATGATGACCCAGACGATGTCGACGAAGTGCCAGTACAGGCCCACGATCTCGACGTTCTCGGCCTTGTCTTTCGTGAGACCCGACTTGCGCGTCCCGAAGACGGTGCCGAGCAGGATCAGGATGCCGACGCTGACGTGCACGCCGTGGAATCCGGTGAGGGTGTAGAAGGCCGACGTCCACGTGTTTGTGGAGTAGCCCAGGCCCTCCGCCCGGAAGATCGTGAACTCGTACACCTGACCGCCGATGAATACCATGCCGAGGAACGCAGTCGTGAGCAGCCAGATGCGGCCGTTGCGCTCGTCGCCCCGGTTCACGGCCGACAATGCGAGCACCATCGTGAGTGAGCTCATGAGGAGTACGAACGAGCTGAGCGACGTGAACGGGATGTCGAACACGTCGCCGGGCCCCTCGAACGGCGTGTTGTCGGAGATGTTCGTTCGGTAGAGCAGGAATGTGGAGATCAGTGCGCCGAACAAGAGGCAGTCGGACGCGAGGAACAGCCACATTGCGAGCTTGTTGTTCGAAATGCCGGTGTTCGTTTCCATGTGGCCGTGATCGTCGTGCTCTACGTCGTCGGCGACCAGCGTTGCATCAGACATTGGCGGTCTCCTCGACATCGACGCCATCGCCGGCTTCCAGCTCACCGGCCGAATCGTCGCCACTCTCAAGCGCATCGGGGTCGTCGTCGTGATCGTCGTGATGGTCGTGAGCGGCATTGGGATCATCGGGATGTTCGAAGATCCAGCCGACCATGCCCCACACCAGCAGCGCGGCGCCAGGGATACAGAGCCAGAGCGTGAAGATCAATCCGTAGGCGATGATCGGTAGTCCGAGTGCGAGGATGATCGGGTAGTAGCTGGGTGACGGCAGATGCACGTCGGTCGCCGAACCGTCGTGGGTGACGTCCTCGGTCTCGGCGACGCGCACCACGTTGCCATCCTCGTCGTAGCCATACTTGCGATGCCAGAACTCGTCGAGACCCTCGACGGTGATCTCCTCATCGAAGTTGTGCTCAGGGGTGGGCGAGGCGGTCATCCACTCGAGACTTCGAGCGTCCCAGGGGTCGGGGCCTGGGTTCGGCTTGCCGTCGGCCTTCCATTGCTTGTGGCTGTAATAGATGTTCCAGAAGAAGATCGCGATGCCCGCCGCGATGACGAATACGCCCAGCGTCGCTATGTAGTTCCACAGCTCGAATCCGAAGCCCGAATCGTAGGTGTCGATACGCCGACTCATGCCTTGGAGCCCGAGTATGTGCATGGGCCCGAAGGTGACGTTGAAGCCCACGATCTGGAGCCAGAAGTTCCACTTGCCGATCCGTTCGTTGAGCAGGTAGCCGAACATCTTGGGCCACCAGAAGTAGAAGCCGGCAAAGAATCCGAGAAGCGCTCCACCGAAGATCACGTAGTGGAAGTGAGCCACGATGTAGTAGGTGTCGGTCTGCTGGGTGTCGGCCGGCGCGATCGAGTGGGTGACACCCGACAGACCGCCGATGGTGAACATCGACACCACACCCACGGCGAAGAGCATCGCCGTGGTGAACCGCAGGCGGCCGCCCCAAAGCGTGGCGAGCCAGTTGAGTATCTTCACGCCGGTAGGTACGGCGATGAACATCGTGGACAACGAGAAGGCGATGACCGAGATCGGGCCGATGCCGGACACGAACATGTGGTGGGCCCACACGCCCCAACCCATGAAGCCGATGGCGATGCCGGAGAACACCATGAAGCTGTATCCGAAGATCGGTTTGCGGCTGAAGGTCGGGATGACCTCGGACACGATTCCGAAACTCGGGAGGATCAGGATGTAGACCTCGGGATGGCCAAAGATCCAGAAGAGGTGCTGCCACAGGAGTGGATCAGCGCCGGCGTCGGGATTGAAGAAGTTTGCGTCGAACAGACGGTCGAAGGTGAGCTCGAACAGCGCCACCGAGATGACCGGCACCGCGAACAGCAGCAGGAACTGCACGACCAGGTTCATCCACGTGAACACCGGCATCCGGAACAGGCTCATACCCTTTGGGCGCATGTTGATGACCGTGGTGATCAGGTTGATCGCGGACATGAGTGAGGCGATACCCGTGATCTGGAGACCGAGGGCGTAGAAGTCGATGCCGTGTGAGGGCGAGAACGTTACGCCCGAGTTGGGGGCGTAGTTGAACCAGCCGCCATCGGCGCCGCCACCAAAGAACCACGCGGAGTTGAGGAAGATGCCACCAAATAGGAACACCCACAGGCTGAGCGCATTCAACCGCGGGAAGGCCACATCTCGCGCACCGATCTGCAAGGGCAGCAGGTAGTTCGCGAACGCTGCAGCCAGCGGCATGATCACTAGGAAGATCATCGTCACGCCGTGCATGGTGAAGACCTGGTTGTAGACGTCGGCCGAGAGCAGGGTGCCGTTGGGTGTGGCCAACTGAATGCGAATCAGGAGGGCTTCGAGGCCGCCGATGGCAAAGAAGAACATGGCGATGGCGCCGTACATGATGCCGATCTTCTTGTGATCGACCGTGGTGAGCCAGCTCTTCCAACCCGTGGTGGCCTGCGGGCGGGTGAGCGTGCCGAGGGGGCGTTCCACCCGCTCGACCGCGCCGCCGGTGCCGATGGCAAGTGGTTCGTCGATGATTGCCACTACTCGACTCCAGTCTGTTCGATGATGGACGCAGCCGGCTTGGGGCCGGTCGCCTCGAGGAGCGCCACGAGATCGTCGATCTCCTGAGTGCTGAGCTCGAGGTTCGGCATTCCTCGCATGCGGCTGTCGCCTTCGCTCACGGGCTCGGTGTAGTTCGCCTTGAGCGATTCGGGGTCCTGGAGCCAGGCCCGGACATCATTGGCGTTGAAGCGTCCGGTCTCAGGGTCCCAGACGTTCAGTATGCCGCCGGCGAAAGTTGTACGACTCGAGAAGTGTGTGAGGTTGGGCGCGGCACCGGCCACCAGCTGTTCGGCGACCCGTTCCTCGCTCCACAGATCGTCGGCGACACCCTCCATGAGGTGGCAGGAGGAGCATTTCGTACGGAACGTGTTGATCGCTCGCTGCGTGTCGTTCTCGGCGATCGGCGTGTCGCCGCTGATCAGGGCGTCGACATAGGCCTGGTTTTCAGGGGCGAGCGCCACGCCCTCCATCTGTGCCTGTACCCAGGCCTCGAACTCGGGCATGGGCAGAGCGATCACCTGCATCCGCATGCGGCTGTGGCTGAGCCCGCAGAACTCGGTGCACTGGCCGAAGAACACTCCCGGCTCGTCGGCCTGGATTTTCCACGGGGCGCTCTGACGTCCGGGTACCGCGTCCTTCTTACCGTTCAGCGCAGGGATCCAATGCGAGTGGATGACGTCGCGGCTGGTGATCTCGAGCTCGATCTCCTCGCCGACGGGAATGACCATCTGCGTGGCGGTGGTGAGATCGGCATTGGGGAGGTTTTCGATCCGGACGGCGTCGAGCGCGACATCGCCGAAGTGATACTGATACTCCCACCACCATTGCTGTCCGACGACCACCACTTCGGGTTCCCACACAACGGTTTCGCCGTCGGCCATTGCGATCGTGATGGGGTTGGTGTCGGAGTCGTTGATTTGAAAGTGAAGGAAGAGGGTGAACACCCCGATACCGGCGAGGAGCAGCGCCGGAGCCGCCGTCCACGCGTACTCGAGCTTGTCGTTGCCATGGATCTGCTCGGGCCAGTCGCCCTCCTCATAGTCGTCGGTGCGGATCCGGAAGTTTTTCCACGCGTAAAGCGTGACGCCGAGCACGCCGGCGAACACGACGTAGGCGATCCAGAGCACCGCTCGCATGAAGGTCTCGATGTCCTGGGCTTCGGGGCCGGCGAGATCGGTTCGAGTGTCGAGTTCGGCATCACCCGCGCAGGCGGCAAGCGCCAGGGTGACGACGAGCACGAGCCCGGCACGAAGCACCTGCTTCGAGCGGGGGGAGAGACGGGTCATGTCGTGTCCTTCGGCACCTGCTTCGGGTGGAGAAGCGGGACTTTGTGAAAGTTTTCCCTTGCGACGGCGCGAAGGCAAGTCAGTCGGGCGTGGAGTGACGAATCTCACGACGTGGCGTCCTCGCTCTCGCTGTGGTCGCCGGATTCCTCGTCGTGGGTGTCGGACCCTTCGTCGATGTGCTCTTCCTCGTGGTGCTCAATCTCGCGTGTGCCCTCGATCGCACCCCACACACCACCAGCGATTACGCCGGTGGCGATGACGGCCACGATCATCGTGACCAGGTTCTTCGAGAGGTTCCTGCTCTGCGTGATCAGTATCGCCGCGGCGAACACCACGACGGCCACGACCGCACCCACGACCACGGCCCCCGCTTCGCTCGCGGCGAGGAGAATGCGACTC
>JBPCTR010000079.1:0-6393 GCA_051011575.1 Acidimicrobiales bacterium | reverse complement strand
CCACCGTTCCTTGCGATCTGCCTGAGCCTGGTGCTGCGCCTGTCCGCACGGGTTCGCTCGACCGCCGCGGCCCAGCAGGCGTCGGGGCTGATCAGCCTCCCGCTCATCCTCATCGCATACAGCCAGGCGACCGGCGTGCTTCTCGGCGCTGACTGGGTACCCCTGGTACTCGGTGGCGCCGCCTGGCTCGTCGCGTTGGGAACGCTTGGGTTCGGCGTGCGTTCGGTCACGCGCTCAAGACTGCTCGGTGTCGCCGCGGGCATGTGACGCTGCCATCACGAGGTCGTCGACGGCCGGGCGGTCGTCGGGGCCCTCGCCCCAGAATCCCCATGCCAACGATCCGTCCGGTGCGATCACGAAGTCGCCGCCGAGTTGGCGCGTGTCGTCGGTAGGCACTCGCACGTCTCGAACTCCGTCCAGGCCGCGCGATCGAAACACGTCGATGTAGCTCTTCGCCGCTCGTAGACCCCACACGCGGGTGAGGCTCGTGCGGCCGAGGCCGAATGCGCGATATCCGGCTCGGTCGGGATCGCGGAGCACGGCGAAGGGCAGCGCGGCGCGGTCCGAGTAGGAGATCAGACGCTCCGGCGACGCGAACGTGATGATGGCCACCTCGACGTCGCGGCCGAACTCGTCGAAGCGGTCGCGCACGGCGACCGCGTGTGAAGCACACGGCAGTCAATGAATGTGGCGATGGAAGATGAGAATCACGGTGTGGCCGGCGCGTTCCGAGAGTCGCCACACGCCCCCATCGGCCGTGTCGAAGGCCACGTCCGGGGCGGGATCGCCGATATTTGGACGGTGCCGCTCTGTTGTCATCGAATACCCATTCCTGCATGGAACCCTGTCACACCGAGGTATTTCGCGGCGGCCGGGATCTGCTACACCGGCCCAGTCTCAGTGCCGATACCTCGAAGGTGCCGGGCGAAGATGGAGCACCGCCGGCGGGGTCGCGCCGCGACTACACGCCATCGTTCGAGGTCGTGTTCGCCCGCGCCCGGGCCGGAGAAGCCGAAGCGTTCGAACAGATCTTCCGGGCCCTGAGCGGACCGGTGCATCACTTCGCGCGCCTTAGGGGTGCGGCTGACCCCGAGGGTTTGGTCAACGACGTTCTGCTCAAGACGTTCACCAACCTGGCGCGGTTCGACGGGGGAGAGGTCCAGTTCCGGGCGTGGGTATTCACCATGGCGCGAAACCTCGTGATCGATGAACACCGCAAGCGCGAGCGCCGGGTCCAGGAGGTCTTTGACGAATCCGCCTCCGAACAGTCGGCGACGGCGCTGGTCGGCGATGCGGAGAACGAAGGACTCGGCTGGCTCGGCAACGAATGGGTCGCCGAGCAGCTGGCGCTCGTGACAGCTGAGCAGCGCGAGGTCGTTGTGCTTCGCATCGTGGGCGACCTCACCATCGAAGCGATCGCCCAGGTGATGGGGAAGCGCGTTGGCGCGGTGAAGGCGCTCCAGCGTCGGGCATTCCGGACGATCGCCAGAAATGTTCGGTCGGAGGCCGCACCCTTGTGACCGAATCAGACGTTTCCTCAACCGACATGTTCCTTCGAGCTCTTTCCGGCGAAGACCGCGACGCGGTCGCGCACTTCGCTGATCAACTCCGCGCCGAATCTGCGGACCTTCCCCCCGTCGTTCCCAGCGCGGCGCTGCGGGAATTTGTTGGCGTGGGCCGAATTCCGGCGGTCACCGACGACGAGCGTCGACGTTTCGGCGCGGGCGCAAAGGTGGCGGCCGCCGTGGGAGCGGTCGGCGTGAAGATTCTCATCGGCGGCGCCATGGCTGCGGCGAGCGTCGCGGGTGCTCACACAAGCGGCGTGGTCGACGTGCCCGGTCTACCCGACTCCTGGAAGATCGTGGGTGAGGTCGAGGGTCCTGTCCCCGACGTCGGCGAGCCAGTCGAATTCGACGCCGACGAGGCCGAGAAGGATGCCGACAAGGCCGAGAAGGATGCGCAGAAGGATGCCGACAAGGCTGAGAGGGATGCGCAGAGGGACGCTGACAAGTCCGAGAGGGACGCCGTCAAGTCCGACAGAGAGGCGGATCGCGAGGCCGACAAAGCCGGACGCGACGCCGAGAAGGCGGCGCGCGAGGCAGCCAATGCCGAAAAAGAATCGAAGCAGGCCGTACCCCCCGGTAAGGGTGGTGCGTTACCAGCTGATGAGAAGTCGAACGCGGGCAAGAATTCTGATTCGAAATGAACACCGAGATGATTCGAACCTTTGCAAAAACCGCCCTCGCCGCCACAGCCGCGGTGGCGCTCGTCGCCGGTCCGGTCTTCGCCGATGATTCCTCCTCTGATGGCGAAGCCGGCGGCGGTGGGGTCTCGGTCGAGGTTCACGAGGCGCTGAGCGAAGGCAGGTCCCCGGCCGGCATCGGTGCCGAACACGGCGCCCGATTGCGCAGTGAGAACAAGCCCGACGGGAATGACAAGAGCGAGGATTTCGACGACCAGGGCGACGACGAGAACGACGAGATCGAAGACGTCGAAGCTTGGGCCGAGAAGGCCGAGCAAAAGGCGCAGAAGCGGGCGGCAAAGGTCGCGGCCAAAGCAGAGAAGCGGGCAGCAAAGGTCGCGGCCAAAGTCGCCAGGTTTGAAGAATCGGATCCGGAGAAGGCAGAACGCTTCGCCGAACGGGCCGAGGAGAAGGCGGCTCGCAAGGCCGTACGTAATGCGGCAAAGGCCGAACGACGAGCAGAGAAAGTAGCCGAGAAGGTCAACAGAAAGTCGCCCTGAGAATCATTGTGACCGCCGACCACCCTCGGCGTGCTCACGTGGTCGGTATCGGTCGCCCCTGATACCTGCCGCTCAGGGGCCGGCTGCCCCGGTTCCTCGCATAGCGGGAGGTGGAATCGGGGCAGTTTCGCGCTCGCGCCGAAGCGAAGCGACCGAGACTCGGCAACTAGGGTCGCCGCATGCCTGGACTACTTCCCGACATCGATCCCGATGGACTCCTCGAGTTCTCGGTGGTGTACACCGATCGCAGCGTCAACCACATGTCGCAGGCGTTCCGGGAGGTCATGACCGACATCTCCGAAACGCTCCGGCAGGTATACAACGCCGACGCGGTGGCGATCGTGCCCGGCGGCGGTACCTACGGCATGGAAGCAGTCGCCCGCCAGTTCGCCACGGGCCAGCACGTCCTCGTCATTCGTAACGGCTGGTTCAGCTACCGGTGGACCCAGATACTCGAGGCGGGATCCATCGCCGCCTCGCACAGCGTGTTGGCCGCCCGTCGCGTCGCCGACCTGTATCAATCACCGTTTGCGCCGGCGCGCGTCGAGGATGTCGTGGCCGCGATCGAGTCCGAACGACCGGCAATCGTTTTCGCCCCGCACGTCGAGACGGCAGCCGGAATGATCCTCCCCCTCGACTACATGCGCACGATCGCCGACGCCGTGCACGCCGTCGGCGGAATCTTCGTGCTCGACTGCATCGCCTCGGGCACAATCTGGGTTGACATGGAGGCGGCTGGAGTCGATGTTCTCATCTCGGCCCCGCAGAAGGGATGGAGCGGAACGCCCTGCGCCGCCCTCGTGATGTTCAGCGCGCGGGGTCACGAACGTCTGTCCCGGACGACCAGCACGAGCTTCGCGTGTGATCTTCGCAAGTGGCGCGAGATCATGCACGCGTACGAGAACGGCGGGCACGCGTACCACGCAACGATGCCCACCGACGGGCTTCGAACCTTCCGCGACGTGATGCGCGAGACCGCTTCGTTCGGGTTCGCCGAAGCACGTCAGGCCCAACAACTGCTCGGAGATGGCGTGCGAGCGCTGCTCGCCGAGCGAGGATTTCCCAGCGTCGCAGCTCCCGGATTCGAAGCGCCCGGAGTGGTCGTCTCGTACTCGGATGATCCTGCGATCACGAACGGCTCGAGGTTCGCTGCCGAGGGGATTCAGATCGCCGGTGGCGTACCGCTCATGTGCGATGAGCCCGACGACTTCTCGACGTTTCGGCTCGGACTCTTCGGCCTCGACAAACTTGGAGACGTCGATGGCACGATCGCCTCACTTGCCGCCGTCCTCGACCGAATCGACTGAACCGCTCATGGCCCGTGAACGAGAAGTACGGTCGAATCGGTGATGGATCCGGGCGAGTTGGCGAAGCGTCTACACGGCGGTGCGCTCCAAGCGTTCTACGCAGCCGCGCTCACACTGGAGGGCGATGAGCCCGACGTCGAGCGAGCGGTCGGGATTCTACGACAGGGTGCGCTCCAGCTCGGCGGCGTAATCGACGACCTTGACGAAGCCGCCGCGGGCTCGGCCGACTCAAGCGGCCACTGACGCTACGGCCGCCGCCACGATCTCGCGAAGAGTGAAGGGTTTGGCGAGGAACTGCACTCGATCGGGAAGATCTGCGACGTCGAGCGGACGCCCCGAGATCATGATCACGGCCGTCTCGTCGAACCGGTCGCGGAGAGATGGGATCAGGTCGAGCCCCGATCCGTCGGCGAGTTGCACATCACACACCACGAGGTCGAGCTGACCGCAGTCGTCGACGGCAGTACGTGCATCCATCAGACCGGGCGAAGCGATCGTTGTCGCACCCTCGAACCCCAACGCCTCGCACACCATCTCGTTGATGTCCGGGTTGTCGTCGACTACGAGGACCGTTGTTCCCGCCAAGGCACTCACCGTTTTTCATCCCCCTCTTGGGGCGGGTGGATACAAAGTGTTCGCATATCTCCCTCGTTCCCACCCGCGGGTGGCTCCCACAGCGAAGGGCCCACGGCCAGGGCGCGTGCCACCATCGATCTTGGCAGCGAAAAGAATAATCCGCCTGACGAAATTTGACCATAGAACTCGACCGAAATTGGCGGTTGAAAATGCACGGACATTCGCCACAGTTGTAGTCGGCCGAGCACAGTGGACGGATCCGCAGCTGTTCACGGTGTGTGTACCCGACCTCGGTGGGAGGTCGGGTACACGGCCATTCAGCCTCGTTGGCCGGGTCAGGTGATCTGGACGAGACCTTCCCGCACGCCGATCACCACAGCTTCGAGCTGCGACCGCGCGTGGATCTTCGACAGGATGGCCCTCACATGGTTGCGGGCGGTGTGAACCGACACGACGAGCGATTCAGCGATCTCGGCGGCGTTCCTTCCCTGCGCCAGAAGCGAGAGCACTTCGAGCTCGCGTTCGGTGAGCGTTGCGCCCACTCCCGTCGCGTCGGCGCCGATTACCTGCTGCAGCAGCTCTGCAGGGAATACGGCCGCACCTCCGGCGACGGTCCGGATGGCATCGACGAGATCTCCGAGGGGCGCGTTCTTGCTGACGAAACCGGCCGATCCAGTAGCGATCGCGGCCTCGACCCCGAGCTTGTCGCCGCGGCCGGTCATGAACAGAACGCGGGCTTCGGTCCGTTCTCGCGCGTGCTCTGCCACTCGGATCCCGGAGTCACCGCCGAGATCGAGATCGGTGACGACCACATCGGGCTCCGCGTCGGAAAACGCATCGATGAATGCTTCGAGCGACTGGACCGCAGCGACAACCTTGAGATCGGTCACGTTGTCGAGCGCGGCAACCAGTGAATCGAGGAGCAGGCCATGGTCCTCGACGATCATGATCCGGCTCGCCGTCGCCACGCCAACGAAACCTAGCCGCAGAATGGGGGGCGCGCCTTGTTGAAGCTGGGTCATCGAGCCCATTTTCGATCGCGGTTCGGTCTGAATCCTTGAGGAGCGGAACGGACGGCCGACCGAAGCGTTGAGTCGGGGCGGACCCGACCGCGTGACACCTGGCGGAGTCGAAGAGCATGGCGGAACTGGGCGGAATCCTGAAGCGAGCGATCGCACTCGTGGTCGTGATCGCGCTCGCGGCGATCGGTACCGCCATCGTCGACGAGACGCCACTTTCGGCCGACGCGCCGAGCGGCTGCGGTTCGGTCGGATCCGCTGGGGTCGTCCCCCTTTCGTTCCCAAATCCGACGGGTGCGACCGTGGAGACAGAAACAACCACGATCGGGGCCACGGCCACGTACGCCGCGGTCGGTGACGTCGACGGGCAGTCGATCGACGCCCGGGCGACGCTTCAGGTGATCAGCGGCGGCACGATGGAGTTCGAGAACAGCACGAGTGACGACGCCAGTTTCATCATCCGACGCTCGGGTGGCTCGGCGATGTCAGCCCAGGTCCAGTGGGAGTTCTACGCGGCCGGTGATCCGGCAAGTCCCGTCCCTGTCCTGTCGACGTGGATCATCGGTGACATCGACGGAAACAATCGTGAGAGCCTCTCGCTGCCCAAGGCGGGGATCACGGCGATGCAGGCGTTGACCACCAACGGTGTGACCATCGATACGACCGGCGACCCGGTAACCGCGACGGGCAATCTGGAATGGGACGCGTGGACCGGAACGCCACCCGAGGAGTCCTGGGCACAGCTCGAC
>JBPCTR010000078.1:0-6435 GCA_051011575.1 Acidimicrobiales bacterium | reverse complement strand
GTGCCGACGCATCTGCACGGCGTACTTCTCGTAGTACTCGGCGTCGACCTTCGCGAGTTCGGGATCGGTGAGCGATACCGCCCACAGCGAGACCCGTAGGCGTAGGTAGTCGCCGTCGAGGAACTCGGGGCTGAACGATCCTCGCAGGAATGCGCGCATGCGATCTTCGGGGTCGTCGATTGCGGCGGCGGCGTCGATCGATGCGTCGAGAAGTGTGGTCGCGGCCCGATCGAAGGCTGCGAGGATGAGGCTTCCCTTGTCGTCGAAGTGGTAGCTGAGCAATCCCACCGATACGTCGGCTTCCTGGGCGACCTGGCGCATGCTCGCCCCTCGGACACCGTCGCGGACGATGACGGACTGCACCGCGTCGAGAATGTGGTCCTGGGTGTCGGAAGTGCTCATGGGCCATCGACCGTACCAGCGCCCCGGGTATCGTCACGGCCGTGGCGACGATTGCTGACACCGACTCCTGCCCGTGCGGGTCGGCGCGTGGCTACGGCTCATGCTGCGGGGCCGTTCATTCCGCCGGTGCTGGAATCGGAAATTCGGCCGAACAGGTCATGCGAGCGCGCTACAGCGCCTATGTGTTGCGGAACCAGGCATTCCTGCTCGAAAGCTGGGCCTCGGAAACCCGGCCGCCGTCCATCGACTTCGGTGACGTGGAGTGGCATGGCCTCACCGTGGAGGACACCGACGGCGGTGGCGTTCTCGACGCGTCCGGTACGGTCGAATTTCGAGCGCGATTTCGGCGCGGAGACGCCCATCTCGAACTGCACGAACGAAGCACCTTCCGGCGCGAAGCCGGCCGCTGGGTCTACATCGACGGCGTCGATCCGGACATTTGAAAACGAGCCGCCAAGAAACTGGACGATCGTTCAGTCTCTTGTACGATTTCGTCATGGAGTCCTCGCAGCAGCTCGACGTGCTCGATCCCATCATCGACCTCGACCGGTACCCGATTCACCGACTCGACGATCCCGTCCGTCATGAGCTCGTAGCCGAAACGCGGTCGCAGATGGACGCTCTGGGGTGCTGTCGAATCTCTGATTTCATCCGGCCGGACGCGATCGACAACATGAAGGCCGAAGCCCAGTCGCTTCACGAACAGACCTTCTGGGCCGAGCAGAGCCACAACCCTTACGCCTCCAAGCCGGACCGCACACTTCCCGACCAGCACCCGCGCAACGTGTTTCAGGAGCGCCGAAGCGGCTTCATCAACGCCGACCTCCTACCCGGAGAGTCACTGCTGAATCTGATCTACGCCCACAACGTATTCACCCACTTTGTCTGGGAGAGTCTCGGCACACCGCGGCCCATCTACCAGTGGGCAGATCCACTCGGATGTAATCCGTACGGCGTGATGAGCACTGACAACTACTTCCCGTGGCACTTTGATGGCAATGAGTTCACGGTGAGCATCCTGGTGCAGAAAGCGGAGTCGGGCGGTGTTTTCGAGTACGTGCCCGACATTCGTCGCCCCGATGCCGAGAATTTTGAAAGGGTCCAGGCGATCCTCGAGGGTGGACGCGAGGAAGTGCACGAGCTCGATCTGCTCCCCGGCGACCTCCAACTCTTCAAGGGCCGGTTTTCGATGCACCGGGTCACCCGAATTGTGGGCCCCACCACGCGCTACATCGCACTTCCGACCTATGTGTACGACCCGTGGCGTATGAACCGTCCTCACCACTCGATCAACTACTACGGCAGAGCCACGGCTCTGCACTACGAACGCGAACGAGTACTCGTCGACGGACTGGTCGACTGACGCAGGTGAAGATCGCATTCATCGGACTGGGCAACATCGGCGGAGGCGCAGCCACGAACCTGTGCCGCGGCGGCCACGATCTCACCGTGTACGACCTCGACGATGCCAAGGTCCGAGGTCTCGAGGAGTACGGCGCACAACCAGGTCGTTCGGTGCAGCACGCATGCGCCGAGGCCGACGTGGTCTTCACCTCGCTTCCTGGACCCGCCCACGTGGAGGAGATCGCCTCGGGTTCCGACGGCATCGTCCACTCCGTCTCACCCGGATCGATCTGGATCGAGTTGTCGACGAACGACCTCGACACCGCTCGTCGAGTCGCACGTCTCGCAGCCGAACGGGCTGTTCGGATGATCGACGCTCCCGTTTCCGGAGGACCGGAGGGAGCTTCGGCCGGAACGTTGTCGATCTTCGTGGGTGGAGCCGCCGACGACGTGGCGACCGTTCGTCCCCTGCTCGAAACGATCGGCGGCAAGGTCGATCACCTGGGCTCGTTCGGTGCTGGAATCGTGGCCAAGATCGCCCAGGTCACGCTCTGCTATACCCAGACCGTCGCTCTCGTCGAGGCCCTTTTGCTGGGCGTGAAGGGTGGCGTCGATCCAGCGAGGATGCTCGACCTCATCCAGCATTCGGCGGGGTCGAGCTACGTGGCTGACGCCTATGGTCCCGAAATCCTCGCCGGCACGTACGACTCATCGTTCCCGATCGGGCACGCCGCGAAGGACATGCGCCTCGCGACGGAACTCGCCGGAACACTGGGGGTCGACCTCACGTTCATGGCGGACGTACACGAGCTGTATGCCCGAGCCGAGCACGAGTACGGTTCGACCGCGGCCCATCTTCTGGCCGTCCAGTTGATCGAACGTCGCAACGAACTGATCCTCCACGAACACCCCACCGGAGAAGACCGATGACCGACACCGACAATCCCACGACCGGAAACCACGAGGTCACGGCCGAGGACTTCACCGCCACGAACGCCGGAAGCTACTCGGGCGACGAATGGCACGCTCGCGTCGATCTCGCTGCCATGTACCGACTCGCTGCTCACTTCGGATACGACGACACCGTGTGGAACCACATCACGATGAGGGTTCCGGGAAGCGACCACGACTTCTTCCTGAACAAATTCGGGCTGCTCTACAACGAGGTGACGGCCTCGAACATCATCAAGGTCGACAGCGATGGCACCGTTCTCGAGGGACCAGCCGATGTGAACACCGCCGGATTCGTGATCCATTCGGCGATCCACAACGACTTCCCGAAGTGGAAGGTCGTCTTCCACGCCCACGTCCCCGACGCACTCGGGGTAACGGCGCTCAAGGATGGCTTCCAGCACCTCGTGCAGGACACGTCGATGCTCTACGGCGAAATCGGGTATCACGACTGGGAGGGCCTCTCGCTCACACTGGAAGAACGCGGGCGGCTCGCCGCGAACATGGCGGGCAACCGGGCACTCATCATGCGAAATCACGGCTTCCTCACGGTCGGCGAGACCGCGGGCGAGGCCTTCATGGTGATGCACTACCTCATCCGCGGTTGCCGCACACTGCTACGGGCGCATGCGACCGGCCTCGACCTCGACCCGGGCCCGACCGACATCTGGGAACTGTCCAAGCGACAGTACGACCACTTCCCGCTCGGACAGAACGAGTGGCCTGCGCTGCGCCGCATGATCGACCAGATCGATCCGAGCTACCGGCAATAGGGCCTGGCCCTGGGCCCCGCTCGGTCAGGCAGTCTCGGAGATCGTGCCTCGGATCCGATCACGAAAGCGCCAGTATTCGAACGACAAGCTGACGATGATGACCATGGTCGACACGAAGACGACGTTTTTGGCTGAACCGTCCCAAAGCCATACGAGTGCTGCGATCGCGGCCACGCCGATCACGCGCTCGTAGAGGTACGTCCGCCAACACCGCCACGTCGCCACCGCCATAGCGATCAGATACAGGGCGAATGCAGATACGAGCAATGCCGCCACGACCGAGTCGAGGGGGTCGTCTGGGTGGAGAAAGGCCTCTTCCAGCGCAATCGCATAGAACACGATGCCCACGATCATCGGATAGTGCAGCATCGAGTACACGTCGCGCGCGAGGTGGCCGGTCTGATGCTCATCGGCCGTGCGCAGTGCATGTTCCCATACCCCCTGGAGCCGATCGAAGTAGGCCCACCACAGCGCGCACGCTCCTGCGAGCCCCACGCCGAGTTGCGTAGCAAGCGCGGTGTCGAGCACGAGCTCGGCGTCGGTCAATGCCACGCCGACGGCGATGATCGCCTCCCCGAGGGCGATGATCATGATGAGCCCGTGCCTCTCGGCAAAGTGGGCCGCATCGATGTGCCAGTCGGCTCGGCCGGCGAATACCGCAGCGGCAAGCTCGACGAGCAGGCCGGTCAGCCACCACCACTGGAGGGATTCACCACCGACCGCCGCTCCGATCACCATGATTACGGGCGCGACGAACGAGAACGGCATGTACGTGCGAAGCGCCTCCTGCTCAACCGGATCATCGCGGGTTCCCGTGAACATGACGATCGCCGAGATGAGACGAACCCACACATAGCCCGCAGCGACCCACATCCCGTCGCCTTCGAACGCCGTGGGAACGGCAAAGCCCATCACGAACACGCCGAGCATCGACGCAAGCATCGCCACCCGCACGAGTCGCGGTTCGAGATCGACAACGTTCGTCGCCCAGGTCCACGTCCCCCAGCCCCACCAGAGCAATCCGAGGACGAGAGCCCCGTGAAGGACGCCGGACAGTTGCAGGTCGTGTACGACGAGCGAAACGACCTGGGTGAATGCGAAGACGAACACGAGGTCAAAGAACAGCTCGAGCGGATGAGCCGCCTTCTCGTCGAGCTCCTCAAACACGTCTTCGACGTCGGCGCTGTCTGTCGTATCGGTCACGAGAGCGGAGTGTAGTGATCGGACAACGGCGACTCAGCCGATGGCGTCTCGAATCCTTCTCCAGAACGAGGCCGCGACCTCGACGGGATCATCGTCATCCGGGAAATCGGACAGTTTCAACATTGCGCCCACGAAACTCTCTGAATTCCAGATCGGATCCGTCGTGTCGATCCCGATCTTGTCGGGCCACCACACACTCACGTAGAGGTATGGCTCGTCGATCGCGTGATCACCCGCCGACGCGCCGTAGCTCGCCCGATGATCCTCGTCCCCGATCTCGATCGCTGCGTCGAAGTGACCTGGCCACAGCTGGGCCTCGCTCGCGTCGACCGATCCATCCTCGGCCCCCACCGCCTGTAGAGCAGTAAACGCCATCTCGTACCAGGCACCGAGGAACAGTGATGCGCCCGCGTCGACCCCGAGGTCGGCGTGGGTGTCACCAACGGCCGGAGAGTCATGCTCGGCTGCGGTCTCGGTATCGATCTCTCCGTGGAGGAACTGTGCCGCAGCCGTGAGTGTGGTGATGGGCTGACGTCGCGTCTCCCCCGCCTGATCGTCCACCAGCTCAGATCCCTCGACGCGAATCTGACGTCCGTCAAACGGTGGAGTGCCGAACCCTGGGGGCGTGGAGCGCAACCCGAATCGCTCGGTCGCACGATGGCGGGTGGGGGCGATTACATAGGTGGCGAGTCGGTGAAGCGCCTCGCGGGTCGAGCCAAGCGTTGCCGGAATGTGTGGAAACGGGTACATCATCGGCCTCCTCAGACCAGTAGCGCATCGGTGACGATGTCGACCAACGACGGGCCGCGATGCGCCAGCGCTTCGGCCAGCGCCGCGTCGAGTTGATCGAGCGAGGTGACGCGGAAGCCGCGGGCGCCACACAGCTCCGCGAATGCGGCGAAATCGGGGTTGTGGAGCGACGTCTGCCACACCTCCCATTCGGCGGCGCGTTGTTCTTTCGAGATCTTCCCGAGCTCACCGTTGTCGAGGAGAACGTGGGTGATGTTCATGTCGTACTTCACCGCCGTCGTCATCTCCATTGCGTACTGGCCGAAACCACCGTCGCCGCTCACGCTCACGACCTGTCGTTCTGATCCGACGGCGGCCCATGCACCCAGTGCCGCGGGAAGCGCGAACCCGATCGATCCGAGGTATCCCGACATCAGGACGTCTTGATCCCCCGAGACCTCGAAATAGCGGCCGAACGAATACGTGTTGTTGCCGACATCGACGCAGATCACCGCATCGGAATCCACCGCAGACCCAAGGCTCTTCATGACCGCAGCGGCGCCGATGCCCTTCCCGGCATCATCGTCGACCCGCCGAGCCTTCTCGTTCCGCCAAATCGTCCATCTCTCGGCGATCTCCGACCGGAGATCCGCACACAAGACTTTGTCGGGAAGTCCATCGAGTAGCTGACCCGCGGTCACTCCAACGTGTCCTTGGAGCGGCACGTCGACAGCGTGGAATCGTCCGAGGGCCATGGGATCGAAATCGATCTGGATCAACGGTTTGTATGGCGCGATTCCCGTGTGGTTCGCGAAGCTCGCACCGAACACGATCACGAGGTCGCTCTCGTTCATGAACCAGCTCGCGATCGGCGTGCCCGACCGACCCATGACCCCACAGCCGAGCTCGTGATCGTCGGCGATGAGTCCCTTCCCTTTGAACGTGGTTGCCACCGGAGCGCCCATCCGCGTGGCGAGCGAGAGGACCTCGTCCATCTGGTGCCTGGCGCCGTTGCCGACGACGATCATCTTCC
>JBPCTR010000077.1:0-2806 GCA_051011575.1 Acidimicrobiales bacterium | reverse complement strand
GTGCGGGGTGCGGGTCGGCCCGAAGATCGTGCCGAGATCCTGAGCGCCTGCGAGCACGTTGGTGAACGGGAGCGAGTTGTCGACCGCGACTCGATAAAACTGCGAAATCGGCAGGTTGGGAAGATGGCGAAACGTGACGCCGTCGTCGTACGTCTCGTAGAGGCCGGCGTCGGTACCCACGAGGAGATGTCTCGGCTCGTCGGGGTCGATCCACACCACGTGGTTGTCGCTGTGCTTCTGCTTGCCGTCTTCGATGTTGGTGAACGTTGCTCCGCCGTCCGCGGTGGCATGAACATAGACGTCGACTTGGTAGACGCGGTCGGCGTCGACGGGCGACGCGAAGATCTCCTGGTAGTAGTGCGGGCCGGTTCCCCCCGACATGTATTCGTTTCGCCGTTCCCACGACTGGCCGCGGTCGGTCGATCGGTGGAAGCCGCGTTCTTTCTCGTCGGCGGCTTCGATGGTGGCGTACACGAGGTCGGGGTTCGCCGGCGTCACGGCGAGGCCGATCTTGCCCATGTCGCTCTCGGGAAGGCCCGTGGTCAACCGACGCCAGGTGGCACCGCCATCGGTCGACGTGTGGATCCCCGAGCCGGGGCCGCCGCCCACGAACGAGCTCACGCTGCGGCGCCGTTGGTAGGTCGCGGCAACAAGAGTGTCGGGATCATCCGGGGCGAAGACCACACTCGTGACGCCCGTGTGGTCGTCGATCTCCAGGACTCGGACCCACGACTCGCCGCCATCGGTGCTCTTGTAGAGTCCTCGTTCTCCGCCCGACGACCAGAGTGGCCCTTCGGCGGCGACGAAGACCACGTTGCCGTCGCGTGGATCGACCAGGATCTCGGCGATGTGTTCCGAGTTGGCGAGCCCCATCTGGGTCCAGCTACGTCCGGCGTCGAGGCTTCGATACACACCGTCGCCCCACGCGACATGACGGCCGCTGACCGCCTCGCCAGTGCCCACCCAAACGGTGTCGGGTCGGGAAGCGTCGAGAGTGACGCACCCGATCGAGAAGGACGGCTGCTCGTCGAAGAGCGGGGTCCAGGTTGTGCCGGCGTTGCTCGTCTTCCATACGCCACCCGAGCCGACGGCGACGTACCAGGTCGACTTCGAGCGAGGATCGACAGCGATGTCGGAAATACGTCCACCGAGGAGCGCCGGTCCGATGTTGCGGAGCGCGAGACCCCCGATCGCTTCCGAGAGCGGATCGGGCGTGGTCACAATCATTCCTCCGTGTTGGCCATGAACTCTTCCTGCTCGCGTACCGCCCCGTCGTGTGCCCGATCGCCGTCGCGGCCTTTGTGGCGATTGTCGAGCTCTTCGAGATGGTCGAGACGACCGTAGGCGATCACGAGATCGCCCGCCCCGATCGCCGTCTCACCGTGCGGAGCCTCGAAGAAGTTGCCGTCGTGACGTTGGAGGCTGGGAGAGAGGCGCCAATCCATGCGGGCGCAAACCGAGCCGGATCGAACCGTGCCCGCCTGACATCGGGGCGGGACCTCAACGGCCCCGCCCCAATGCCGAATGCCTGGACTCAGTGGGCTTCGGCCAGGTAGGGGAAGCTGTTCCGGAACGAAACGTCGTTGTTGTCGACGCAGTCGCTCGTGAGAACGGCGCTTCCGCCGAAGAAGCCGCCCGTCACGATGCCGAGCTCGGCGTCGATCACGTCGTCGTCGAGGTGGCGACCGTTGAGCGCAGCGTTGAACCCGGCAGGGTTCGACGGGTCGTACGGCACAACGTCAGGGCTGAGCACGTCGGCGATCGCCGCCGCTTCCTCAGCCGAGTAGGGCGTGCCGTCGAGACCGCTGAGCGAGAGCAGCGACGCCTCGATGTCGCCTTTCCAGAATCGGTCGTCCTGGGCCGGGTGCGTGCCGTTGTAGGCATCCTCGAGTCCGTCGGGGATGAGAACCGTGCCGATTGCTGGAATGCCCATGCGATCGATGGTCGTGCCGCCGACTCGGGTGCGGGCCCATGCACTGATGGGACCTCCCAACGCAGCGTTCGGAACCTCGATCACGATGGCGCTCACGTTCGCTCCAGCGAAGAAATCGGTCTCGTCGCCATCGCAGAAGCTGCGATTGCCACCCTGTCCCTTCACCTGATCCAGGAAAGCCTGGAGGTCGAAGAAGAAGGGATCGTCGAACGTTCCGGCCTGGAGCGTTATGCCCCCACCGGAGATCGCACGGTTGGTCCCACCCTTCAGGACTGTGGTCGCCTCGGCGCCCAGACCGACCTTGAGCCTCACGCGCTGTACCCCGTTCGGCCGAGGGTTTCCGAACCGCACAGTGAGCTTCTGGTCGGTGCGGGTGTCACCATCGGTGTCGACCAGGAAGTCGTAGCTCGCATCCCGATCGAACGTGCTTCCGCTGGCAACGCCCGCCAATGGGTTCACGGTCATGATGAACACGGAGTTGTCCGGGTTCGTCGGAGATTGAAACGCATAGATGTCGTTGATGTCGGTGCGCCCATCGCGTTGCACGAACGGGGCCTCGAGATGGTCGGCTGCTTGAGCGAAGCTGGCCGTTGCCACCACTGAGGCGACAAGGGCGAGCAACCCGAACAGGCTGAGAAGTTTCCGCATGGGAGTCCTCCAGATGAATCGGGACGGTCTCTCCGCCCCACCAACGTTCGGAGCACTCGACCAAATGGATTGGTGAGGCGCCGATCGGTCGAACGAAGTGATCCCGGTACCGTGCACGAGTGCTCGGTCGGATGGACTACAAGAACCGGGTCGCAGCCGTTTTTATCGGGGCCATGTTCATCCAGATCATGGATGGCACGATCATCAACGTGGCCCTGCCGACAC
>JBPCTR010000076.1:0-11588 GCA_051011575.1 Acidimicrobiales bacterium | reverse complement strand
ATAAAGATTCAATAGCGGGAGTCCATTTGGATTCTTTTTGGGATTCGGCTTCGCCGAACTCATGAACCGCGGGGTTCGAGGATCAACAGAACCGGCCCGGGGCGTACGCCCCGGGCCGATTTCGTTTTTGGCGACCGGAGGTCCCCGAGCCGCCGGCCGGGCTCGAGGCGACGCTCGAACGCTGGCGCCAAAAGTCGTAAACCCTCAGGGCCGAATTGCCTCGACGATCACTCGACATTGCGCTGCCGTACTCGGCCGTGAATTTGCGCTACTTGAGCGACTCGAATCGCGGCGACAATCGGACGGCCACGGCGATGGCGGCGAGCGCCGCGAGGAGGAGAGCTGCCGCGATCCACCAGGCGGATGCCGTCGGCACGGTGCACAGGGTGGCCGTGGCCGTGTCGACGTGGCCGAACATGTCGCCCACGATCGTGTCGGGGAAGCTTGCGTCGTCGCAGACCACGTCGTGTTTCGGCCCGACGAGGATCCAGAACAGTGCACCGAGCTCGAGAACGGCGGAGGTCAAGAGCCAACGTGTCATCGGGCTCAAAGCTCCCGGCGGTGATCGGCGTCGGCGTAGAGGACGTCGGCGAGGGCTGCGTTTGCAGCTGATCGCGTGGCTCTCGCCTCGGGCGTACAGACACCGGTGGGTCGTGTCGCCTCGATGAATGGCGGCTGTACCGGACCGCCGGCGATGTGTAGGACGTGATGCTCACCGCGCTGCGGGAGGACATCGGCACAGAGATAACTCTGCATGGCCACCCCGACCCGGCGCTTTGTCGTGCGGTTGGGCTGCGAGCCGTGCACGAGCCACGGGTGGTGCAAAGACATCTGTCCGGGTAGAAGCTCAAGGTGGACCGCGGCTTCCGGGTCGATCCCACCCACCTCCTGGCCCCGGGTGAGGATGTTGTCGTCGGCGAACGTGTCGCGGTGTTCGGCGACCTCCCGGTGCGTGCCGGGGATCACCGACACGCACCCACTTTCCAGGTTCGATCGCGTGAGCGCGAGCCAGGCGGTGACGAAGTTCGCTGGGCCGAGACCCATGTAGAACGCATCCTGATGCCAGCTCACGAATGAAGACGACGACGGCTCCTTCACGAACAGCACAGTGCTCGAGAGCGTGATGTCGGGACCGACCAGCTGCGATGCGGCCGCAACGATGGTGGGATGACTCGCAAGGTCGGCCAGAAACGGAAACGCGAGGTGGGCGTTGTTCCGGTGTTCCGCGTGGAGGTCATGCGGGAACTGGGCCTCTGCCGCCTCGAGGGCGGCAGCCGCGGTCGCGGCCTCTTCCACAGAGAGCACGTCGATCGGCGCGATCCACCCGTTGGTGCGGTAACTCTCAATCTGTGCAGCTGTGAGGACCACCGCGCCGACGCTAGGCGGCGGCGCGGAAGGATGACTCCACGGGGCGGGTACCGTGTGGTCATGCGTCGATATTTCGCGGCCGTCATCGCCCTGGCGCTCGTGGGCGCGGCCTGCGGAGCGCAGGAGGTCGACGTGACCTCGGCACAGGCGCCAACCGAAGTGCCCCCGACGATGGCGGTGGCCGAAGAAACACCGGAGGCTTCGGTCGCGACCGCGACGTCCACGGTCATCGAGGCGGTACCGATCATCGTTCCAACCGGTCGGGAAGCACTGGCGGCAGCGGAGGGAACGCCACATGTGCTGTGGTTCTGGGGTGCCCATTGAAGTACGTGTCGTGAAGAGTCCTCTGCGGTCGCATGGGTCACCCGACAACCGGTCGATGTGCCGATCATTGGCGTCACGAATCCCGCGGACGGCGACGACTTCGACAAGCAGGCGTTCATCGAGCAAATGAGCACCCCGATCCCGCACGTGCTGGCCAACGCCGGCGAGGTGTGGGTGGAATACGGCGTGGTCTCGCAGCCGACCATGATCTTCGTCGCCGCCGATGGCAGCACCGAGGCACACACCGGCGGCCTCGGACCACAGGGGCTACTCGAGCGGGTCGAGGCGCTGGCCGAGGCCTGACGAAACTGCCGAGGCCGGACGCGGCTCTCAGTCGTCGTCGGGGTCGAATGGCTCGTCCAACTCGACGCTCTCGTCGACGAGGTCCTCGGCCGGGCTGTCCATCTCGACCTCGTCGCCGATCCGGTGCACGGGGAGAGTTTGAGGGACCACGGGGGCGTCGCGTCGCGTGTGCGCCGGATGCGTTGCCAGCGCGGTGAGCGGGCCTTCCTCGATCGCATATCGCTCGCCGCTCGCCGAGATGATGCCCTGCGCGGTTGCGGCCGCCGGCATCGCGAGAACGGCGCCGACCGGGCCGAGAATGGAGGCGCCGGCCACGACCGATCCGAACGCCACTGCGGGATGAATCTTCAGCGTGCGGGAGTCGATGCGGGGAGCCAACAAGTAGTTCTCGAACTGCTGGTAACAAACCATGAACACCAACGCCCATAGCGCCTTGCTCGGGGAGCTGAGCAAGGTCAGCCCCACTGGCAGAGCGCCCGCGATGTACACGCCCACGACCGGCACGAACTGGCTCACGACCCCGACCCAGACCGCGAGTGCGAGTGGGAATTCGACGCCGATGATCGAGAAGGCGATCCACGTGACGATGGCCGAGATCGTGGCGAGCACGGTTCGCGACAGGATGTAACCACCGGTCTTTTGGATGGCGAGATCCCACACACCGAGCACTCGGCGCTGACGATCAGGCTTCAGCCGCGAGCAGATCGTGCGACGGAGCTTGGGCCCGTCGGCGGTGAGATAGAAGGTGAACAATACGATCGTGAAGATCTGGAACACGAGCGAGACGACGGTGGCGCCGAGGCCCACCACGTTGTTTGCGAGCCCGGTGAGCTGATCGCCGAGGCCGTCGGTCTCGAGGAACTGGTCGCGCAACCGGTTGAGCTCGATGCTCTCGTCGATGTTGCGTTGCAGCCACGCCTCGCTCTCGTCGATCAGGTTAGGGGCGTCGTCGACGAACTCGATCGTCTGCTCGGCGAGCACACTTCCCACGATCCAGCCGAATACGGCGATCAGCGTGATCGCGAGCGCGAACATGATGAGGGTTCCAACCCCGCGCCGGAAGCCGATTCGCTCGAGCCAGTTCACCGCTGGCTCGAGAGCGAACGAGAAGAAAAACGAGATCAGCAGCGTTACGAGGAAACCCGAGAGATCCTGAAAAAGGCCGCGCAGCAGCCAAAGTGCGATGACGCCCAGAAACATCAGGCCGATCGCTCGCGGGACCCACTGAGGCATGGGGTCGCGCGGCTCCGCGGGAACTGGAGAGGTCGCGTCCGCTTCCATCGCTGGCAACGCTAGTTGGGGCCCGTCCCCGGACGGGCGATCGATGTCGACCGATCTAGGCCAGCACGGTGGCGATGGCGAAGGCGCTCACGCTTGCGACGAATGCCGCCACCCCGAGTAACACCATCACGCCGAATCCGCGTCGGACGTGCCTTTTGACCCTCACCTTGGTGGGGCCGGTAATGCCAATTCGTTTCGTGGGGGTCGTCGCAGTCATGGTCGCCATTCGCCGTTTCGCCGCTGGTGGGATTGGGGGATCACGCTCGTCTGGACACGCTGTCCAGTACGAGATGGAGACATTCTGGCCGGGCCGAACCGCCCGGTCAATGAATTTCGCGAAATCGTTGGATGAAAAGCGACACACCCCGACTTTCAGCCAATTCGAGCAATCTCGAGCGCCTCCACAACGCCGTGTCTCTCCACGTCGGCAACGTGGTGGGCCGCCACCTCATGCACCTCGGGTGCTGCGTTTCCCATCGCCACAGGGTGCCCGACCGCCTCGAGCGCGGGCAGATCATTGAGGCCGTCACCGATCATCATGACGTCCGTCATCCTCAGCCCGAGCTGACCGGCGATGGTCGCGATGCCGGTTGCCTTTGTGACCCCCCGACGAGTCGCCGACACAAAGGCGGTGCCAGGCATGATCGGTGAGGTCGCGGAGGTGACGGTGACGTCCAGATCACGCACGGCATGGGCGACGTCGGAGATCTCCTCCTCGTCGACCACGAATTGCACACGCACGACAGCGCCGTCGAGGTCGACAAGAGATCGGGCCGCAAACGGGACGCCCAGCAGTGCAGCGTGGTCGATCGCAGCCTTCGAGTCGCTTGCCACCGTGTAGTCGGCCGCCGAGTAGTACTCGATGACCCAGTTTCTCTCGGCGGCGATGCGCGCCGACGCGTCGATGTCTGCGGACGAGACGGCGTGGTCCTCGACCATCGAGGTCCCGGCGTGGACCACGGCCCCCCCGGCGTGGAACACGTGCCAACCGTCGGGATCGAGTCGCTTCGCCATATGCCACGAGGCGCCGAACGCGCCACGCGCGGTGGAAAGAGCAAGGTGGTGGCCACGGGCGAGTGCGGCGTCGACAGCCTCCCAGACCGGCTCGGCCACCTCGCCGGTTGCGCCGACGAGCGTGCCGTCGACGTCGATACAGACCAGCGGAATCACTCCGTCAGGGTAGGGATGTTTGATAGACAACAGGCGAGGACTGAGCACGCCTCGGCGGCCGGCCGGGCATTGTGGTGAAAGAGGGACTGGTGACCATCGAACCCCCGGATCTGGACGAACCGATCTCGTTCACGGTCGACGACGGAGCTCAAGCAGGACCATTCAGCATGCGCTCCATCATCGACAGCATTCGGATGGGCGACCGTCTGCCGACGACCCTCGTGTGGTGGGCGGGGCAACCCGAGTGGGTGAGCTTCACATCGGTCTCTGCGCTGATGGGCCTGCTGAGCGAGCTGCCTGCGACGAATCAGCCGCCGCCACCCGAGGCGACAGAAATGCCCGAGCCCGAGGATCACGAAGATCCTGTGGCCGATGAGAGCACCCACGATGATGGGGGAGCCCACGAAGGTTTCGACGATTCTGTCGAGATGTCTGATCTGTCCGAGATGACCGACGAATCGTTTGCCGAGGGTGAAGACCCGGTGGCTGACGCCGTGGCGGGTCTCATGCTCGCCGAGGAGATCGCGGCAGAAGACTCGGACTTCGTCGTGATCGACGGCGGAGCGGCCGCCGAAACCGCTGACGGCGAAACCGCTGACGATGAGCCCGATGATGACGAAACCGCTGACGCTGAACCCGCTGATGGCGAGACCGGCGACGAATGGTTCGATCCACAGATCGAGCCACTGGATGCGAGCGGCACCTTGACCACGGCGGTTGTGGACGACATCGACGTCGAGGATGCGCCGAACCCGGGCGACGCCGAGCCCGAGGCCGAGGAGGGCTCGGTCGCCGACACGATCTCGACCCGAGCGATCGGCGGGCTCTTTGGCGCAGGCGCAGGCTCGGCTACTGCTTCCGCAGGCCTCGGCGGGCTTGCCGCCGCAGACGACCTGGCTGAGGTCGCAGATGACGTAGATGAGTCGCCACTCGATACCGAGGACCCATCGCCGTTGTCGACCGTGAACGACCGGCTCGAAGCTCTCGGACGGGAGTCGCCGTACACGGTTGATGGCGAGCCGTCCGACACCGATGACACCAACGGTGGCCATGACGACGTCGATGCAGACGCCGACGACGTCGGTTCCGACTTCGATTCTGACTTTGACACCGAGGACTCGTTCGCGGTCGGCTCCGAGCTCGATCCCGACGATTCGTTCGCGGCTGGTTCGGACTTCGACATCGATTTCGATGCGCCCGACGAGTTCGGTACGACCGACGCGAGCGCCGAGGATTCGATCGACCACCAGCCCGAGCCGACGCCGGACGCCGACGAAGAGGAGTCACCCGACTCCGACGAGCCGGTCGACGCGACGCCGGACTCCGCGCCGGCCGAGCCCGAGAGCGACGCCGAGCTCGATGCGATCTTCGCCGACATGGTTCGTGACTCGTGGACCCACCACAAACAGCTCGAGTTCGCCGACCGGCTCGACGAGGTGCTGCTCGGTGCGGTCATCAATTCCACGTTGGCAAACGGGTTCGCCCTCATAGATCTCACATCCACCGGCCGGAACCACGCGCTTCGGTTCGCGAACGCCGAGGCCGGTAGTCAGATCACACTCGGACTCGAACACCTCACGCCGACCGCGGCCGAGGGAGAGGTGCTCGGACATCATGCACGGGTCGAGATCGGATGGGGTCAACGGGTGGCGGACGCGGCCGCGGCACACGCGGCCGTCGCCGAGGAGCTCTCTTCCGGGTCGATGGGGAACGCCGAACCGGGTTCGGTGAAGGTCGAGGCTGACGCGGCCACCGGCTTCGCACACACGAAGGTCGACCTCATCTGGGCGATCGAGGACTACGTGGCGCGCGACTACACCGTGGACGACGAGGCATTGCGTCGATCGATGGCGGCCGCGTTGCACGCCCTTCGCAGCTACTGGAACGGTCGGTTCACGGCGGCAGATTGACCACGTCCGACCGTCACCAGCTCGGGTTGGAGAGCATCAGGGTCACCAGATCGGCCTGAGGTGAGGGTTCGGCGATGAGATATCCCTGCACCCATTTGACGTGGAGGGCTCGAAGTCCGGCGAGCTGCTCGACCGTTTCCACACCCTCGACCGTCGTCGAGAGCCCGAGGGCGTGGGCCATGGCGACTGCCGCCTGGAGTACGGGGGCACCTGATCCGCTCGCGTCGAGTCCGGAAAGAAACGCACGGTCGATCTTCACCATCTGCACTGGGAGCTGTTGCACATACGCGAGCGATGAATAGCCGGTGCCGAAGTCGTCGATCGCGATGTGGATGCCCAAAGCGCGTAACTCGACCAGGTGGTCGACAACGTCGACGTTGGCGGCTGCTGATTCAGTCAGCTCGACGATCAGGCGGCTCGGATCGAGCTCGTTCGACGCGAGCGACTGTGCGATCGATGCTGCAATGTCGGCTCGGGTGAGTTGACTCGCCGACAGGTTCACTGCGGCCGAGAAGTCGGGATGGATCTCGGCCAGCTCGGTGGCCTCGCGTATCGCTTGCCATACAACCCATTCGCTCAACTCGCGGATGACGCCCGACCGTTCTGCGGTGTGGATGAACTGGTCGGGACCGACGAGACCCAGCTCTGGGTGTTCCCATCGCACGAGAGCCTCGGCGCCGATGATCGTGCCGGTTGCAAGCGAGATCTTCGGCTGCCAGTGAAGGATGAACTCGTGATGGTCGAGGGCCTCTCGAAGGCGGGTCTCCCGACCAAGACGGGCCCCGGCACCCGTGTCGAGTTGACGATCGTGTCGCGCGGTGGAGGCGCGTCCGCTCTGCTTCGCGCGCACGACGGCGGCATGGCCTTCATCAACGAGGTCGAGCGGAGAGGTGTGTGGACCGCTGGTCGTGATCCCGATCGAGACCGTGGGGGTGATGTCGGTTTCGTCGATTCGGATCGGCTCGCCGACGACGGACCGAAGGCGCTCGGCGATGCGTTCGGCGTCTTCGGCATCGTCGACTCGCTCGATCACCACGATGAATTCGTCGCCGCCGAAACGGACAACCGCATCGCCGGGGAGGAGCTGGCCCCGGATGCGATCAGCGGTGGTGGCGATGATCGTGTCGCCGGCCGTGTGTCCAAGGCTGTCGTTCACCAGCGTGAGGTCGTCGATGTCGACGAAGAGGAGACCGACGTGCCGATCGTGCCGGTCGGCCGACGTGAGGGCGCTGGCGAGCTTGTCTTCGAGTCCGTCCCGGTTCTCGAGCCCGGTGAGCGGGTCCCGTCGAATCTGGTCGAGGAGGTCCTGGCGGTCGGCATTCGCGCGCATGGCCAATTCGGTGAGACTGGCGACCTCGTTCGCCAGCTCGAGTTCGATGCGATCAAGCACCCGACTTTCGGAGAGATAGATGGAGATGGCACCGCCGACCAGACTGTGACGTCCACGAAGCGGCGCTGACCACGCCGCCAGCATCGCGGCCGCTTCGAATTCCGCGCGGTGCTCTCGATACAGACTGCTCGCAAGCACGTCGGGAACAAACATCTCGGCCTGTCGGGTGAGGCTCGCACCCCACGACCCGAACCACCGACGACGGTGAACGTCGTGCATGAGCCCACGAATCGCAGACGGTGCGTTCGACGCGATGAGGCGGGTGAGGTCGCCCGACGTCGATTGGATCGACGTCATCGATCCGGGAAGCCTGTCTTCCAGGACGCCGATGAGCCCCGTCGCCACGTCGTCGAGGCGTGCGCCGGACGCGATGTCGGTTGCGATGCGGGCGCGTAGCTGCACGCAGAAGGGATGAGGTTCTTCGGCCTCGTTGTCTCGTGTCTCGTTCGGCCCCCTCATTCCTCCATCATCGGTCAGGGAGGGGTCGCCTGTAACCCCGCGATTCGTCGCCGTGTGGCGGCGGCCGGATCAGCCGGGGGCACCGAAGGTGGCGATCTTGTCGACCGAGCACTCGAACAGGATGCGGCGCTCGTCGAACGACGGATCGCGCAACCCGTACTCGTCGCCTTCGCCGATGTACTTCTTCCAGATCCGGTTCAGCTGCTCCGTGACCCAGGTGCCCTCGTCCGGATCATCCTCGCTGATCTCCCGATCGACGGTGGCCTTGATGCTCATCCAGTGGTACATGTTTTCCGGGTTCATCAGGATCATCGTTATCTGCGGGTTGTTGCGAATCCACTCGGTCTTGCGGCGCTGCACGGCCACGTTCACGAGCACCTTGTCTCCCTCGTAGTCGAACCACATCGGTGTGAGGTTTGGCCGGCCGTCGCCTCCGATGACCGCCATCACACAAGCGATGGGCTTGTCCATCAGTTGCTTGTAGGTGGGGTCGAGGTCGCTGATCGACGAGATGCTGGTCCTGTCGCCGACCGAGAACTGGTTTGGCTGCAGGCCCTCGGAAACATCGAGGAACTTCGAGACGCTTACGGACATGGGTGCTGCAACCTCAGCCGCTGATGGCGAAGGCAAGGCCGATGACACTCATCAACACCGCGACCAGGATGAACCACACCACAATCGTGAGCATCATCGATCTTCCGACCGTTGCGCTCCGGTCGGAATCAACGGGGGGCCGCCACCAAAATGCATGCTCCGACGACGTGCCCCACAACGAGTCGTCTGCCGGGTTGTGCGCTCGACCGCTGTCGTTACTGACTCTGCTCACCATGTCGACGCCCCTTTCAAGGCTTCTGCTTGCCAAGGCTCCTGATTTCAGCGTGCGCCATAGTCTGAAGAAACTCAACCTGTGGTTGCGCCGAGCCTCAGCTTCTGGCGTGGCGAACCTGGGACTCCGGGTCGGTGGGGCCCGTGTAGTAGGTGCCCTTGCCGGGCTGCGCGGCGATGCCCTTCTGGGTGAACATCTCGAGCGAGTCGACGATCGGTCGGTCCTCGTTGCTCGACAGCCAGAGGCGTAGGAGCAACCGCTTTTGGTCCTCGGTGGCACCGTCGTCGAAGGCACTGCGGGTGTGCAGGACCGTGTAGTTGTTGATGAAGCTGACGTCTCCCGGTTCGAGCATGACGTCGAATCGGAGGTCGGGGCGAGCGGCGGCCTCGTTGAAGTGGTCGAGCGCCTCGTTGGCGAAGTCCGGGATCGGCTCGCCCAGCTCCTCGGCCGCCATGTACACGTAGTCGGGCACGATTCGGGCGCTCAGGTGGCCGTCTTTCATCGACAGCACGGGAATTGGATGCGGCGTGATCGGGTCTTCCCCCGGCGCTTCGGCGCCGAATCGGTGATAGCGGAAGCCCTCGAACAACGGATCGAGGTGGTCGGGCCGTGTGGCCAGAATCTCATTGTGGATGGCGGCCGCCGACACGTAACTACTGAGCCCACCCGTGGGCGACTTGCGGATCGACAACATGCCGATGATGTCGCTCAGGTCGGTGTGCATCATGAGCGCCACGCTGTTCCGGTATGCGCGTTGGCTGAGGTCTTTGCCCGAGACGTCCTCGACCCGACCCAGCCGGTCGCCCATGTTCGACTGTGATTCCCCGGTGCCGAGATGGCAGCCGAGCCCCCAGTACATGATCTCGATGTCGTCGAGCGAGTAGTCGCCCACGGGGAACCCGCGAAGAACGATGATGCCTCGGCCGTGGAGGATCTCGTGTTCGATCGACGCGAGGTCGTCGGCGATGGGGGAGAGGTCGAAATTGTGTTTCTCGACCATGTCGAGGGTGAGTCCGGCCGCCCGCGCCGAGGTGAGTGCGGTATCGAGGGCGCTGAGGTGCCGAGATTCGAGAACGAAGCTGACGTCGTCGATCGACCCGAAGTCGTTGCCTTTCCAGGCCGACGGATGATCGACCGGCTCTCGGCTGATCGGTGACACTTCAGGCGCTCCCTTGCGTGACGATCGGGCGGTGTTCGAAAACTAGTGCTCGGCGGGCCTCGCGGCATCGGCGGGCCTCGCGGCATCGGCGGATTCAGTTCGCGGCCAGACTGGGCCGATGAGCTCCTGGGACCTCCTCGTCAACCGCGCTGATCTCGATCGAACGAAACTGGTCGCCACCGAACCGGCGGTACTGGAAGAAGGCCAGGCTCGTCTCGGCATCGACGCCTTTGGCTTCAGCGCCAACAACATCACCTACGCCGCCTTCGGCGACATGATCGGCTACTGGGACTTCTTCCCTGTGCGTGCGGAAGATTCGGCTGACCGATGGGGTCGCGTCCCGGTGTGGGGCTTCGCCGACGTCGTCGAGAGCCGGTGCGACGACGTGGCTGTCGGCGAAAGAATCTACGGCTACTTCCCCATGTCCACCGAACTCGTCGTGCGGCCCGCCAACGTTCGGCCCGGTTCGTTCCGCGACGGATCCACCCATCGCGCCGCCTTGCCCGCTGTGTACAACAGCTATACCCGCTCGTCTGCGGACCCGGGCTACGACGAGCATTTCGAAAATGAGCAGATGCTGCTCCGACCCTTGTTCTTCACGTCGTTCCTGATCGACGACTTCCTCGGCGACAACGCCGTCTTCGGAGCACGGACCGTCGTCGCCACGAGTGCATCAAGCAAGACCGGCTTCGGCACGGCCCATCTGCTCAGCCAGCGCGATGACGTGTACGTCGTTGGGCTCACGTCGGAGGCGAACGTTGACTTCGTCGAAGGCCTCGAGTGTTACGACGCAGTTCTGGCCTACGACCAGATCGGTGCGCTTCCGAGGGGGCCGGCAGTTCTCATCGACTTCGCTGGAAACGCGGGTGTCGTTCGGGCCGTACACACATTCCTCGGCGATGACCTGAAGTACTCGGCCACCATCGGTGGGACCCATTGGGACGCAGAGCCGCCTGAACCCGCTGCGATGCCCGGCCCGGCACCGGTGTTCTTCTTCGCCCCGACCCAGATCGAGAGACGAACCGCCGACTGGGGCAGCGAGGGTCTGGCGCAGCGCCTCTCGGATGCCTGGCTTCCGTTCATCGAGCGAGTCAATGGATGGATTGAGGTCGAGCACGGGTATGGGCCCGCCGACATCGAAGCGACGTATCTCGAGACGCTTGGCGGAAACGCCAGACCGGATGTGGCCATGGTCCTCCACCCCTCGAAAGGGTGACTCAGCCCGGGTAGGCGTCGTGGCGATGAAGCCAGGCCATGCCGTAGGGCAGCTTATCCTCGTCGCGACCCATCGAGGTGAGGTCGAGCAGGTGGTACGCAGTGTTCAGCATGTCGAGGCCGCGGGAGAACGTCTGGTACGTGAGATAGATCTTCCCGTCGGCACGTCGGAAAGTGCTGATT
>JBPCTR010000075.1:0-30707 GCA_051011575.1 Acidimicrobiales bacterium | reverse complement strand
TCGAGGTCTCGACCGCCAGCGCGGCCATGAGGGTCCACGCATCGAAGACGCTCTCGTGCGCCACGATCGGGTGGGTGTGGAAGTGGTCGTACACCCACAGAGAGTCCCAGCCGGTTTCCTCCAGCGAGACGGCGGCCGAGCGGATTCGCTCCCACTGATCCTCTTCGGGAACTCCCGTCAGCTCGAGCTTCCAGCCCTGTGGCACCATCGTTCCGAATCGCATCGTTCAATCTCCCTCGTGGTCCCACACACCGACGACCCCGGCAGATGCCAGCTCGTCGATGCGGGAGTCTTCATATCCCAAGCGCTCTGCGAGTACCTCCCTGGTGTGCTCTCCGAGCATCGGCGCATGCCGATTCGGAAAGCGGTAGCCATCGATCTTCATCGGGCTCGGCTGATAGCTCACGTCGCCGATCGTCGGGTGTTCGTAGCTCTGGATCATGTCTCGCGCGTGCACCTGGGGGTCGGCGAACAGGCTCGCGAACGTGCTCACCGGCGCCGACGGAACGTCGCACTCGTCGAGGATGCGGATCCACTCGGCCTTCGTCTTCTTCAGGAAGGCCTCTTCCAGCTGAGGTGCGAGCCAATCGCGATTCACCAAACGCGCCGCGTTCGATGCGGTCCGCTCGTCGGTCTTCAGCTCAGGTCGGTCTATGGCGTCGCACAGGTTCTGGAAGAACTTCTCGTCGCGCGCGGCGACCACGACGAATCCGTCGGCGCACTGGAGCGCCTGCCACGGCACGATGTGCGCATGGGCCGAGCCATGTCGTTGCGGTTCGGCCCCCGTCGTCAGGTAACTGAGCGCGTCGTAGGCGAGCAGATGCACCATCGAGTCGAGCATCGCGACATCGGCGTGCACGCCGGTGCCGTGCAGGCCGCGGCCGACCAGCGCAGCCAGGATCGAGATGCACCCATAGACGGCACCGGACATGTCGGCCAGCGGCGCCCCCACCCTGGCGGGAGGACCATCGGCCTCGCCGGTGATCGACATGTGGCCGCTGTATGCCTGGATGACGAGGTCGAAGGCAGGCTTGTCCTTGAGCGGCCCGGTCTCGCCGAACCCGGTCACGCTCACCGTGATGATGTCGGGTCTGATCGCCTTCAGCGTCTCGTGATCGACGCCGAGGCGAGCGAGCACACCAGGGCGAAAGTTGTCGATGACAACGTCGGCGCCCTGGACCAGCCGGTGCAGGATCGCGAGCCCCTCTGCTGTTTTGAGGTCGAGTACGACGCTCTTCTTGCCGCGGTTCATGAATAGGTGAATGGCGCTCTCGCCATCGATTCCCGCCATGCTCGCGTTGCGTGCCGTGTCGCCGGTCTTCGGCTCGATCTTGATGATCTCGGCGCCGAGGTCGGCCAGGATCACCTGACCGAAGTTTCCGGCGATCACTCCCCCGAGTTCGAGAATCGTGATCCCTTCGAGCATCGCGGCCAATCGGGTCAGACCCCCCAGCTAATCGGGACGACCTCGCCGGTGTTGGCCGACCGATCGATCGCCTGGGAGATCTTCAATACGTCGAACCCGTCGCGACCCGTGGCCAGGATCCTGTCCTGGCGACGTTGCCCGACGCTGTTGATGAAGGCATGTGTCTCTTCCTGCATCGCGCCGAAGTGTTCGCCGAGGGCCCAGTCGCCGGGCATGTTGCTCCCGAAGAGAGCGACGTGCATGTCGACGTCGGGCGTATACGGTCCCGGCATCCGCTTGTTCGACGCAATCACCATGTCGCGGTGGTCGTCCTTGACGCTCACGGCACCTTCGCGTCCGAACACCTCGAACTCCAAAGATGCGTTGTTCGCAGGCCAGAACACCGGAACCTCCCAGCTGGCACCGAGGGTGGCGACCATGCCTTCGTCGTAGTTCAGGACCGTCCAGGTCGAGTCGAGCGCCCCGAACTCTTCGTAAAACATTCCCTTCGCCCCCGATGCGTACGCCGATATCGGCTTCTTGCCGTCTGCGAACCAGGTCAGGAGGTCGACGAGGTAGGTCATCGTGTTGATCGACGGTGTTGTGGTCGGTGCTCGGGAGATTACCGCCCTAGCCACGGCCTGTGTGAGGTAGATCGAGGCCTTCACGCTGGTGATGTCTCCGATGTAGCCCTTCTCGATGCTCTCTTTTATCGAGAGGTACCTGCGGCGGAAGCGTTGCGTAAATCCCGTGTACACGAACACGCCGTACTCCTCGGCCGCAACGAGGAGCTTCTCGGCCTCGTCGGGTTCGATCGTGAGCGGCTTCTCGATCAGCACGTTCTTACCGGCTTGGATGGCCGCCATCGCGGGATCGAAGTGGGCGTTCTCGGTCGATGCGACGATCACACAGTCGACCTCGTCGCGGTTGACGAGCTCCGTGGCATCTGTCGTCCAGGCATCGGCGCCACACGCCCCGGCGAGCGTGGATGCTCGCTCCTCCATCACGTCGCAGACGCCGAGAAACTTGATCGATGGATGGCGGTGGCAGATCTGGGCTCGCAGCGTGCCGATCCCGCCAGAGCCGATCACCGCGATTCCAACGCCATCACTGATGTATCTGCTTCGTGACATGACTTCCCCCTGAGATGAACGGATACTTCGAGCCGGTCTTGTTATGAGCTCGCGCCTCGAGCCGCAGCGCGGTCCGCAACCTCAGCTCGGGCCAGCACGGCCCGGGCCACACGGGCAACCGCGTAGTCGACCATCTTTCCGTCGACGGCGATCGACGCCGATCCTTCTGCGAGCGCCTTGTCGAACTCGTCGATGATTCGACGGTGATGGGCGACCTCGTCGGGCGACGGCGTGAACACATCGTGGATGACCGATATCTGTGCCGGATGAATTGCAACCTTGCCCGTGTATCCGAGGGTGCGAGCCAACTCGCACTCGACACGCATTGCATCGAGATTGCGGAAATCCATGAACACCGCCTCCATCGGGAACATCACGCCCGCGGCCCGAGCGTCCATCAACGTCTTCGCCCGCGAGTACATGAGCCCGGTGCCGGCCGGCGTCCATTCGACGCCAAGATCGGCGACGAGGTCGCCCTGCTCGCCTCCGCCGTACATGACTGTCTCGACCCGGTCGCACGACTGCATCATGTCGAAGACGAGGCGCACTCCCAGTCCGCTCTCGATGAGCGGGATGACCGTGATCGAACCGACTTCACGGCCCAAAGTCATCTCGAACGCACGAAGCACCCCGTCGATCTCGCGCAGAACTCCGGGATCCTCGGCCTTCGGGATGACCAGCCCGGCGATGTCGGCCTGTCCGGCCGCAACGACGTCGTCCCACATCATCCCAGTCTCGATCGCATTCGTTCGCACATAAAGCGGTACGTCCGAAGGCGGCAGATCGGCGAGCGCCGCCCGTGCGCCAGGTTTCTCGTCGAGCGCAACGGCGTCTTCGAGATCGATGATCACCGCATCGGTTCCCGACGCGATCGCCTTCTCGATCAGGTCACGTCGATGACCAGGCGTGAACAGCATCGAACGTACGGGTTCCATCACTTCACCGCCATCGGGTTGAGGGGCGAACCAACCGCTCGGCTGAACGGCAGCGGTGGTCCTGCGAACATGAACTCGTAGACGCCATCGGCTGCACAATCGTCGCTCAGCGGATCGAGGTCGAAGATCTCGCCGAGCCACAATCCCATGTGCACGATCAGGATCAGGTGCAGGGGTTGCGCGACATCGGGTGTCTCGTTCGGACGAACCTCGAAGCCCCATGTGTCGGTCGCCATCGCCACGATCTGGCGTTCCGCGATCCATTCGACACTGTCGAGGCCGAGGCCCGCCGCGTCACCGCCCGCGTAGTCGCCCCACCCGTTGTTCTGTCGAGCCATGGTCATCGCGCCTGTACGCACCATCACGTGATCGCCGGGCAGCATCTCGACACCGGCCATCTCGACGGCGAGGTTCAGATCCTCCGAACCGATCACATGACCGGGCTCGAGGTAGTCGACTCCGCGGGCTCGAGCGATGTCGAGTAGTACTCCTCGACCGATCATCGAATCACACGCCTGGGTTACCGCGTTCTTGAGGGCACCCTTGCTACTCACCTGGTCGGCGGAGTAGCCGTTGTAGATCTTCTCGTCCCAGACCACATGGCCGAGGGCATCCCACTGGGTTCCGCATTGCAGCGGCAGGATCACGATGTCGTCCGTGCCTCGAAAGTGTTTGTCGACGCCGCCGTAGAAGTCGCGGATCGCGGTCCCGGCCATGGCGTCGGCACCATCGCGAATCATCAGGTGAATCGGATTGAACCGGCCGAGTCCCCCGTTCTGTGGGCCATCGGAATCGAACGGCAGTGCCATCGAGATCGATTTGCCCTGCTTCACCAACTGCGCGGCCGCCACCACCTGGTCGGGAGTTGTCAGATTGAGCGTGCCCTTTTCGTCATCGTCGCCGAATCTGCCCCAGTTGGAGACCCGTTGAGCCAATTCGCGGACCGTGTCGATGTTTGGCGTGGCCATCACTCTCCTTCGGTGATCGTGGTGTGTCTTGACTGATGAGACACTGGCGCGATGTGCTGGTCGACCATATGCTCAGGCCTTCGAAAGTGTCAACGGCCGGAGATGTCTTATGCCGATCGAGTTCACTCCAGAACAGGAGATGTTCCGCACCGCCGTACGCGACTTCTGCGATCGCGAAATCACTCGTGACTATGTGCGCGAGTGCGACCGCGACCGGCGTCCGCCCACCGAGGTCTACGAGAAGCTGGGCGAGCTCGGCTGGCTCGGAATCAACATCGACGAGCAGTTCGGCGGCGGTGGCGGCGGCGCCGTCGAGGTCGCGATCCTTCTCGAAGAACTTGGGAAGGTGTTTCTCGATCTCGCGTTCTGGGTCTTCCGAGCGGTCACGTGGGGTGGGCTCGCCATCGGCCGCGACGGCCAGGAGGCGCTCAAGCGCGAATTTCTCCCCCGCATCGCCGACGGATCCACCAAGGTCTGCTTCTCGCTCACCGAACCCGAGGCCGGATCCGACGCCGCGTCGATCAGCCTCACCGCCACCGAGGATGGCGACGACTTCGTCCTCAATGGGCAGAAGGTCTTCACGTCCGGCTTCAAGGCGAGCGACCTCGATGTCGTCGCGACACGGACTGCGACCGGCGAGAAGAAACACCACGGCATCACCCTGTTTGTGGTCGATACCGATGCTCCGGGCATTTCGTGGACGGCGATGGAGACCCTCGGGCACTGGCCTCTCGGAACCGCTCACGTGTTCTTCGATGACGTCCGCGTTCCCCGCGCCCGGATGCTCGGCACGCTCCACGACGGCTGGGCCGACAATGCGGTCTACCTCCGGTACGAGCGGCTGTGTTTGTCAGCGGCTCGAACCGGCGCCTCGAAAGCTGCGATCGCCGACTCGCTCGCCTACGCGAAGGAACGCGAACAGTTCGGCCGCCCGATCGCAAAATTCCAGGCGGTGAGCCATCGGCTCGCCGAAATGCAGATGCGGGCTGAGATCTCCGACACGCTCGTGTACCGCTATGCGGCTCGGCTCGACCGGGGCGAAGCCACCGTGCGCGATGCTGCCATTCTCAAGCTCTACGCATGCGAGGCCTACAAGGACATCGCCGACATGGGCCTCCAGGTGCTGGGCGGCTATGGATACACGATGGAATACGACCTTCAGCGCCACTACCGCGAGTCGCGGCTCGGTGTGATCGGCGCCGGAACCTCCGACATCCAACGGAACATCATCGCCAAGACGATGGGCCTCTGATGAGTGAGTCGGCTCGGGTCATCACCGACGAGGCGCGGGAATGGGCCACCAAGCCGTTTCCGGTGCACGAGTTCGCGGTCGGCCGCACCGAGATCGCTCGCTTCGCACGCGCCATCGGCGAAACCGATCCAGTTCACTTCAATCCCGAGGCGGCGCAGGCGGCCGGACACCCCGATGTCGTTGCGCCGCCCTACTTCCCGTACACGATTCGAATGCACGCCGCGAACCTGGTCGACCGATCACAGCTCGAGCCGGACGGATCCTCGAGCGAAGACGTTCCGCCCCTCGCTACCGATCGAGCAATGGCAGGTGAGACGTCGATCGAGATGGGCGTCGCCATCCACGCCGGCGACACGATCACACTCGAAAAACGGATCGTCGATCTCTACGAGAAGACTGGTCGATCGGGCGTGCTCGTGTTCGTGAAGACCGAGTTTCTGTTCACCAATCAAGCGGGCGAGATGGCGATGCGCGAAGAGTTCACGAGGATCTACCGATGACGCTGACGGCGGGCACGCCCATTCCGGAGCTCGAGAAGGCGCCCGACCCTGTCGACCTGTTCGCGTTCAGCGCCGCCGCATGGTTGCTCCACCGCATCCACTACGACCTGCCGTTCACCACCGAACACGACGGTCACGCCGGGTTGTTGATCCACGGCCCGCTTCAGGGCACGTACATGATGCAGAGCGTGCAGTGGTGGCTGGGGCCCGAGGCCCGACTCTGCTCGATCTCGTACCGCCACTCGAGCCCCGCCTATTCCGGCGACGTTCTCACCTGCGGGGGCGAGGTGACCGCGGTCGACGTCGGCGCCGGCACCTTCGACGCCGAGTTGTGGGTCCGCAAGGCCGATGGCACCGTCACGACCAACGGCACCGCGACGTTCGCGATTCCCGAGAACGCACAATGACAACGGGTGCCGACGTGCTGGCCCGCATGCTCGAGGGGTATGGCGTGAGCCACGTGTTCCACGTGCCCGCCGTGCTGCGTAGAACCATGGTCGAACTCGAACTCCAGACCGAGATCAAACGGGTACGACCACACGGGGAGAAATCGGCTGCCTACATGGCGGATGGATTCGCTCGAATCTCCGGCCGCCCGGGCATCTGCATGGCACAGGTGATCGGGGCGCTCAACCTGGCCGCAGGCCTCCGCGACGCGCACCTCGCCCACTCGCCCGTGATCGCCTTCACCGGTGGCCGCGACCCCGCCACGAAATTCCGGCAGGTGTACCAGGAGGTCGACGACGTTCCGGCGTTCGAGCCGGTCACGAAATGGAACGCCACCGTCGATGATGTCGACCGCATACCGGACATGATCCGCCAGGCCTTCCGGGTCGCCACCAGTGGCGCACCCGGACCTGTACACCTTCAGTTCCGTGGCAACGAGGGCCAGGTGGACGCAGACGAGACCACCGCGACCGCCGAGGTGCACGCTGCCTTCGCGTCGGTTCCGCCATTCAGGTCCATGCCGAGCGACCCTGCACCGATCCGAGCCGCCCGCGAGCTCCTTCGTTCCGCCGAACGGCCGGTGCTCGTAGCGGGCGGTGGCGTTCGGACCTCAGACGCTCGGGCCGAGCTCGTTGCGGTCGCCGAGGCACTCGCCATACCGGTGGCCACCTCACTCAATGGCAAGGACACGATCGCGGCGGACCATCCTCTTTCGGTCGGTGTGGTGGGCACCTACTCACGATCATCCGCAAACCGCACGGTCGCTGCCGCCGATCTCGTGTGTTTCGTGGGAACCGAGACCGGGGGCATGACCACCCATTTCTGGCAGGTCCCCACACTCGACACACGGGTCATCCACATCGACATCGAACCGGTGGCAATCGGCCGAAACTACTCGCCCGAAGTCGCGATTCAGGGCGATGCAAAGGCTGTGCTCCAGGCGATGCTCGCGGATCCGGGTCCGGTCCCGAACCGGCCGAAATGGCTCGCACGATGCGCGGCCGTGATTGCCGACTGGCGCTCTGAGCACGAGGCCGAGATGACGCAAGACGACACGCCCATCCGCCCCGAGCGGCTCTGTGCCGATCTCTCCTTCGACTCACCCGACGACGCGATCGTTGTTGTCGACACCGGCCACGCGGGTATGTGGATGGGCGGCATGTTCGACCCAAAGGCGAAGCAGGACTACATCCGGTCCGCCGGCCATCTCGGATGGGCGTTCCCGGCATCGCTCGGTGCGAAATGCGCCGCGCCCGATCGGCCCGTCATCTGCTTCACCGGTGACTCAGGATTCTGGTATCACGTCGCCGAAATCGAAACCGCGGTGCGGTGGGGGCTCGACGCGGTGATCGTGGTGAACAACAACTCGGGCGGAAACCAGTCGAAACGAGGCTTCGATCGGGCCTATGGCGGCACCCAGACCGAACAGGGAGCCTCCGACCTCTGGAAGTTCACCGACGTGAACTTCGCGAACGTCGCGAACGAAATCGGCGCTCTCGGCATACGGGTCGAAAAGCCGGGCGAGATCTCGTCGGCGCTCGATCATGGGCTCAGCTCCGGTCGGCCTACGATCATCGACGTGGTCACCGACATCGATGCGCTCGCCCCGCTCGCGGTAACCCACTGACCCCCGGTCCACGAACCCTGCTCCAGGATCGGCCGCTCACCACCGCCGTCCTGTACTCGGTGGTCGCATCGTTTCCGCTCTTCTTCGCCGGCGGTTACGCCATCACGCTTCAGGACGAACTGGGAATCTCGAAATCGCAGTTCGGTCTCGCCGTTTCGGCGTACTTCATCACCTCGACGATCGCATCTTTCACGATCGGGAGCTGGATCGATCATCGAGGTGCGCGAATCGGTTTCATCACCGCAGCCATCGGGGGCTCGCTCGCCGCCATTGCCGTGGGCCTGTCGCAATCGTTCTGGACGCTCGCCGTGGCGCTCGGTCTGGCCGGGCTTTCGAACACGGCGGGTCAGCTCGGCGGGAACCGGGTGCTCGCTGGAGTCGGCGCCCGACGGCAGGGCGCCGGGTTCGGCGTGAAACAGGCGGCCGTACCCGTGGGCAGCTTTTGCGCAGGAGCGATTGTGAGCGTGGTCGGTGGGGAGATCGATTGGCGATATGCCTTCTACGCCTACGCCGTGGTCGCGTTCTCAGTCGCCTGGATAGCGCCATCCGGGCCCGGCGCAGCCAGCCCCGACGAGCCCAGGCGCCCGGTCGGACGCGACCTGCCGTTCCTCCTTGCCCTCGCAGGAGCAGGATCGCTCGCCGGCGCAACCGGGAACGGTCTGGCGATCCTCACGGTCGATGCCTTCGGCGATGCTGGTTTCGATCAGGGGGTCGGTGCGACCGCGCTCGCGATCGGCAGTGCCATCGCCATCGTGGGCCGCACCGGCACCGGATTCCTCGCCGGAAGCCGGAACGCCTCGGGCTTTGCCGAACTCGGCGGAGCCATGGGCCTCGGCGCAATCGGATTCTCGATTCTTGCCATCGGCGGCACCGGTCAGACCTTGCTGTGGGCGGGCGCACTGACCGCATTCCTTGGAGCATGGGGCTGGCCCGGTGTCATGTACTACGCCGTTGTACGCAATGCGACCACGACCCCCGGCACCGCCACCGGCTTCGTGGTGTCGGGCGTGTTCATGGGTGGCATCGCCGGTGCACCGCTCCTCGCCGTGATCGCCGAGCGTTGGTCTTACGGCGCGGCGTGGAGCACCGCGGCGATCATGACGTTCACGGCTGCGGGTCTTGTCGTGGTGGCGCGCGAGCTGTCTCGCCGCCAGTTGACGCTCTCCCCTGCAGCCGCTTGACCGAGCTGCCAATCAGCACGTTCGGGCATCCGCGAAACATGACCGGCCCCGGTGGCGTACCGTCGGGAGTGCAGCGGGTGAGAACAGGAGCACAACATGGTCAAACGATTGTTCATCATTGCCTTGATCGGCATCGTCATCGCCTCGATCGTCAAGAAGGCGCAGACCGATCGATCCCAATGGGAGGGGCTTACGGAGCAGGAGGTCCGCGATCGGCTCTCCGAGCGGATCCCCGGCAGGGTCCCCGAGGAGAAGCGCGACCTCATCGCCGACAAGGTCGTTGGCAAGATGCGTGACAAGGGCGCACTCGTCGACGACGACGCCGACGTGATCACGCTCACGAAAGAGGCCGAGCCAGCCGGCGCCTAGGACGCGTCCTGATAGCGCGAACTCAGGCCACCGGCAGGTTGAGAGGACAGTCGGCGCGAGCGCACTCCTGTCCCGCGCGATGTTCGCGTAGGTGGTCTGCGATCGCACCCAGCAGGCCGGACATCGCGATCCGGCGGTGGTCGGGGATGTGGTCGAGAAGCAGCGACTGAATCAGCGAAGCGTGTGGTTCCGCCGCCTCCGCCAAGGCGGCCATGCCCTCGTCGAGAAGCACGGCGTCGACCCCCCGGCCGTCGCCGATCGACGCCTGTCGAGTGATCCAGCCGCGCGCCTCGAGCTTGGCCACGGTCTGGGTGATGAGCGGAGCCGAGGCCTCGATCTCGCGAGCCAGCGCCAACATTCGCTTGCGACCGCCCGCTCCATCGAGCCGGACCAGAATCTCGTATTCACGATGAGTCATCTGGTGATTCGAAACGAGCTGCTTCTCGAGCTCGGTGTCGAGGATCCGCGAAAGATCGACGAGGCTCGTCCAGATCCGGAGATCGACACCATCGAGGTGTCGGCCCGTACCCACCAGAGCGTGTTCGACCACCACGTCTTCACCCATTGCGTTCGACCTTACCGTCTCGATACCCAAGCCAAGGCACTTTGCTTTCGCTTGCGTGGCACCCAGCGAGTGGTTAGTTTCTTAAACATCCTCCTAAAATTCTTAATGAAAAGGGATTGTCTGATGATCGGATCGAAGAGGGCGGCGGTTCTCATGACAGCAGCCGTGGCCATGCTCATGACCCTCATGGGCGGAGCGATCGCCGGTGCCCAAAGCGGCACCGACGATCCTGCGCAGCTCGACGCCGGGCAGGCGGTCTTCGAGAGCAACTGTGTTGGGTGCCACAGCGCCGACGGGTCCGGCTCCAACACCGGCCGCCCTCTCACCGACGTTGCGAGCGAGAACGATCGAGAACGGCACGTGATGTCGGTCACCGACGGCAGGGGGAACATGCCGCCCTTCGGTGGCAGCCTCGAGGCCGACGAGATCGACGCCGCCGTCACCTACGTGCGTCTCACGTTCGTCTCGGCGCAGCCCGAGCCGGAGCTCGCCGTCACCGGATCGACGACGACCCCACTCGCCATCTTCGGCATCACCCTCCTGGCGACGGGCGCCTTCATCGCTCTGCTCACCCGGCAACGGTCAATCGCCTGACCGAGGCCGTACCCGGCTCGGCCCGGGTTGCCGCTACAGTCCGCGCGCGCGTGCGCGCAACGTCGAGCCGCCGAACCAAGGTCCTCGTGACGGCACTCGTCGCGTTCGCTCTCACGGCGAGTCCCGCTCTGCCGGCTCACGCGAACAGCTTGCCGACGTGGCCGAAAACAGTTCGATGCCCGACGATCTCGTCGTCGTGGCCGCGCCCGACGATGGAATCAGCGGCGCATCTCTACGCGTGAGCCAGCAATACTGGCCGACGGTTCACTCGACAGCGATGTTGATCCCAGCGTGCGCTTTGCCGGGCTCGACGCGCTCGTGACCGCGACGATCCACTCGGCGACAGCTCGCGGTGATCGGATCGACTACGAACTGGCGGACATGTTTGTGTATCACGGCGAACCGGTTGCGACGCTGCTGGGATTCGGCCTCACCGATGTGGCGATCGACGGGGGTGCTTGCCGTTGTCGCGTTCGTTGTCCTGGTCGTTGCAGCTCTGTACGGCGTGAGGCGGCGAGTCAGGTCAGCGGGGTCGACGTAACTGCAATCGCGGCATTCGGATGCCTAGGACGTCGAGTGTGATGAGAGCGAGGCCGACCGCTGCAGGCACGAGGAAGAAAACGAGGCCGATGACGGTGAGCCCCGAGCCGGTCCCGAGTCGCTCCTCCCCGAGAAGGCTCGTGCCCAGCGCGAATGTGAGGACACCGGTGGCGAAACACGAGACGATGAGCACGGCGCCGAGCAACGACTGGTTCGTTGTGCGCAGTAGGGCCATGCGCCGCCTCTTCATCGCCATGGTCAACCGTAACCGGGGCAACCCGATCGGTACCAGTTACCGCATCCGCCGACCGGTGGTGGCAGGCTGGTGGAATGAGTCCTGGATCAGTGAGGTTCGACAGCACATGACAACTCTTGGGATGAAACACGCGGTGCTCTGGGTCGGGGATCCCGAGGCGTCGGCGAAGTTCTACGGCGAGGCGCTCGGACTGGAGGTGAAGGCACGCAGCGGCCCCGGTGTCTTCATGAGTTCGCCGAAGAGCGCCACCGACCACGACCTCGGCCTGTTTCCTGCCGCCGAACGAGCCGGCGGCTCCCGAAACGTGGGGCTGTACCACATCGCCTGGGAGGTCGGGACGCTTGACGAGTTGGTCGCAGCCAAGGAGCGTCTGACCCGAATGGGCTCATATGTCGGTGAGAACAATCACGGTGTGAGCCGCAGTCTGTACTGCCACGATCCAGACGGAATCGAGTTCGAGATCATGTGGGAACTCCCGCTCGACCTGTATGACCCCTCGGACCCATCGAATGTGGCGCTGGACCTCGACGCCGACATCGACCGCTGGGGCGGAGAGACGCCGGGGCGCGGCGCTCGCTGACATCGGACGCGAGCTCGTGCCCGCCCTGAGCCGTGATCGTCGACCGCTAATCTAAGGGCTCGCCGGGCGGCGAGGAGACGAGCAATGACGAGCCCTCTGGTGGCCCGAACAGCAATCATCGCCCTCGCACTCGCAGCGGCTGCGTGCGGAAGCGGCGCGGGCGACGACCTCGACGTTTCCACGAACTCCGACCAACTGGTGGCGGAGACGTCGTCGACAAACGACGCAAGCGAGGTCCGAGCCGTGGGCGAACCGGACGATGTGCAAGAGTCATCGTCCACGACGACCATCCCGGGGTCCCTAAAAACCGACTCGGAGTCCGCGGACACCACCACGGCTGCCGGTGATGCGTCCGACACAACCGACGTAATCGACGGCACGCCGACCACAACAGCCACTTCGGGCGCCGGGTCGACGACCACCACCGGCGTGAACTCGAGCTCCTCGGCATCGACCACCATCGCGGGAACGGGTACCACCACCGCACCGCCGACGTCGGCATCGACCCCCAGTACGACTACCACGGTCTCGACCGCGACCTCCTCTCCCCCGACCACGGTGTCTCAGATCGACCGCATCGACCTTCCGACCTCGATCGGATCGACGGAAGGCATCGCCGCGGACTCGAGCACCGGGCGGATCTTCGTGGGCGAGTTGAACAACGGAAACATTTGGGTTGGAGATCTCGGAGGATCGTTCTCGCTGTTCGCTTCGGGCTCGGCCCACGGACGCGCAACCGCACTTGGCATGACGATCGACGCAGCTCGCCGACGTCTTTATGTGGCGTCTCCGGCCAACGCACGCGTCGACGTGATCAACGCCGACTCCGGTTCTCTGATCGCCAGCGTGACGATTCCGAGTGGCGGATCGACCGTGAACGACGTTGTCGCGGCCAGCGATGGCACCGTTTACGCGACCGACACCGCGCAGCCACACGTCTATCGAATTCCGAATGGCTCGACCACGGCGGAGCTGTGGGTCGACTACGCCGGGTCGGGCGCGGTCGACACCAGCGGAACCCAGCATGGCAACGGCATCGAGGCCGACGCGTCCCGAGTTCTCGTGACACACATGGTCACGGGCACGCTTCTCCGTATCGATCGATCAAGCGGCGCGGTCAGTTCCGTGCCGATCTCGGGCGCATCGACGGCGGGTCGCGATGGACTGGTGCGGTGCGGTAACCGATTGATCGGGGTCGACATCAACTCCCTCGCAGGGGGTGTCGACACGGTTTGGGTCACGCAGCTCACCGACGACTGGACGTCTGGCTCGAACATCGACGCCATTCGGTCAGCGTCCATGAGCTCGGCGTCGACCGCAGCTCTCGTGAGCGGCCAGCTCGTCGTGGTGAACGCTCAGTTCGGGGTCTCGCCACCAACGAATCCGTACTGGCTCAGCGTCTTCCCGTCGCCCTGCTGACACCGCCGTCCGTGTCGGAGTGCCGCGGCCGGGATCGGTACCGTGCATGCAATGACGATCGACCCGAGGACACCGGTGATCGTAGGAGCGTCGGAAATCTCCGCGAGGACCGCCGACGCCGAACCGATCGCCTTGATGATCGAGGTTGCCGAGCAGGCACTGTCCGGCAACTCGGTACTTCGCTCACAGATCAGCTCCGTTCGGGTCGTGAAGGGAATCTGGCCCTACGCAGACCCGGGTCGGCTGGTCGCGGCTCGACTCGGCATGGACACAGCCCGGACGGCGATCACCCAACTCGGGGGGAACGGCGTGTACGACGTCGTGAACGAAACCGCAGCGTCGGTACAAGCCGGCGAACTCGACGCTGCGCTCATCTGTGGCGCCGAGACAATGAGAACCCGACGCAAGGACAAATCCGAGGGTCGACGTTCGAGCTACCTCACCGAACGGGAGGACGCTCGACCCGATCTTGTGCTCGGATCGACGCGCGACCTGGTCGATCAGTCCGACATCGACGCCGAGGCCTTCCACCCGGTGAACTTCTATGCGATGGCTGAATCGGCGATCCGGCATCGCAACGGCGAATCGCGGGCGACTCATCGGGATCGCATCGCTGCGATGTGGGCTCGCGGTAGCGCGGTCGCGGCTGACAATTCACACGCCTGGCTGCGGTCCCGGACGAGCGCGGAGGACATCGCCATGGTGGGGCCCGCCAACCGCATGGTGGCGTCGCCCTACACGAAGCTGATGACGAGCAACATAAACGTCGACCAGGCCGCGGCTCTCGTGATCTGCTCGCTCGCCACCGCGCAGGCAGCCGGAATGCGCGACGATCAGGTCGTCTTCCTCCACGCTGGAAGTGGCGCGTCCGACGCCTGGCTCATGCGCCAGCGACTGGAACTCGATCGGTCGCCCGCCATTCGACTCGCCGGCACACGGGTTCTCGAACTGGCCCGTACGTCGATCGACGAGATCGACCACCTCGATCTCTACTCATGCTTCCCGGCCGCGGTTCAGGTCGCCCAGACGGAACTGGCGATCGACGCCGATCGCCCGTTCACGACCACCGGCGGGCTCACGTTTGCGGGCGGTCCGTACAACGGATACTGCACCCAGGCTCTTGCGCACACCACCAACATGATCGCCGGTACCAACGAGTCCGCTCTCCTCACCGGCAACGGCGGATTCTTCACGAAGCACTCGTTCTGTGTCGTCTCCGGACGTCCCCCCGACGGCCGGTTCCGATATGAGCGGCCACAGTCGGAGGTCGATTCCGTCGGCTCGCGTGCCATCGCACCCACGTCCCCCTCTGCCGGAACGATCGAGGCCTACACGGTGACCCACGATCGAGCTGGTGAACCCGAGCGCGGAATCCTTGCGGTCATCGATGCCGACGAGACCCGGTCCTGGGCGAAGATCGAGGAGCCCAGCGCGGTGCTCGCTCTGCTCGACGACGACCTCGTGGGCAGTCGGGTCGACCTCCGACAATCGCAACCACTGACGGCATCACTGGCGAGCTAGCGTCGTCCAATGGCCACGCGCATCCTGATCGCCTACGACGGCAGCGAGACCGCACGCAGGGCTGCCGAGGAGGGAGCAGCTCTCGCTCGTGCTCTCAGTGCGGAGATTCACCTCGTCAATGTGGTCGACGATGCCCGCGATCGGCAAGGACTCACGATCGCCGCCGACCAGGAAACTCGAGTCGAACATGCACAGGACGTCACGGGCGCGCTGGTCCGCGAACTCTTCGAGGGACTGGCATGGGGAGTTCACGTCGAGCAGGGGTCGGCCGGCCCTGCGATCGTGGCGTGCGCGGACGAAAACGATGTGGACGTGATCGTTGTGGGTAACAAGCGGGTTCAGGGCATCGAGCGGGTGCTCGGCAGCGTGGCAATTCACGTGCTCCGTCATGCGTCGTGCAGCGTTTACGTCGCCCACACCACGTGATCTCGCGTGCGGGTGTGAGATGATCGGACGATGAGTGATGCCGACCTAATTCCCCTGATTCGCGAGTCCGTGATCGGTAACGGCGAAGTCGTCGACGGTCCGTTCGGCCCTCGGCCGGTCGTGTACGCCGACTACACCGCCTCCGGTAGGGCGCTCTCTTTTGTCGAGGACTACATCCGCTGTACCGTTCTGCCGCTCTACGCAAATACACACACCGAATCATCCGGCACCGGCCTGCAGACCACTCGCTTTCGAGACGAGGCCCGTCAGATCATCGGCGAGTGTTTTGGCACCACCGACGAACACGCCATCCTCTTCTGTGGCAGCGGTTCGACTGCCGCCATCGACAAGATCGTCGGTGTCCTCGGTCTTCGAGTCCCATCGGCACTCGACGACGTCCATCACTTCGCCGACCAGATTCCGGAGAACGAACGTCCGGTGATCTTCATCGGACCCTTTGAACACCACTCGAACGAACTGCCATGGCGAGAATCGATCGGCACCGTCGTCACAATCGATGAAGACGCCGATGGCCACCTCGACATCGAACAGCTGGCCGAACAACTCGAACTGCATGCCGACCGACCCCTGAAGATCGGTTCATTCTCGGCCGCGTCAAACGTGACCGGGATCATCACGGATACGCGAGCCGTCTCAGCGCTCCTCCACGAACACGGAGCGCTCGCATTCTGGGACTTCGCGGCCGCCGCGCCCTACGTCGAGATTCGCATGGGATCAGGCGACGATCTCGATTACTACGACGCGGTGTTCGTTTCACCTCACAAACTGATCGGTGGCCCCGGAACACCCGGTCTGCTCGTGGCCCGCAAGGACCTGTTCACCAATCGGGTTCCCGACGTTCCCGGAGGTGGCACCGTTGCGTACGTGAATCCGACCGACCACGACTACCTCTCCGATGTGGAACACCGGGAGGAGGGCGGCACGCCCGCGATCATCGAATCGATCCGAGCCGGCCTCGTGTTCCAGCTCAAAGAAACGGTCGGCGTAGACGTGATCCGCGATCTCGAGGAGCGTTTCGTGAGCGAAGCGATCGCCGAGTGGGGAGCAAACCCGAACCTCTACATCCTCGGCAATCGCGACGCCGACCGACTGTCGATCGTGTCCTTCGTGGTCCGCCACGGCGACGCCGGATTCCTACATCACAACTATGTGGTGGCCCTGCTCAACGACCTGTTCGGAATCCAGAGCCGTGGTGGGTGTTCGTGCGCCGGGCCGTACGGCCACCGGCTGCTCGGAATCGACCTCGATCAATCACATGAATTCGAACGGGAGGTAAACCGCGGCTGCGAAGGCATCAAGCCCGGTTGGGTTCGGATCAATTTCAACTATTTCATCCATGAAGAGACGTTCCGGTACCTCGTCGACGCGGTGAACCTCGTGGCCAACCACGGGGCCGTGCTCCTGCCGAACTACCGGTTCGAGCCGCAGAACGGACTCTGGACGCACCGTACGCCCCGGGAAGCGCCGATGAGCCTTCACGACATCTCGTACACGAGCAGAGGGATGCAGCATGCCGAGCACCGGTCCTCGCTCGGTGGTCGCCCCCTCTCCCATTTTTTCGACGAAGCAAAGTCGATCGTCGCCGCCCAGCGTGATCACTGCGATGCACCGCTCGAGCCTCCGCACACGACGGACGACTTCGAACATCTTCGGTGGTTTCCGTATCCCGCTGAGTCTTCGACCTAGCTGGTCTCGGTCGCTCACCCGGCCGCCGACCACGTCCCGCCCGCCAAACGCGGCGGCAAGTCCGACATTTCCCAGCCGATAACCTCCTCGTCGTGGACGTCGTCGTAATCGCTGTTGCGGCGGTGCTCACGTCCGTGCTCAGCGCCGTGGCGGGGCTCGGCGGCGGTGTGATCCTGCTCGCGGTGCTCGCCCAATTCTTCGTTCCGATCGTGGCGATCCCCATCCAGGGCGGCATCCAGCTCGCGTCCAATGGATCCCGCGCCCTTCTTCTGCGCCGTGAGATCAATCTGAGAGCTGCGGGCGCAGCCTCTCTGCTCATCCTTCCGGCGAGCCTTGCCGGCGTGGCTCTCGCGACTTCGGTGCCCGAGGAGGCCACGCGATTCGCGCTCGGCACCTTTCTCCTCGTCGTGGTGTGGCGACCATCGATGCTTCGATGGACACCCGCAGGCGGAATCTCGGATCGCACGCTCGTCGGGGTCGGCGCCGTGTCGGGATTCCTCAACACGACCGTTGGGGCGAGCGGCCCGTTCACGTCGCCGTTCTTCAAGGCGGTCACGTCAACCCACACGGCGTTCGTCGCAACGGCGGCCGCCTCACAGGTCGTCGCCCACACATCGAAGCTGACCGCCTTCGGGCTCGATGGCTTCGACTTTCGCGAGCACGCGACCGTGATCGGCGTTGGAGCCGTGAGTGTGATCGCGGGGAGCTGGATCGGGACGAAATTGCTCGGCCGGGTGAGCGACCGTCACCTGAGATATCTGTTCCGAACCGTGCTCACCATTCTGGCGATCCGCCTGATAGTCCGATCGATCGTCTGATCCGCAACCTGCAGAGCGCCCACGGTGTCACATGTTCTCGACCGCCCGCTTCGCCTCGGCCAGGCCGGCGCCAGTGTGCCGCCGATACAACTTGATCGCATCGATCTTCTGGCCCGACTCGTGCAATCGACGAACCTCGGCCAGATCCTCGTCGCTCGGTCCGATTCCCAGGTGACGAATGATGAGGTCGAGTTTGTTCTCGATGCTCGCCAGGTGTGACTCACTGTTTCCGAACAATGCCATGCCCAAGATTCGCACATGTCCCGCACGCAGGTTGCGCCGATCGCTGCCACGTGCTCTTGTCGGGGAGTGTTCGACGCTGCTGCCCTCCCGCCCGACAAAACGCGAGCCGAGGCGGTGGAGCGAGCGTGGGCACAGCTCTGCGCTCCCGGCCCCACCCTCGATGCGCCGACACGAGTGCGGGTGATCGAGTTGGCACGGGCGGCATGGCGAGGCGCCGGCCCGACGGAGCCCTCTGCGTTGGCGGCCGCCGTCCACGCAGTGGCGTCGGATGCTGAAGGCATCACACTCGAGTTCGTGGAGGATCTTGAACGTCGAGGCCTCCCCCGCCTCCAGTATCTCGAGGTCCTGGGGGTCGTCGGGCGACTGTCGAACGTCGATTGGTACCTCCGAGGGCTCGGCGCGGCGCTTCCCCAACCCGTGCCTCTCGGCCTGGCTGGCGTGACAACCGGGCGCGTTGCACCCGGTTCGCGACTCACCGACAGCTGGGTTCCGATGGTTGGTGATGCATCGGCACCCCATGTTCTCGACGCACTCGTTGACGAAGGTGCGGCCCTTCGAGACCTACACGAACCGGCGTATATCGACATCGCGAGGATCGGTGAGGGGACCCACGGTGACGTTCTCGCCCGACCCCAGATCGAGTTCATTGCGGCGCGCACCTCGTACCTCAACGAGTGCTTCTATTGAATGCTCTCCCACACACTGTTTCTCCGTGAGAGTGCAGCTGCAGCCGACATCCCCCTCGACCTCGGCTCCGTCGCCACCGGCTCGATTCCAAACATCGATGCCGGGTCCGAGCTCCTCACCTTCACCGACGCGATGGCGGCAGATGCCATCGCCGACGTGGCGGCCGAGCGGCAGGCGCTCGTCGATCGTGTAGGGCCACAGGGCGCCGAGAAGGCCGTAGGGGTCGCGGCCACCTATCAGATGATGAACCGGCTTCTCGACGCCGTCGGTGCCCCGGTGCGAGGTCGAACGCACCTCGAGCCGGTTGCGAAGGCGCTTGGATTCGAGCCAGCCGACATCACCCGCTGAACCTTCGCATGCTGCGATGAGCCATCCGACCCTGTCGACGATGCTTCTCCGCGCTCTACGGTCGGACTCAGGCGAAACGGATGGCGGGTTCCGAGTCGAATCGACTGCGGCGGAGCAGGGGTTCGATACGTCGTCAGCCCGGCGGAGTTGTCGACAGTGTTCGAGGACCTCGGGCCGGCGGCACCGAGGTCCTCGTTCATGACCCCTCGCAGGCCGAATATATTCTCGGGATGCTCGTCGAATCCCTTCTTCCGCTCGGCAAGCTCGACCCCGGTCTCCGAGAGCCCGACACCCCACTCCACATTTCAGACTTCGCGCCCGGCGCTGCGCTCGCCGAGCGAGTGGGCTTGGACGCGCTGCTGGTCGAGGAAACCAAGGACGACCCTTTCCAGCTTCTCACGCTCGGCGCGTCGTCGACGTCGAGAATCGGCTTGGGCACCTCGGTAGCGATGGCCTTCCCGCGAAGCCCGACGATCACGGCGATGTCGGCGTGGTCACTGCAGAAACTGTCGAACGGGCGCTTCGTCCTCGGTCTGGGATCGCAGGTTCGAGCTCACGTTCAACGTCGGTTCGGGATCGCCTGGCATGCTCCGGCACCGTGGATGCGTGACTACGTCATGGCCATGCGGGCGGTGTGGAACACGTGGCAAACAGGCGCGCCACTCGAGTTCGAGAGCGAGCGTTATTCGCTCGACCTGATGGTTCCGCTCTTCGATCCCGGTCCGATCGATCATCCGCGCATCCCGGTGCACGTGGCCGCGATCGGACCCAATATGTGTGCGGTCGCCGGCGAAGTCGCCGACGGCGTGCGGCTGCATCCGGTGTGTACGCCGCGGTTCATCGACGAAAAGGTGCTCCCGTCTCTGGCCCGCGGCGCCGCGCGCGCGAATCGGGATGTGGACGCAGTGGAGGTGTGTATGAAACCCCTCGTGGGAACGGCTCGGTCGGCTGAGGCGCTCTCACCCGTGATCGACACCGTGCGGGCTCGGGTGGCGTTCTATCTGTCGACACCGTCGTACCGGCGGACGTTCGACCTCCACGGCTGGGGAGATATCGCTCGTCAGGCGTCTCAGTTCAGCCGCGACCAACGATGGGATGAACTTCCTGGACTGGTCTCCGACGAGATGCTGCACACGGTCGCAACCATTGGGACCCACGACGAGATCGCCGCGAAACTCCGCGATCGATATCTCGAGCGCGTCGACCGAATCGAATTCTCGATTCCGGTGTCGAATCGCGCCGATGAAGAGGTGCTCACTGCAATTCTGGCAGACGTTCGAGCCGACTGAGAAGACAGTACTGGACGATCGTTCAGTCCACTCGTAGAGTGCGCTGATGGGCCGAACGACGGCCGCCGTCGAGCGGACCCTGCCAAACCTCACGCATGGCCAGGGAACCGGCCTCGTCCTCCTCACCGGGGTCGTCTTCAGCTTCGGCGGGCTCGCCTTCCGCAGCACCGAGGCCTCGAGCGCGTGGGAGTACCTGACGTTTCGAGGACTCGGCATGCTCGCCGTGACGTCGGTGATATTCATCGTTCAGAATCGACATCGGCTCGACGTCGTCCGCTCGCGATTCCAGCCGATCCACATCGCGATCGGGCTCATGCTTGCGGCGATGAACGCACTGTTCATCGTGGCGCTGGAGTTCACGACGGTGGCATTTGTGCTGTTTCTCCAGCCGGTTGCACCGATCGCCGCCGCGTACTTCAGCTGGGCGATCATGCGCGAACGGGTCTCACGGCTGGTGATATCTACAACAATGGTCACGATCGTCGGTGTGGGCGTGATGGTGTCGGGCACACTCGCCGATGACCTGTCGGCCAAGGGACTCATCGCCCTGCTGATACCGCTGTTCTTCGGGTTCTACACGACAACCGTGCGGTCGTCGGCCGTGATCGATCCATCGGTTCCGGTGATCACTGCAGGAGTCGCTCTGGTCGGAGCCGGCCTCGTGATCACCGCATTCTCAGGGGGCATCGACGTCCCGCTGCGAGACGCACTCATCGGGCTCCTCGCGGGCAGCATCCTGCTGGGCCTTCCAGTCGCAGTCTTCAACACGGCGCAACGAGTGGTTCCGTCTCCCGAAACGGCACTCCTGCTCATGGTCGAGGTTCTCCTCGCTCCGCTCTGGGTGTGGATCTTCGTCGACGAGGAACCGCCGGTCTCGACGCTTCTCGGAGGCACCATCATCCTCGGAGCCGTGATCTGGCTCACCCTGCATCGGGCGCCGCGGCCAGGTAGATCGTTCTCGAGCCGGGGTTAACGCATTCGGTGGCCATACCACCGTCCGAACAGAGCAACGCACGGTTCCAGGTGGGAGAACCGGCCCGCGGTGGCGAAGGGTGAAGATAGACCAGCCTGTTGTCGTTCCAGGACGGGCACGTCTTCCGAAATCGCCACGTCGAAGCGCTCGTAGTACGCCTGTGCCCGATCCTCGAAGTCGGCACGATCGACGGTGGCCGCTGGAAAGCACACGACCTGAGCGACCCGACATCGGCTCGGGCCATCGGGATACACCTCGTACATCCACATGCACTCGACCCCGACCGCCGTGACGATGTTCGGATAAATCCACGTGTATCGAACACCGGCCTGCTCACGGCCCGCGAGCGTCGCTATTAGCGGCAACGCTTGATCGGCATCGTCGTCGAGAAGACCGCCCGTGCCATCGGTTGCGCCAAACTGAGTTGCGAACGCACCGTCGACCACGTCGGGGGCGTCGGGTTCGCAGTATGTGGAGTCAATACTTCCCGGATGAACCCACGGCAGGTGGTAGTACTCGTTGAAGACCTCGGCGAAGAGCTTCCAATTGCAGTCCACTGAGAACTCGCGACGGCTGGTGGTGACCATCGAGTCCACCGCCCATCCGGCGTGAATCGACCCATAGCCGGCCGTCCAGTCGTCGATTGACTCGGGCTCGTTGCTCAGGTTCACGAACGCGAACCCGTGCCTCTCGGCGACGGCGAACGCGTGCAGGCCGTGGTCGGCGCGGTCGAAGTCCTCGGTGCGAGTCATGTTCGGAGCGCTCACCAGGCGGCCGTCGAGACCGTACGTCCACCCGTGGAAGGGGCAGCGGATCCGCGCGCACGTCGACTCCTGGACCAACAACTCGGCTCCGCGGTGCCGGCAGACGTTGGCGAAGGCACGCAGCACGGCGTCGTCGCCTCGGGTGATCAGGACTGATATCCCTCCGATGTCGACCGCCGAGCAAGCATGTGGCACTGCCCAACGGTCGGATCGACCGATGCCCACCCAACCGCGCCGGAAGATGCGGTCTCGCTCGACGTCGAAGGCCTCGAGATCGGTGTACAACGCCGGAGGTAACGACCACGCTCGATCGGGGTCGGCGTCGCTCGCGTCGAGAGCGGTGAGGAGCTCCGGTGACAGCGACGGTGTTGAGTCGGCCATGCACCGAGACGCTAGAGCACCGCCGACGAGGTGGCCGCTTCGTGCCGCTCACGCACCTGCGAGGGGTAATGGGATCGAGCGAACTCGACGTTGTGGCTGAGCGCGAGATCGAGCAACTCCATTCGATCCGGAGTCTGCTTCCACGGCACCGGTACATAGATCGGGAGATCGAATCTCCGCAGTCGGTCCAGACCGGCGTAGATGAGCCTTTGGTACTCGCGGCGATCGTTCCAGTCCCAGTCGGCGGGACCGAAGCCGGTGCCGGGATCGAGGTAACAGCGCTCCCGCATTCCGTAGCGATCCATCATTCGAAGGCGATCATCGAACCAGTCGACCATCACCTGTACGGGGTCGCCCGTGACGTGGTCGAGGCTTCGAGGGTCTGGCCCCAGCATGAACGGGACCACAACGTCACACTCGCGTTCCGCGGCGAACGTGAGCATCGCGGGATCCTGCAGTGCGTCGGCCGCATTCAACACCGACGCACCCGCATCGAACGCACGCTCGGCGGTTTCGACCTGCCACGTGTCGACCGAGACGGTCACACCCAGGTCGACCAGGCCTCGGAGGGGGCCTTCGAGAATTGCCCACTCCTCCCCCGGCGTGACGCGCGACGCCCGACCGTGAGACGCCTGACCACCCAGGTCGAGGAAGTCTGCACCCTCATCGAGCAACTGTTGGCCGTAGGCGCGCGCGGCGTCGTAGGTCGTGGCGACCGAGAAATCGGCCAGCGAATCCGCCGAGGCGTTCACGACGCCGAAGATCTGCACAACAGATGAATCTATGCGGAGCCGTGATCTATTCCCGGATCGAACCAGCTTTCACCGATTTCCGTCCCATCCGATCGCTTCTGCGATCACCTTTCGGGCGCCGATCGGGTCTTCGATCGGCATCATGTGGCCGATCGACTGCAGCCGTACGACCGTCGCATCCCTGACCGCCGACACAAGATCGGACGAGGCCTTGATCGGCGTCATTTTGTCCTCGGTTCCGAGAACAAAGGTGACCGGGACCTCGATCGCCGCCGCCGAGTCGACCGCCGACGAGTAGGCGTTGCATGCCGCCATGTCCCGGCCGAGCGCGTCCTCGGGGGAACGGTCGATCAGCGCGGTGGAGCTCCCCACCAACCACATACCGGGCGACGGGTGCCCGCCAACATGGGCTCGACTGCCGAGGCTCCAGGACGTCATCAGCCGGCTGGCCCGGGGTACGTCGTCATAGGACGACGACAGGAGCTCGGGGTGGACGGGCATGGCGGCCGCGGTGCCGATGAGCACCAACGACTCGGCACACGTTGGATCGATTCGCGCGGCCTCGATCGCAACAAATGTTCCCAGCGAGAAACCGACCAAGTGGGCGGGGCCGAGCTCGAGTTCATTGATCAGGCCGACCGTCCATTCGGCCATCTCCTCGATCGTCTCTAGCGGTGGGCCATCGGTGAGCCCGTGACCTGGGAGGTCGATCGCTGCGACGCGATAGCCATGGTGGGCAAACCATCGGCTCTGGAGCTGCCACGTCGTTCTGTCCATGCCGGCGCCGTGGATGAACACGATTGCCGGACCGTCGGAGTCGGCGTGATTCCGGCCGCCGGTGGCGATCGTGACCGTTCGCCCGGCGTAGTCGATCTTCATTCTCGTCCTCTTCTCAGCGCTGAGAGGCTTTGAGGGCCCGAGCGAGATCGTCGATGATGTCGCGCTCGTCCTCGAGGCCGACGGACAGACGAACGAGGTCCTCCCCAACCCCCGCTGCCTCGAGCGCAGCGGCGGACATCTGTTGGTGGGTGGTCGAGGCCGGATGCACCACGAGCGTGCGGGCGTCGCCCACGTTGGCGAGATGCGACGCGAGCCGAACCGATTCGATGAACTTCCGGCCTGCATCCCTTCCGCCCTTCACCCCGAAGCTCAGGATCGAACCGGCTCCCTCGGGGTACAACTGCGCGGCGAGCTCGTGATCGGGATGCGTTGGGGCGCTCGGGTGGGACACCCAGCTCACGGCGTCGTTGGCGAGAAGCATCTCTACGACGGCGCGGGCATTGCTCACGTGCTTCTGCATTCGAAGCGGCAATGTCTCGATTCCCTGGATGAGCTGGAACGCGTTCATCGGACTCATCGACGCCCCGAAGTCGCGCAGACCTTCCGCTCGAGCTCTGGCGATGAAGGCTGCTGGTCCGAACTCCTCGGAGAACGACAGACCGTGGTAGCCGTCGTAGGGCTCGGTCATCGTGTCGAACCGACCGCTGGCATCCCAGTCGAAATGGCCGCCATCGACGAGCACTCCCCCAAGCGCCACGCCGTGTCCGCCGAGGAATTTCGTCACCGAATGCATCACGATGTCGGCTCCGTACTCGATCGGCCTGATCAGATACGGCGTGGCGAAGGTCGAGTCGAGCATTAGCGGCAGCCCGTTGCGATGCGCGACGTCGGCGACAGCCTCGATGTCCATCACCTCGATCCCCGGATTTCCGAGAGTCTCGCCATACACCAAACGGGTGTCGTCGGTGATCGCCGCTTCGAATGCTGATGGATCGCGCGGATCGACGAACGTGGTCGTGATACCGAAGCGAGGAAGGGTCTGGGTGAGGATGTTGGCGGTTCCGCCGTACAGGTTGCGGGCCGCAACGATGTGGCCGCCCTGGCCCATCAGGGTTGCCACACCAAGGTGAAACGCAGCCATGCCGCTGGCGGTAGCGACCGCACCAACACCACCTTCGAGCGCTGCGATTCGTTCCTCGAGAACCGCAGTGGTCGGGTTGGAGATCCGGGAGTAGATGTGGCCCGGGATCTCGAGATTGAAGAGCCCGGCAGCGTGGTCGGTGTCCTCGAACATGAACGACGTCGACCAGTAGATCGGTACTGCTCGAGCACCGGTGTCGGTGTCGGGTTGGTGACCTGCGTGGAGGCTCAACGTGTTGAAGCGCAGGAAGTCGGGTTCGACCATGTCGGGAATCTCCTCGAGAGCCGGTGTTCCCGCATCGTATCGGTGAGTCGTGACCGAGCCCGAGCCGGTCCGCGGTCCTTCGAGGGGCAAGGCGGCTACCGGTAGGCTCCCCCCGTGCAGACGAAACACTTTGGACCCGATGAGGCCCGCGATCTGTGCTCCATGACCGGCCACGACGCCTTTTACTGGCGCGCCGTTCGAGGGTCGAAGCTGATCGCGCGGTTGACCTCGCGGGTGCAATTGCCCGACACTGTCGAGCTTCCGACCGACCGGCCCGTGATCGTCGCGGCCAACCATTCGAGTTGGTTCGACCTCATGGCGGCACTGATCACACTCGGAACCTTCGGACTGAATGCGCGAATCGGCGTCAACTCCCGGTTCTTCAGCAACCCGGTCGCCGGCTGGTTTCTCCGCGGTATCGGGTGCATACCGTTCAGCCGCGAGGATCGGGAATCCGCCGAGCAGGCGATGGTCGACGCGCTCGATGGCGGGCAGGCGTGCGCAATGATGCCCGAGGGGAAGATCGTGAAGCTCGCTGACCGCGTCGATGGTGTCGGCGCCGGGCGCCCCGGGATTTCTCGCATCGCCCGCCGGACTGGCGCGGCGATCCTGCCCGTCGGCTTCGTGCACTCCGACCGGGCGTGGCTCCCGGGAAAGGCGCTGCCCCGTGTTCGGCTCGGTCGCGATGTTGTGACCACGTGCATCGGATCGCCGATTGAACTCGACTCCGACGATCACGAGGCGAACGCGGCCATCGTGATGAGCTCAATCGCGGCGCTCATCGCCGAGGGCTACGAGCTGGCCGCGGGGAACTGACCGGGTATCTCGCCGTTCAGCAGCAGCGACGCGGCGGGGGGTATCTCGCCGAAGGCGAGCGAATCAATGCGTCATCGCGAAGCCGAGGAGCATGGCAGCGACCGCGGACACGAAGGCGAGAGCCCCGGTCATGCCCTTGATGGCGGCCTTGTCGGACTTTGCGTGGATGTACGCAGCCAGGCCGCTGATGATCACCAGCAGGAACTTGATACCGAACACGACGTTGTAACTGGTCTCCGCGTTGTCCATGTCGACCGCGAGCAGGTTCCAGACACCGGTCACGATGGCCAGACCGAACGCCGGCCACGCCACGCGCTGGAACCCCTGAGCGGCCTGCCTCGGTAGATCCTCCACGCCGGCCTTCCGGAGCACGGGGAGCAGGCTGAGCATGACTATCTGCCCTCCGACCCACACCGTCACGCCCAGTACATGCAGGAAGATTCGGATGGTGTCGGCATTCAGGTTCGCGCTCATCGGGACACCCTCACACCGCCCGACCGCATGGGACAAGTCGGCCAGTCGCTAGATTCGCAGCCATGATCGAGCCGCTGTGGACCCCTTCTCCCGAGCGAGTTGCGGCAACCGAGATCACCCGACTCAGCGCTCAGCTCGGACTCGATCCGGGGTATCGGAACCTGCATCGGTGGTCGGTCGAGAACGCCGCCGAGTTCTGGTCGGTGGTCTGGGATCGCTACGGGATTCTCGGCGACCGTGATCACGAGGTCATTCGGCCCGCGGAGCGGTTGCGGAACACTCGCTTCTTTCCGGGAGCGTCGGTGAACGTGGCCGAAAACCTGATCGGGCGTCCAATCGCAGATCCCTCCGACCACATCGTGGCCACATTCTCGAACGAGACCGGGCACATCTCGGAGTGGACGATGGAGCGACTCCGCGACGAGGTGTCCGTTCTCCAACAGGCGATGTCGGCCTCGGGGGTGGGGCCAGGCGACGTAGTCGCTGCCTGGCTGCCCAACATTCCGCACACGCTGGCGATCTTTCTCGCCGCAAATTCGCTCGGTGCAGTTTTCACATCGAGCTCACCCGATTTCGGTACCAACGGTGTAGTGGACCGATTCGGCCAGATCGAACCCACGTTGCTCTTCGCCACGGACGCATACCTCTACGCCGGAAAGACACACAGCACGCTCGACCGGCTCGCCGAGATCGGCGATCGTCTACCGAGCGTCTCCGACACGGTCCTGGTCCCGTACCTGAACCCCCAACCCGAAGCTCCGGGCTGCGTCACACTCGACGCCTTCACGTCCGGCGTCGAGGCATGTGCGGTCACTTATGAGCGCGTCGACTTCGACCACCCGATCTTCGTGCTGTTCTCGTCGGGCACGACCGGACGACCGAAGGCGATCGTCCATCGATCGGGTGGAGTGCTCCTGAAACTTGTGAGCGAACACCGCATCCATTGCGACATCCGTCCTGGCGACAACGTCTTCTACTTCACGACCGCTGGCTGGATGATGTGGAACTGGCTGGCGATGGTTCTGGCGTCCGACGCGACGATCGTGATGTTCGACGGCTCCCCGTTTCATCCGAGCGGTTCCGTGCTGTTCGACCTCGCGGAACGCGAGCGGATCACGCTCCTCGGAATCTCGGCGAAGTTCGTCGACGCGGTCAACAAAGCCGGGCTTCGTCCGGCGGAGACGCACGACCTCTCGTCGATCCGAACGATCTGCAGCACGGGATCGACGCTCGTTCACGAGAGCTTCCGGTTCGTGTACGAGGACATCGCCTCCGACGTGCACCTTTCGTCGATGTCTGGTGGAACCGATCTCTGCGGGTGCCTGGTCGCGGGCGATCCCACCAGCCCTGTGTACGCCGGAGAGATCCAGGCGCCTGGCATCGGGCTCGACATCGCCGTGTTCGACGACCACGGTGAGCCGGTGTCCCAGGGGGAACAGGGCGAACTCGTGTGCCGGAACCCGTTTCCGTCGATCCCGATTCGGTTCGTCGATGATCCCGACAACAACCGGTTCGACAGTTCGTATTTCGATCGTTTCGAGGGAGCCTGGCACCAGGGTGACTTCGCCGAGTGGTCCGATGGCGGTGGCATGGTGATCTCGGGCCGTTCGGACGCCACGCTCAATCCTGGCGGGGTACGGATCGGTACTGCCGAGATCTATCGCCAGGTCGAACAACTCGACGAGATCGAAGAGGGTTTGGTGATCGGCCAATCGTGGGATGACGACACCCGTGTCGTCCTGTTCGTACGGCTTGCTGCAGGAACGGTCCTCGACGACGCGCTCGAGTCAAAGGTTCGATCGACGATTCGATCCGGAGCCTCGCCCCGCCATGTCCCGGCCCGCATCGTGGCGGTCGAGGACATCCCTCGAACACGGAGCGGGAAGATCTCGGAGCTGGCAGTGCGCGATGTCGTCCACGGCCGCAGCGTCAAGAACACCGAAGCGCTTGCGAATCCCGAGGCACTCGATCTGTATCGGGACCTCGCCTCACTTCAGCTCTGATCGCTCCCGCGTCAACCCAACAGCAGCGACAGGCTCTCGTAGAGCACGGCGGGTTTCTCGTCGCCCACGACGTGCACGGCGACCTCCTGCTTCAGAAGAATGCCGCTGGCCTTCTCGGTCACGTCGATCACGCGAGACCTGGCGTGTACCTGTGCCCCTGATGGCACCGGGTTGAGGAAACGCAAACGATCGCCGCCGTAGTTCAGTGCCCCTAAAAGGCCGTCGACCCTGGGACCGACCTGGCCCGCCAGATACGAGACGAGGCTGAGCGTCAAGAAGCCGTGAGCGATCGGGCCGCCGAATGGTCCGGCGTTGGCCCTCTCGAGGTCGACATGAATCCACTGGTGATCCTTGGTCACGTCGGCGAAGGTATCGATCATCTCCTGGGTGATGTCGACCGCATCGGTCCAGTCGGTCCATTCGTCGGTGATCAGCCCCTTCAGACCGTCGATGTCCTTGATCGAAACGCTCATGTGTGTTCCTCGTTCGGCGAAGTCCTGCTCGTGGGCTCACCGTAGCCGCCGCCCGCGACGTCGATCGACCCGCGTTGGTCGAGTGCGATCAGCGCGTCGGCGAGTGCGATTCGGTAGCGCTCGACACTCGCCAGCTTGATCTCGTCGAACCCTCGGATCTGATCCGCCAGATCGGCCACCACCGTTATCGCGGCCACGTTTTCAGCGGTCAGGCGAGAGGCAAGGTCGAGCACGAGCGTGCGGTAGTCGTCGATGAGCTCCCGCTCGAGCCGGCGTTCCTCGGTCCGGCCGAACGGGTCGAGTCGCGTACCGCGCAGCCGCTTGGTTCGAAGCAGGCTCCGGAACGTCACACGGGCGGCCTTAGCGGGGATGGCGATCTTTTTGTCGTAGCCGGCGTTCTTGAGCGTCGGCGGCTTGAGCTGATAGCTCACCTTGGCGTTGATCCCGAATCGTTCGCGCGCCTTGGCCTCCATCTCACCGGCGAGCGCCAGGCGAGCCACTTCGTACTCGTCCTTGTACGCCATGAATTTGAACAGATGACGGGCGACGGCCGTCGAAAAGCCGCCGTCCCCCGCACCGGCGCCGATTTCGGCCCGTCGAACGGCGGCGACGTCGTCGATGTAGCTCTGCGCATACGCGGCATCTCCCCAGGCGATGAGCTCGGGCACCCGGACCGACAATGCATCGGAGAGCGCAGGAGTTGGCTCGGCGACCTGGGCGATGAGCGCGCTCGCTTCCGGTGAGACCACGGAATACGACTCCTCCTCGATCACTGCCGCCCGAGCCAGTTCGTCGGCCAGCGCCGGGTCGGTGGCGAGCCGCCGTCCGAGGCGAAAGGCGTTCCGGTTGGCCTCTACGGCCACGCCGTTCAGCTCAATGGCACGTTCGATCGAGTCTGCCCGGAGCGGGATACGCCCGAGCTGGTGGGCGACGCCCACGACCAGCAGGTTGGCGGCTGGCTGCGAGGCGAACACATGCCGGGCGATCGCCTCGGCATCGAGCCATACGTTCGCAGATCCAACGGTGGCCGACTCGATGCGGGTCCGAAAACGATCGACGCCGGGAAAGGTTTCGTT
>JBPCTR010000074.1:0-27299 GCA_051011575.1 Acidimicrobiales bacterium | reverse complement strand
ACGCTCGGAGCCCTGTCGGGGTTGATGTGCGAGCGTGTCGCCGTTATCAACATTGCAATCGAGGGGCAGCTGCTCACATCTGCCTTCGTCGGCACGATCGTCGGCTCGGCGTCGAACATCTGGGTTGGGCTGATCGCCGCAGTCCTGTCCGGGGCACTGCTCGGTGCGATTCTGGCGGTTCTGGCGATCAAGTACCTCATCGATCAGATCATCGCGGGCGTCGTCATCAACATCTTCGCGCTCGGGCTCACCTCGTTCCTCGCCCGTCGGGTGCTTTCGGCGGAGCCCGACCTCAATTCGCCCGGTCGTTTCACGTCGTTCAAGATCCCGTTTCTTGGGGACATCCCGGTGCTCGGTCCGATGTTCTTCGACCAGAACATGTTCATCTACGCAATGTTCATTCTCGTGCTGCTGGTCCATGTCGGGCTGTTCTACACACGGTGGGGGCTGCGGTCACGCTCAGTCGGTGAGCACCCGAAAGCTGCGGACACGGTGGGCATCGACGTGTACCGCACCCGATACCGCAACGTGATCATGGGGGGCTGCATCGCGGGCTTCGGCGGCGCTTTCCTAACCCTCTCACAGGTTTCACGCTTCGAGGAGAATATGACGGCGGGTATCGGATTCATCGGACTCGCAGCGATGATCTTCGGGCGCTGGATGCCCCTCGGCGCGCTCGGGGCGGGCCTGGTCTTCGGGTTTGCGCGAGCGCTACAACAGAAGCTCGGCATCCTCGGCACGCCGATACCGTCAGAGTTCCTGTCCATGCTTCCTTACATCGTCACGATCATCGTCGTCGCCGGAGTGGTCGGTCGGAGCCGACCGCCCGCGGCCGACGGTCAGCCGTACATCAAGCAATAGGTAGCCCGTAGCCTTCGCACGAGAATTCGTGTCGATCTGGAGGTTTTTCGTGCGAAAGAGTGATACGTCACGGCTGAGGGCGCTCGGCTCGGGGCCCATGCCACCTGGGCGAGATCTCGAGGTCATTCCGCTCGACACGCCGGGCGCGATCGAGATCGTTTTCGGCACAAGCGAGCTGCTTGCACTCTGCCCGGTGACTTCTCAACGCGATCTCTATGACATGAAGCTGACCATCGAGGGTACGGCGACGATGGAGTCGAAGTCGCTGAAGCTCTATTTGGCGAGCTGGGACCAGGAGGAGATCCTGGCCGAGGACCTGACGAACTCGATTGCCGACGATGTGTTTGATGCGCTCGCGGAGGCTGCGTCGTCGGTGACGGTCACCCTGCACCAGCACGTCCGAGGTGGCCTCGACATCACGGTGACGGCGCAGCGGCGCCGAGGGTGATCGACATCCTCTCCGGGTGAATTCTTCAGTCGGATTTCCGAGCGCGCCAACGTTGTCGCAACTTGGCAAACGGGAGTGCTCCGGCGATCAGCAGTGACGCTGCCGCGATCACGATGACAACCGACATGAGCCCGATGGCGAGAATGCCGATGGCGGTGCCCATGGAACGGGTCGATCAGCTGTTGCGGCCCACATTGGGCTTGCGGCCGTGGTTCGCCTTGGACCGGCGGGCCTTGGCCCTCTTCTTCTGCGTACGCTTCGACATAGGGCTTCGAGGCTACCGGAATCCAGAAAGTTCGCGACCTTATGGGATCCTCGTGCGTCATTCGATGCGCAAGCGCTGAGCCGGTATCCCGCCACCAGCTCAGCGCTTGCACCACTCCAAGAGTTCGTCGGCAGTCCAGGTGTTGATGATCCGATCCGGATCCACGCCGCAGCGCACGGCCTTGTCGCAACCGTACGCCTGCCATTCGAGTTGTCCGGGGGCGTGGGCATCGGTGTCGATCGCGACGTAGCAGTCCCATTCGACGGCGAGTTCAAGCAGCTCTTCGGGCGGATCCTGACGCTCGGGTCGGCAGTTGATCTCAACCGCCGTGTCGAACTTCGCACAAGCCGCGAAGACGATCTCGGCGTCGAACTCCGACGGCGCTCGGCCCGTGCCGGACACCTTGCGGTTGGTCATGTGGCCAAGGATGTCGACGTGGGGGTTGGCGATGGCGGTGACCATGCGGCGGGTCATCTGTTCGGCCGGGAGGCGGAGTTTCGAGTGGACCGAGGCGACCACCACGTCCAGCTGACCGAGCATGTCGTCCGACAGATCGAGCGTTCCGTCTTCGAAGATGTCGACCTCCATTCCGGCCAGGACTCGAAACGGAGCGACAGAGTCGTTCACGAACGCGAGTTCGCGCAGCTGGTTTCGCAGGCGCTCCTCGTTCAGGCCGTGGGCCACGGTGAGCCGGGCGGAGTGATCGGTGGCGACCAGGTACTCGTGGCCTATCGCACGTGCGGCCTCGGCCATCTCGGTGAGTGGTGCGCCGCCATCGGACCATGTCGAATGGCTGTGGCAGTCCCCTCGGATGGTGTCGCGGAGTTCCGACCCGACCCCGACCGGAACCCGGCTACGTTCATCGAGTTTCGCGAGATAGCCGTCGGTTGTTCCGTCGAGAGCTTCCGCGATCACGGCGCTCGTGCTGGATCCGATGCCGTCGAGTTCGGTCAGTGTGTCGGACTGTGCGCGGGCGACGAGTTCCTCGGGGGCGAGCTCGTTCACGACGCTGAGAGCGTTCTGGAAGGCGCGAACCTTCGAGCTCGGTGCCAGCTCGCGGTCGAGATAGTAGATCGCCCGGCGAAGGGCGTCGGACGGCTCCATACGAGCGATGATACCGATAGCGTTGCTCCGCTATGGAACGGTTTGGATTCGTCGGTCTGCCGAACGCGGGGAAGTCGTCGCTCTTCAACGCCCTCGCCGGCGGTGGGGCTCTCGCGGCCCCCTACGCATTTGCGACGACGGACCCGAATGTGGGTGTCGCCAAGGTGTTCGACAGCCGCCTCGACGCGCTGGCCGAGATGTCGAAGTCGAAAAACATCGTTCATGCGGCGGTGCAGTTCAACGACATTGGTGGCCTGGTCGAAGGAGCGAGCCAGGGTGAGGGTCTCGGAAACAAATTCCTTGCAGGCATTCGCGAGGTCGACGCAATCGTGTTCGTTCTGCGTGCCTTCCCCGACAGCGATGTTCCTGGTCCCACAGATCCGCTCGAACACCTCGGTGTGGTCGAGACCGAGCTGTCGCTCGCCGACCTCGACTCGGCCGAAAAGCAGCTCGACAAGGTGGCGCGTGTTGCTCGCACGGATCGCACCAAGGCACGGGAGGAGGCGCTGCTTCGCAGGGTCGTCGAGCTCCTGGGCGACGGCACGCCGCTGTACAAGAGCGAGCTTTCCGACGACGAGCGGGACGAGCTGAAACCGTTCTTCTTCCTCACGAACAAGCCCGTGCTCGCGGTGGTGAACATCGGTGAAGATCAACTCGACGATGCCGAGGCGCTCGCCGCCCCCGTCGCCGACGCGCTGGGGGGCGCTCAGGTGATCGCCGCGTGTGTTCAGCTCGAGGCCGAGGCCGCCCTACTCGATCTTGACGAACGCGCCGAGATGCTCGAAGGACTCGGTTTGGGCGAAGGTGCGCTACCCCGGTTCATTCGGGCTGCATACGAACTGATGGGCCTTCGCACGTATCTCACCACCGGCGAGAAGGAGAGCAGGGCCTGGACCTTCCGCGCCGGTTCCACGGCACCACAGGCTGCCGGTGTGATCCACACCGATTTCGAGCGCGGTTTCATCCGGGCCGAGACGATCGGCTGGCAGGACCTCGTGGACGCCGCCTCCTGGTCGGCCGCACGCGACAAGGGTCTCGTCCGCTCAGAAGGCAAGGACTACCTCGTCCGGGATGGCGACGTGATGGAGTTCCGCTTCAACGTCTGATGTGTCGCGTCTACGCTCTCGGGCGATGGCTTGGCTCGTGCACGATGGACGCGTTCTCGCATCGCTAGAGCGAGCGGAGACACTGCGAACAAGAACCAGGGGGCTCATCGGTCGTACGGACTTTGACGGGGCGTTGCTCATCGAACGAACTCGAAGCGTGCACACGATGGGAATGAAATTTCCGATCGATGTCGCGTTCTGCGACGACGAACTCACGATCCTTCGGATCGTAACGTTGCCCATTCGCCGGGTCAGCCGACCCGAGTGGAGTGCTCGGTGCGCGATCGAGACCGAAGCCGGGCGCTTCGCCCATTGGGGTGTCGGGGTGGGCGATCGGTTGGAGATCAGGGGCGAACTCGACGATGGCTGAGGACATCGGGAGCGGTGGCCCGGGTCTGGTGCTTGTCGCAACCCCGATCGGGAACCTTGGCGACATGACCGTTCGAGCGCTCAGCGAACTGCGGCGGGCCGACTCGATCGCCTGCGAGGACACTCGGCGCACGGGCTCCCTCCTCGCGCACTTCGACATCGGCCACACGCCTTTCATCGTGTGCAACGAACACCGCGAAGCCGAGGCCGCGTCGGAAATCGTCAGTCGGATCGCACGAGGGGAGCGCGTTGCGCTCGTCACCGACGCCGGCATGCCGGCGATCTCGGACCCGGGGGAACGCGTCGTACGTTCCGTGCTCGACGCTGGTCATGGGGTCACCGCCGCACCGGGCGTCTCGGCGGTGGTCGCGGCCCTCGCGATGAGTGGCTTGTCCACGGAGCGTTTCGTGTTCGACGGGTTCCTCCCGAGGAAGGGAGTCGAACGAGCGCGCATGATGGCTCTGCTCGAACGGGAGGAGCGGACAACCGTGCTGTACGAGGCTCCCCATCGAATTCGACGGACGATCGATGAGCTCGCGCAATTGCTCGGACCCGAGCGCTCGGTCGTGATCGCTCGAGAACTGACCAAGAAGTTCGAGGACATCTGGCGCGGGACGCTGAGTGGAGCCCAGGAGCACCTTCAGAGCGTGGAGCCGAGAGGGGAGTATGTGGTGGTTGTCGGTGGCGTCGAACCGAGGACAGCCACCGATGATGTCTTGATCGAAGCTCTACAACGAGAACTGACCTCGGGCGCGACGAAGCGCGACGCCGTGGATGCGGTGGTGCAGGAGTACGACGCACCCAAGCGGCACGTGTACTCGTTGGCTCTCGATCTCTGAACGCGGGCGAAGCCCAGCCACTCAGCCTCGTTGCTTGCGGCGCTCGCGGCGGATCTTGCGGCGTTCGTCCTCGGTGGTGCCACCCCAGATTCCGGAGTCCTGGTTGGTCATGAGGGCGTACTCGAGGCACTCGCGGTTCACCTCGCACGTCGTACAGACTTCTTTCGCCGAGGCGATGTGATCGATGGCGGGCCCGGTCTGGCCGACGGGGAAGAAGAGATCCGGGTCGGTATCGCGACATGCGGCGCTGTTGCGCCACACACGGGGCTCGAGGGACTCACGATTCAGACTGACCACCGAGGTGGTAAGGGAACTCGACACTTTTCCTCCACGCATGCAACCACGTCCGTGCCCGTGCCGCCCAGCACGCCCGGAAGTTGGTGACTGACTACGCAGAATGTAGTTGCGGACACTCTCCGTAGCAAGCATTTTCTCGCTTATCGTGTTGAATTGACCGCGACTAGTGACATCTGTGTAATTTAAGTGACGCGTGTTGTTCGTGTTGCTCATGTGCATATTGAGGACAGGAGCTACCCTCGTACGGCATGACTTTGGTGATCGCACATCGCGGCGCGTCGGCCGCTCACCCCGAGAACACGATCGAGGCATTCACGGCCGCCCTCGAGATGGGTGCTGACTGGGTCGAACTCGACGTCCGACCCGCCGCGGACGGCACGCCCGTCGTTCATCATGATCCCATGCTCGCCGATGGCCGGGCCATCGCCGAACTCTCACCGACCCGACTACCCGATCACGTTCCCACACTCGAAGCAGCGATCGACGCCTGCGGTCCCATGGGGATCAACATCGAGATCAAGAGCGATCCGGCTGAAGAATTCTGGGACCCCGAGCACCACGTCGTCGACGCGTCGATCGCATTCGCACGCCGACTGCTCGGCGCCGAACGAACGCTCATCACCTCGTTCGACATGGGCGCCATCAATCGTGCGCACGACGTGGACGACCGGATTCCCACGGGTTTTCTCACCGAGGACCCGGTTGGTGTCGAGGTATCGGTGGGGCGCACCGTTGCCCACAACCATGCGGCGGTGAACCCGAGCGACGCTCTGGTAACGCCTCGATGGGTGGCACACGCCAAGGAGGCAGGACTGCAGGTCTATGTGTGGACGATCGACGATCCGAAGCGGATGGTGGAGGTCGCCAAGATGGGTGTCGATGGCATCATCACCAACAAACCTGACGTTGCCCGGAAGGCGCTCGGCTAGTTCGAGCTGGCGCTCGCAACCACGTCGTCGATCGGAAGCCCGAGCCGACCCACGAACTTCTCGGCGTTGATGATCACGTCGTCCTCGCCGACCTGGTCGAAGGGGTTTTCCAGGTGCTCCTGGATGTTGTCCAGGCTCACGAGAATCACGCTCAACAGCACCGGCATCACGTAGGCGAGATTTGCCGAGTAGTCGAGCGCAATCGCCGCGAAGTAGGGGCCATAGAGCACCGGCAGGATATAGATGAAGACCTTCGAGTACGTGCGCAACGTGACGGGTGTGCGGTATTGGTAAACGTGCTTCACACTCTCGAATGAGATCATCATTTTCGACAGAAACTGGTTGCAACGGGACGCCTCGCCCGACGGCAGTCCACGATCGCGTAGCCCGTTGATGAACGTCGACAGGTTCGAGAACGCCTCATCGACACGAGCTTCGTGGTCGCCCATCTTCGACACCGGTGCGGTGAACAGCGTGCGACAGGCGGCGAGAAGCTCATAGAGGAGCTGACCCACCTCGGCCTGGAGGTCGGAGTCGGTGTCGTCGATCCAGTCACGCGTGGCGAAATGGAGGGCTCGGCCGTGGGCTTTGATCGAGCCGTAGTCGTCGAGGGCGGCCTCACGTCGTTTGTACGCGCCGCCGATCGAGAAGACGATCGGGAAGACGACCGCAGTTCCCACCATGGTGAGCGGGAACTCGGCGATCCATCCGTTGCGGCGACAGATCCAGGTCGAGAACAGTGCGAGTGCGACCGCAACTGCCGTGTGGTGGTCGATGATCGAGCGAAGCCCTTGGATGATGCGTTTCAGCATCGATTCCCATCGGCCAGAAACTCGCAGGATTTACAAGACAGGTGGCGGGCGCGGGATGTTGCGACCATCGGGAACGACGAGGTGGAGCATGTCGGGCTCCCACGCGAACTCGATCTCGGTGACCTCGCCGAGGAAGTCGCCATCGAGCTGAAACGGAAACGGTGTCTCGCTACGCATGGTGACCGCCCGAACGTCGGTGTGCAGGTCCACGCCCCGGCCGGTCGAGACACCATCGTCGGAGCGGAGGGTGTCGTAGGCGAGACGGCCGAGACGGTATGCGCCGAGGCTCGTGAGGGTGATGACGCTCATCGGTCGGTCAAGCGTCGCGGCCGGGGCCACGCTGAACGGTCGGGTGCCCAAGTAGGTGTACGGATCTGTGTTCAGACATATGGCGAAGTATCCCTTGTCGATCGTGTCGTCGTCAGCGAAATGCACGGTGAAGTGCGGGTTTTTTCGGTCGTAGTGGCGTAACCACGTGTCGACGGCGGCGAAGGCGAACAGCGGGTGGCCTGCCCAGCGCTTGAGCTGGCCGCGTTTCTCGACCTGTTCGACGACGGCGGCGTCATATCCGACGCCGCAGTGGAACAGAAAATACCGCTCGTTGGCGGATCCCAGGCCGATCGTGCGAATCGAGCCGCGATCGAGCGCTTCGAGCGTGACGGCCGTTGCATGCACCGGATCCTCGGGCAGTCCGAGCGTGCGTGCGAAGACGTTTGTGGAGCCACCCGGTAGAGGGGCGAGAGCGGTCGACGTGCCCGCGATGCCGTTGGCGGCTTCGTTCAAGGTGCCATCGCCACCGAGTACCGCCACCACGTCGACTCCCTTGGCCGCGGCCCCCTGGGCAATGCGGGTCGCATGGCCCCGACGAACGGTCTCGGCGAGCTCGACCTCGTGATCTGCCGACAGCGCCTTCTGGATCACCACCCGCGTGCGCGCCGTCACCGACGACGCCGACGCATTGGCGATCAGAACGATCTTCATATGGCTCGATTCAACCGACGCTCGGGAAATACTCGCCGGTACATTTACTCGGACATCAATTTCTTCGGGTGAGTACAACTTCGTTCTCGCCCACTGAACTCGTACATGGTTAGGGGCACGATAGGCCAATGAACGTCGTCGTATGCGTGAAACAGATCCCGGATCCGGCCGAGGTCGGCAAACTCGATCCGGCCACCAAAACCCTCGATCGGAGCTCCAAGCTGATCCTCGACGAGTCTGATTCCTACGGCGTCGAGATGGCCCTCCAGCTCGCGGAGACCGCCGGCGGCGGAACCGTCTCGCTCGTGTCGATGGCTCCGAACAGCGAGGTTTCGGGGCTTCGCACTGCTCTTGCAATGGGTGCCGATTCCGCGGTGCTCGTGAGCGACGATGCGCTCGCCGGCTCGAGCGCTCTCTCGACCGCCAAGGTGCTCGCAGCGGCGATTCAGCGCTCCGAGCCCGACCTCATCCTCGCCGCCACCGAATCGAGCGACGGCTACACCGGAACGGTGCCCGCGCAGATCGCAGCCGTCATGGGGCTGCCGTCGGTCACCTTCGCCAAGGAGATCGAAATCGGTGACGGCCAGCTGTCGGTGAAACGTCAGACCGAATCCGGTTACGACTCGGTCACCTGTCCCACCCCGTGTGTCGTGTCGGTCACGGCGGGTGTGGTCGAGCCCCGTTATCCCTCTTTCAAGGGGATCATGGCCGCCAAGTCGAAACCGGTCGACGAGGTCACACTCGCCGATCTGAACATCGACGCCGGCGCGGTCGGCTGGGCCGGCGCCGGCCAGGAGATCGTCGAGATCTCGGAAGCCGAAGCCCGGGAGGCCGGCGAGAAGATCGTCGATGAAGGTGATGCCCACGAACGAATCATCTCGTTCCTCGAAGAACTGAAGGTGCTGTGATGGGTGTGTCCTCGATTTGGGTGTACGGAGAAGTGGCAGACGGTGTGCTGACGACGATGACGACCGAGATACTGGCCAAGGCCCGCACGCTCGCCGACGACGTACAGGTCGTACTCGGCGCTGAGGCGAAAGACGCCCTCGCAGCCCACGCCGGCGCGCACGGCGCCGGCGGGATCCAGGCAACCGGCGATCTCGCCGGCGGCCTCCAGGGAGTTCACGTGGCCGCAGCCATCGCTCAGGCGATCGAGGCCGGCTCAGGTCCGGCCGCGGTCCTCGCAGGCACAACCTACGACGGCCGAGATGTGGCCGCTCGACTCTCGGTGGCGCTCGACGCCCCTGTCATCACGAACGTGATCGATCTCGAGATCGACGGCGACCACATCGTCGGCACCGAGCCGGTGTTCGGTGGCACCACCAACGTCAAGACGAAGTTCACAGGCGGTAAGGCCCAGATCGCGCTGGTGCGTCCGAAGTCTTTCGTGGCCGAGGAGTCGGGTGGGGGAGCCGCCGCGGTGTCTGCACTCGCCGTTCCCGACTGCGGCGCTGCCGGCGCCGCCACGGTGCTCGATCGGTTCGTCGAAGAGAGCGAGGGCCCGAAGCTCGACGAGGCCGGCGTGGTCGTCTCGGGCGGGCGTGGCCTCGGCGATGCCGAGAAGTACACGATGGTCGAGAGCGTTGCGAAGCTCCTGAACGGCGCCGCCGGCGCCAGCCGGGCGATCGTCGACGCCGGCTGGGTTCCCTACTCCTACCAAGTGGGGCAGACCGGCAAGGTCGTGAAGCCCGACGTCTACATCGCACTCGGCATCAGCGGTGCCACCCAGCACCTCGTGGGTATGAAGGGCTCGAAGAACATCGTCGCCATCAATAAGGACGAGGAGGCACCCATCTTCGGTGTTGCCGACCTCGGAATCGTCGGCGATGTCCACTCTGTCGTCCCCAAGCTCATCGAAGCGTTGGAGTCGCGCGGCTAGCGGATCCGGACTCGCGACGAAGGTCAGCGGGCGTCGGTGGCCGCTATGGCCCAACTGAGATCATCGACCGGATCGTGCACGGCGAGCCGGACCGTCCATCCGACCGCCGGTTCGCCCGCATCCCATCGGTGAAACTGAAGTTCCTGAACGGCAGCCCCGAGCTCGGCCGGATCGAGTGGCCAATGGTCGTCCAGCCCGGTCAGGGTCGCGAGAGACCACCAGAGCTCGAAACGGGCAGTTCCTCCACCTCGGCGGCGCCCCCATGCCCCCCCGCACCCGCCGGCCCAGTGGAGCCATCGCAGGGCGTCTGACGAAGAAATGGGTTCTATACCGGCGCGGCTCGGTCCCAGCGCTCGAACTGCTCCCGGCACGTCACCCGAAGCTGCCGCGACCTCGACCCTGCCCTCGCTCCGCGTGATCCAGTGCTCGAACACTCCGTCGAATGCGTTCAGCTCGTCGTCGACGTGGTCGGAGTCGGGGAGCGTCTCGGCGGAGAACGGGATTCGCTCGAATTTCGGGGGCGGATCGAGCACCTCGAACGCCTTGTACTCGGGCGTGAGGTAGGTCGGCTCCCAGAGGGCGAGGTCGAGAGGCACGCCTCGATCCGTATCCAGTCCGTCGAGTTCGGAAACGGTACGTCTCCCCCGAGCCGCCAGTTCGTGCGCGAGCGCGCTGCTGGTACTCCCGGGTGCAAGTCGAGACTGCACCTCGAGCGCGTCTGCCCGTCCAGACGCAACTTCGGGATACGGGCCCAGCGCAAACGTCCCGGCGTCGGTTTCGAGGATCTCGACCGCAAAGTCGATCGGCCCTTGGAGAACTGCGCGGTAGGCGATGTGCGCGGCCACCGGCCACAGCTGGCGTCCTGATTCGACCGCAGCAAGGCACCGATTGCGCAGCTCTTGTGCGTCGCCCCAGCGACCATCGTGAAGCAAATCGACCGCCAACGACAGAAGTCCGTCGAGGTCGGCTCGACCGATCAATTCGTCGGCGCGGTCGGGCACGGTCTCAGACCATCGGCCAGGGGTAGCGACGACCGGTGGAGTCGTGAGGGAAATGCCGCGCGCCGAGCAGGGTCGAGGCCCGGGCCCGCACCGCGTCCTGTTCGAGCGGGTCGAGCAGTTCGGCAAGCTCGTCGGTGAGACCGTCGTCGAGAAGTGAAACCAGCCCGCTCTTGACCTGCTCGGGTAGCTCTTCCCCGGCGAAGTCCCAGATCACCGTGCGCAGCTTGAACTCGATGTGAAAGCTGAGGCCGTTGTCGATCGCCCACAGGTCCCCGTCGGTGCCCGCCAGGACGTGCCCCCCCTTCCGGTCGGTGTTGTTGGCCACGAAGTCGAACGCACAGATCTCGCGGAGCGCCTCGTGGCGTGACTCGTCGTCCAGAAGCGTGAAGTAGTGCTCTTCGAAGTCGGCCGGCACGAAGAGTTGTAGCGACCCGATTCCATAGGGGCCGATCCGAACGACCGTGGGGGGCACATGTCCCCACCCGAGCTGTTCGCTGAGTCGAAATGCCGCAACCTCCCGCGTGTACAGGCCGTCGGGAAAGTCCCACAGGGGCCGCTCACCCTTTGCGGGCTTGTAGATGGCTTGTGCGGGAACGTCGCCGTCGTCGCACAGATCGACGAGGAACGTTCCGTTCGAGCTGTACGGCATCCGGCCGAGGATCTCGACCTCGGCGTGCCTGAGTAGGTCGAGCGCCGCGTCGGCGTCGAGGGGCGGACGTGGGCGGAAGGGAGAGTCGCTCACCCGCGTCAGTTCCAGCAGGGGCAGAAGCCGCCCTCGCCGTGGTTGAGCGGGCGAGCGCACAGTTGGCAGGGAGGCCGCCCGGCTTCCACGACTTCGTAGGCGCGCTCGACGAACGCAAGTGCTTGGGCGCGGCCGATGTGAAACGTCGCCACTGCCGCGTCGTCTTCGTCTTCGTCTTCGTCGTCGGTGAGGATCTCCTGCGCCATGATCACGATCGAGTCCGACGACGAGTCGTACGCGGCACCCATGGCTCCCACGGCCCACAAGGCATCGATCGGGGTGACGAGCTCGGGAGCGCTCGTCCACTCGTGGGCATCGATGGCGGGGAGGTCTTCGAGCAGGTTCGTGAGATGGTCGGCCATCGCCACGACCTGTTGCTTCTCGAGTTTGAGTGTCACGACAGCACCGGCGGCGAGGGCCTGGAGGTAGAAGGTCCGTTCTCCCTTAGGTCCCACGGTTCCCGTGGTGAAGGCGTCGACTGCGGTGTGATCGTTGGGCATCGTCGTTTTCAGCTCGGCACGAGGGTCGAGAGGTCGTCGCCGGTCGAATTCACGCTGAGCACGATTGGACCGGTGGAGGTGTACATGACCGCGCTCACCGAACAGGGTGAGATCACGATCCGTTGAAAGAGATCGAGTGGCGTGCCCTGTGCGTCGGCCACGGCCGCCTTGATCGTATCGGCGTGCGACACGGCCACGATCGTTTCACCCGGATGGCGCGATACGAGGTCGGCGACGGCGCCAGTCATTCGCGTCTGCATTTCCGTGAACGATTCGCCGCCGGGAAATCGGAAGCCACTCGGGTAACGCTGCACCGTGTTCCATTCGGGTTTTTTGCGAAGAGCCGACAGGTTCTTGCCTGTCCACTCGCCGAAGTCGGCCTCGATCAGACCTTTGTGCGTGCGAACCCGAAGCTTGCACGCCCGAGCGATGGGCGCAGCCGTCTCCTGGGTTCGCTCCATCGGCGAGGCGTAGACGGCCGAGACCGTTCCCACGGCTCCGATGCGGGCACCAGCGCGCACGGCCTGCTCGCGCCCTTTGTCGGCGAGGTGGAGCCCACGTGCGCGGCCGGGAAGTTTGGTTCCGGTCGTGGGTGTCTGACCGTGTCGAACGAACAACACGACCGTCGGTCTCGTAGACGTACGTGTCGACCTGGTTGCCATCGACTCAACGCTACCGGCAGTACCCTGCGCTCGATGGACGGCGTCGAGCTCCTCCGCGACCTCGATGCACTTGCCGCGCACGTCACCGAGTGCCACAGGTGTCCGCGCCTCGTGGAGTGGAGGGAGCTCGTGGCTCGCGAGAAACGAGCTGCGTACAGTGATCAGGAGTACTGGGGTCGACCAGTACCTGGGTTCGGTGATCCCGCCGCCCGGATCGCCGTTGTCGGGTTGGCACCGGCAGCACACGGAGCCAACCGAACCGGCCGGATGTTCACGGGCGACCGGTCCGGCGACTGGTTGTACCGGGGGCTTCATCGAGCGGGTCTCGCGAACCAGCCTGTCGCGACCGACATCGATGATGGGCTCGAGCTCTGCGACGTCTGGGTTACCTCGGCGGTCAAATGTGCACCTCCCGACAACAAACCAACGGCCGAGGAACAGAACACCTGCCGCCCGCTGATGGAGCGCGAACTCGCGCTCCTGCCGGAGCTGCGTGTTGTGGTGGCGCTCGGTGGAATCGGCATGAGCGCTCTCGCCCGCCACTTCGATATCCGACCACGCCCAAAGTTCGGGCACGGCGTCGAGGTAGCTGTCACCGATCGACTCGCCCTGCTGTGCAGCTACCACGTCTCTCAACAGAACACGTTCACCGGCCGGCTGACCGAGCCCATGCTGGATGCGATCTTCTCGCGCGCACGGGAGCTGGCCGATCGGCCGGTAAATTGAGCAACCGTATGTCGAAGCGCCTCGCCCTCATCATGTTCCTCATCGCCTTTCTGGCCGCTGCGTGCGCCAGCGAGGGGCTCCCCAACTCCTACGACGACCAGGACGAGCGGGCACGGCGCCAGTTCGTCGCGGCGTGCGAGGACTCGCTGGTCGATTCCGACCATCAGAATCCCGGGAGTTTCTGCGAGTGCGCCTTCTACACGGTCGCCGCCGAGCTCACGTTTGCCGAGTTCCTCGATCTCGACGAGAAGCTGAAGGACGACCCGGGCTCACTTACCCAGGAAGAGCGGAATCTGCTCGACAGCGTCTCGCTTCCGTGTCAGTTCAGCGCCGTCGACATCAACGACTTCGTCGCCAGTTGATTCTCGCCGGCGGGCCAACCGCCGAGAACGCGGCCTAACCCTCGGCCAGCCCGATGCCGGGTGAATCGCCCGTGTCATGGGCCAACGCGGTGATGATCTGACGGGCCTGATCGCGATGCTGGGCGACCAGCGCCCACATCTCGGCGATGCGGGCCCGTTCTGCTTCGAGTGAACGCTCGTCATCGCTGAGCCGCTTGCCGAGTTCTTCGAGGCTGATGCGCTCGGTGTCCAGCCGTTTGCGTTCCGCCGAGTTGTCGGAGCGCAGCGACTCGATCCGGCCGACGTCGGCGGCGATGTCGGTTTCCTTGCGCTCGAACTCGAGCTGCTGGGCGTTGAGCGTTTCGCGGCGTTCGTTCACGAACGCCGCGACCTTACGGAGTTCGGCTTCTTCACCCTTGAGTTTCTCACGGCGGATGTTCAGCTCGGCCCGGAATTCGGTGAGGGCAGCGGCCTCTCCCTCGGCTTGACTCTCGGCGCTCTCGACCTCGGTCTGCTGTTGGGCGAGCGTCTCCATCTTGTCGTCGAGGACGACGCGATCGCGGTCGAACTGTCGGTTCCGTTCGTCGAGAATGTCGCTCTCTTCGTCGAGCTGACGTCGACGCTCGATCAACTGCGCCTGCTGACGGCCGATGAACTCGGTCTGCTCGTTGAGCTGTTTCCGCTGCTCGGCCAGGGCGGCTCGCTGCTCGTCGAGAAGTGTCTTCTCCGCGTCGAGATGTTCGCGCTGGTCGGCCACGAGTGAGCGCTGGTCGTCGATGCTCGTCGATTCGCCGGCGAGTTTCGCACGCTCGTGTTCGAGCTGGGCCCGCTGACGCGACAGAAGTGCCGCGTCCTCGTCGAGACGGTTGCGATCGGCTTCAAGCGCCTCCATCTCGGCAGTAACCCGGTGGATCTCGGTGTTCGCCTGCTCTATCAGTGCCTGCGACGTCTCGATCTGCGAGCGACGGTCGTCGAGCTCGGCGGCGCGGGTGTCGAGTGTGATTGCGTCGGCGTCGAGCTGCATGCGCCGCGTCTCGATATCGGCGTCGCGCGCATCGAGGTCGGCGGTCGTCGACTCGATCGCACTGCGTCGAGTGATCAGTTCGGCTTCGGCGCTGTCGAGGTCGGCCGCGCTGCTCTCGATCGTGCCGAGCTCCGCTTTGCGTGACTCGATCTGTTCGTCGAGGGCCGCCAGGGCTTCGGACTTCTCTGCTTCGAGTGCCACAACCGTGGCCTCGTGGGCGGAACGTTGCTCCTCCAGCGCCTCGCTGTCGGCGGTGAGCTCGGACCGTCGACGATCGAGCGCGGCTTCGTCAGCGAGGAGCTGAGCGACCTCGGAACCATCCGACCCGGCGAGTGCTTCGGAGTCGCCCTCGATCGATGAACGGAGGTCGTCGATCTCCGCACGTAGCGCCTCGACGCGTTCCTTTTCGGATTCGAGTGCTTCACGTTCTGCTTCGGCCTGTTCGCGGGCGGCGCGAAGACGATCGGTCTCGGCTTCGTCGGAGCCTGCGTCATCCCCGATCTCGGCCCGTTGGCGGCGAAGCTCTTCTCGCTGATCATCGATCTGCGCTGCGAGGTCAGCCTTCTGCTCCTCGACCTTCGCCACGATCGCCGCGTGTTCGGCCTCGAGCTGGGTGCGCCGTTCCGCGACCTCGGATTCGAGCGCAGCCACCCGCTCGGCATCTTCCGCGATCGCTGCGGCCCTCTCTTGGAGCTCGGCCTGATCGATGTTCAGGCGTTCGGCCTCGGCGCGCTCTTCGGAAGTGAGCTGCTCGAACGGCACGCCCGACTCTCGTTCGACCGCACGGCGGCGTTCGTTCACGTCACGTTCGGCTTCGGCCAGTTGCGAGCGGTACTCGTCGACTTCGGCTCGCCGCGATTCCATGTCCGTGGCGAGCTGATTGAGGTGGGCTCGGGCTTCTTCGATTCGGTTCAGCTCAGAACGCTGTTCGCCCTGGGTGCGCTCGATCTGTTCGCGAAGGCGGGCGAGCTGTTGCTGACGCGCGAGAAGAAGCTCTTCTTCGGTATCGAGTGAGGATGCGGTGCGTTCGATGCGCATACGACGCAAGTCCGCGGCCGGATCGACTGCGCCAGGATCGTCGGCATCGCCCGAGGAGAACTCGATGCCAAAGTGGTCCGTGCCCTCGCCCTCGTCGTGCATGTCATCAGCCATTGCAGAGCACTCCCATTACGCGTTAACCGGCCCGATCATACGCGATGGGCACCACTTCCCAGCATCTGGGCGCGACTGACGATCAACGAGGCAGATCGTCGTGTTCGCTCGTCAGGTCGAGTGATGGCGCATCGGAGTGCCGGCGACGTAGGTCGAGGTCGACCTCTGCGAGTTCGAGGCGTGCGATCTCGCGCTTCACCGCCACGGTGTCGGTGTCGACCTGCGTCCAGCGACGCCGGATCTCCTCGGCCCGATCGGCCAGTTGACGAGCGGTCTCCTCGAGCGATCGCCGCATCGCCCGGGTCTCGATCTGTTCCTCGCTCAAACGATCCGTATCGATATCGAGTTTGGAGCGATCGCGGTCGAGGGCCTCCCGCTGAGCGTCGAGACGCGAAACCGCGTCGTCAAGGCTCTGCCGCTCCCGGTCTACGGTCCGACGCCTCTTCTTCAACAACTGCTCGTCGCCATCGACGGCCTCGAGCTCGAGTCGGAGCCGCTCCCGACGCTCACGAACCTGCGCCTCGAGATCTGCCAGCTCGCGGCGTTGGTCCGCTACTCGCATACGTTGCTGTTGCGCGTCGGCGCGCTCGAAATCCAGCTGCGTATGCTCTTCCTCGATCCGGGCCGAGGCACCCAGGAGCTCGTCATGTTTGCCCACGAGCTCGGTCCGTTCGGACTCGATGCTCTCGCGCTGGCCCGCCAGAAGAAGCAGCTCGGTCTCGGTGTCGTGACGTTCGCTCTCGAGTCGCGCGATCAGCTGTTCGGTGCGTTCGAGCTGGCGGCGATCCTCGTCCAGGCGAGCAAGATTCCGTTCGATCTCCGTCCGTCCCCGCTCGACTTCGGCTTCGCGATCGCGGACCTCATTCTCGCGTTCGCTGATCATGCGGACGCGCTGATCGAGCGTTTCTGTTGCCTGTCGCACCTCCAGGTCGAGGACATCGAGCTGTTTGTTCGTGTCGGCCTGATTTTGGCGGCGAACCTCGATCTCCCGCTCCTGATCCTCGATCACCGCCGAGCGTTCATCGATGCCGCGAGCTCGACCCGACAATTCGGCCTCGCGTCGGTCGAGCTCGTCGCTGCGTCGATTCAGGACGTCGGCATGTTCATCGAGGGCACGGGCCAGGGCATCGAGCTCGTCGTTCCGGCGATCGATCGATTCCTGACGACTCGTGGCGTCGGCTTCCGCTCGTTCGATCCCAGCAAGGCGTCGGTGTGTCTCGGCCGTGCGCGCCTCGAGCTGCGATCGTTGCGCCTCCAGCTCGGAGCGTTCGCGCTCTATCCCTGCTGAACGGGTGCGATTCTCTGCCTCGGCGGCGTCGAGGTCACGAACGTCCCGCTCGATCCGGTTGCGAAGCAGGTCCACCTCGTCGGCCCGTCGTTGCAGCTCGGTGGCTTCCTCGGCGCGACTCGCGAGATGGGCATGGGATCGCTCGACCGACTCGATGCGTGACGCGATGGTGTGCTCCAGCTCATCGAGCTCGGCCTCGCGGGCGGCGAGTACGGCGGCCCGCTCGTTGATGGCATCGACGTCGAGCTGACGGTCGCCGACCTCCTCCTCGAGGCGGTCGATTTCAGCCGCCTGTGCGGAGAGAAGTCGCTGCTCGGCTTCGATGTCGCGTCGCTCGACTTCGAGCTCCGCGCGAGCACCCTCGAGTTGGTCGGATTCTGCGCCGAGCCCGAGACGTCGTCGGTCGAGTTCGTCGGTCAGGCGCTCTTGATCTGTCCTCATCCGCTCGAGATCGGTTCGGCGTCGTTCGAGCTCGGTTCCCCGCTGTGAGACGAAGGACTCCTGTTGGGCCATCTCGGCGTTTATGTCGTCCAGCTCGGCGGCGCGCGTTCGTAGCTCGTCGATCTGGCGATCGAGTTCGGCTTCATCCTTCTCGAGTCCGGTACGACGGAAGTGCAGGTCGTCGAGTTCCTTCTCGAACAGCTCTCTGGTCTCGATCAACTCCTGCTCGAGTTCGTAGACCTCGTCGCGGAGCTGTTCGAGCCGTTGGTGCTCGGCGACAAGTGTGGCGCGATCGATGTCGACCGATCCACCGGACGACGGTTCGTCGGAGTCGAACGCGCCACTCGAGAAGCGATCGGCTGTGCCGGCGAGCTCGACGTCGTCGAGGTCGGACGACGATCCGGCTGGGTGGGACGCCCGACCGCGGACCTCGCTCGGAGTCCACTCGCGGGGGAGTGTGGGCGGCACGACGACGTCCTCATCGTCTTCGCGCGACGGGTGCTCTCCGTCGCGCGTATCGTCAGCTGCCATCCCTACTCCGCGGTACCGACGGCGCAACGTGCCCCGTCTGGCACGAGAGTAGAGACAAATCGATGCGGTGCCAAAAGCGCCCTCGGCAGGATTCGAACCTGCGCTCACGGCTCCGGAGGCCGATGCTCTATCCACTGAGCTACGAGGGCGAGTTGGAGCACTCTACCCGCACCGATTCCACATGTCGGCTACCAGCCCACACCGCACCGATAGGCTCGTGATCCCGCACCTTGGAGGGCCAGTGATCCGCGAACAACTCATCGACGCGCTTACGCAGGCAGCCTCGGCCGAAGGCCTCGACATCCCCGCCGAAATCGGGCTGGAACAGCCCGCCAATCGCGAGCATGGCGACTGGTCTTCGAACCTCGCCCTCGCCACGTCGAAACAGGCCGGCACGAATCCGCGGGAGCTTGCGGGGCGGCTGGTCGAGCGACTCGAAGCGCAGAACATCGCGCATGTTCGCTCCATCGAGATCGCAGGCCCCGGGTTCGTCAACGTGCATCTCGCCGAGACCTGGCTGCACGACGTACTCGCCGAAGTGATCGAACTCGGCCCCAAGAGATTCCTGCGCAACGCGAGCGGTGGCGGGCGGTCCATCAACGTGGAGTTCGTGAGTGCCAACCCGACCGGCCCGCTTCATGCCGGGCACGGCCGAGGTGCCGTATTCGGCGACGCGCTCGCCGAGCTCCTCACATGGAACGGCTGGAACGTCACCCGCGAGACATACATCAACGACCGCGGCGTCCAGATGCAGACCTACGCCGCGTCCCTCGCAGCCAGAGCGGCAGGCGAGGAACCACCAGTGGACGGATATCAGGGCCAGTACGTCATCGACTGGGCGGCCGAGATGCCCCCCGGTGTCGACGCGCTCCAGTGGGGGCAGGCACACGCAATGGAGGACCAGCGCGAAGTCCTGGGCGCCCTCGGCATCGAGTTCGACGTGTGGTTCAGCGAGAAGACACTGGTCGAGAACGGGTCGATCGAGCGAGCGCTCGGCACGCTGCGCGACCGCGACATGGTGTTTGACGACGACGGCGCCGTGTGGCTGCGTTCGACCGATTTCGGAGACGACAAGGATCGAGTACTCGTCAAAAGTGACGGCGAATTCACGTATCTCACTCCCGACATCGCCTACCACGACGACAAGTTCCGTCGGTCCGAGGAACTAGTGAACGTCTGGGGCGCCGATCATCATGGCTATGTGGCCCGCATGAAGGCGGCCATGGGGGCGCTCGGCCATGAGTCAGAGGCGCTCGACGTACAAATCACCCAGCTGGTCAAGCTGATGCGCGATGGCGAGGAGGTACGTCTCTCAAAACGTTCGGGCGACATCGTCGAGCTGCGCGATGTGGTCGACGAGGTCGGTGCCGACGCCACGCGGTTCACATACCTTCTCCAATCGATCGACTCACAGCAGACCTTCGACCTCGCGGTCGCGGCATCACAGGCGATGGACAACCCGGTTTTCACAACGCAGTACGCACACGCCCGGTTGTGTCAGATCGCGAAGCGTGCAGTCGAGCAGGGCGTTGAGCGGAGGCCTCTCGCCGACGTCGATCTGTCGCTTCTTGTGCACGATCGCGAGATCGAACTGTTGCGAACGCTGTTCGCGGGGCCCGCGATGGTCGAGCTCGCCGGCCGCGAGCGCGCGCCGCACCGCGTCGTGGGCTGGGTGCGCGAGCTCGCCGCGTCGGTGCACAGCTTCTACCAGAACAAGGAGTGCTACGTGGTGGGCGACTCGGTTTCGCCCGAACTGACCCAGGCCCGGCTGTGGCTGGTCGAGTCCGCCCGGATCGGGCTGGCTGCAGGGCTCTCGCTCGTCGGCGTGTCGGCGCCCGAGCAGATGTGGGCCGACGAGCTCGACACGAGCGAAGAGGAGTGACTACGGCCATACCGTTCTCGCTGCTACCCGACTCATCGGAAGTCGGCCCCGACGGCGGCCTCATGATCGGAGGGTGTTCGGTCGCCGAGCTCGCGGCCGAATACGGCACACCACTGTTCATCTACGACGAAACCCACTTGCGCAGCCGAGCGGCCGAGGCCGTGAGGGCCTTCGGGCCGGGTGTTGTGTACGCGAGCAAGGCCTTCCTGTGCAGGGCGATGGCCGAGCTGATCCACGAGGAAGGGATGCACATCGACGTCTCGACGGCAGGGGAGTTCCACGTCGCGAGCGCCGCCGGGATCCCTCCGGCAGACATGGTGTTCCACGGCAACAACAAGTCGATCTCGGAGCTGCGACTCGCGCTCGAGCACCGCGTCGGGCGGGTGGTCATCGACTCGTTCGACGAACTCGACCGGCTGGACACTCTCCACGGGCAAGGGCTCCCTGTTCCCGATGTCCTGATTCGCATCACGCCTGGTGTCGAAGCCCACACCCACGAGTTCATCGCCACCGGCCGCGACGACTCGAAGTTCGGCTTCACCGTGTCGACCGGTCTCGCCGAAAAAGCGATTCACCGGGCGATGGCATCTTCCTCGGTCCGACTGCGCGGCATTCATGCCCACATCGGGAGTCAGGTGTTTCGCGTCGACTCGTTCGCTCGTGCGGCCGAGGTAATCGCCGCCGTTGCCGCGCCGTTCGATCTCGACGAGGTGTCCGTCGGAGGCGGGCTCGGGGTGCCCTATGTGGTCGGTGAGGAATCGGCCTCGATCACCGCGTGGGCCAGCGTGGTGCACGACGCACTCGACACTGCGGGCGTCACCGCCCGCATCACTGCCGAGCCGGGCCGCTCGATCGCCGCCTCGGCGGCGATCACCGTGTACACCGTCGGCACGATCAAGGCCCTCGATGGCCTTCGCACCTACGTCGCCGTCGACGGGGGTATGTCCGACAACCCCAGACCGGTCCTCTACGGGAGCGGGTACGAGTCCTTTGCGCCCGCCCGCCCGCTGGCCGAGCGAGGGCAGCCCGTACGAATCGTGGGAAAACACTGCGAATCGGGCGACGTGCTCGTCCGCGATGGGCTGGTTCCACTCGACCTCGCCGTGGGTGATCTGCTCGCCACACCGGTCACGGGTGCGTACGGTCATTCCATGGGTTCCAACTACAACCAGATCCTGCGGCCACCGGTTGTGTTCTGCCGAGACGGCGACGCCCGCCTCGTCGTCCGTCGCGAGACCTTGGACGACCTGCTCAGCCGGGACGTCTGATGACCGAGCTCCGACGCCGCCCGGCGGTGGAACGGGAGCTTCGGCGCGGCCGCCGGCTGGTGCATGCGCGGGACGCGGCCACGCCGATCAAACTCTCCGGTTCGGCACCGGTGATCTGGGATCTGCTCTCCGCCCATCATGATCTCGATGGCCTCGTCGCCGCCGCGGTGGCTCGATTCCCCGGCGACGCCGACATCGTCGAGCAGGGAACGCAAGCAGCGGTCGACATGTTCGTCGAGAACGGTCTGGTCGAAGTCATCACAAATGACGTGGTCGAGCCGTGAAGGACCACATCCGACGAATCGGCTCGTTCGACCTCTCTCCCGACGATTCCGAGCCGCTCATCGTTGACGAATCCACCATCGCCGAGCTGGTCGCCGCTCTCGAAGCCGAGCGCCTCGTAGGGGTGGCGGTTCGCGCCCTCGACGAGGGTGCGGTCGAGGGCTCCACCCAAATCGCCGAGCGGCTCGAGCACGCGCATGACGACGCGATGGCGAGAACGCTGCGGGTCGAACTCGCGATGCTCGAAGTACTCGATCTTCTCGATGAGCACAGCATCACCCATCGGGTTCTCAAGGGCTCAGCCCTTGCGCACGTTGCCGCCATCCGGCCGGCCGATCGTGAGTTCCGCGATGTCGATCTCCTGATACCGGCTGCCGAGATCGACGACACGGTGAAGATCCTCCAGAACACCGGGGCTCGGCGCCTCCAACCTCGGCTGAGCGCTGATTTCGACCGTCGCTTCGGAAAGTCGGTGACCCTCGATCTCGACGGCATCGAGATCGACCTCCACCGGACGATCGCCCCCGGTCCTTTCGGATTGATGTTGTTCCCGGGCGACCTCTTCCTCACGCCGACGACGATCACCGTCGGGGATCGGGAGGTCGTGACGCTCGATTCGACCGATCACCTCTTGCAGGCGTGCTACCACGCCGCGCTCGGCTCGGCAGAACCAACGGCCACCAACCTCCGCGACATCGCCCTACTCGCTCGTGGACCCTGGGATCGGACTCGATTCGAGCGCACGATCGAAAGGTGGAAGGGATCGATCGTCGTCGCCCGGGCGATCACGCTCGTCGACACCCACCTCGGCGTGGATGTGGAGCTCCCGGTAGGGACCACGAGGCCGGCCGACCATCGCCTGCTGGACACGTATCTTCGTCCGGATGATCGATTCGCGGGGATGGCGCTCGCAACGTTCAGGGCGCTGTCGACGGCCGACCGAATCGCATACGCGAGGGCGGTCGGGCTGCCCGAAGGAACCTCGCTCCGCGATCGGGTGGGGGAGTTCGGAAGTCGGATCAGGGCCGGAGCACCGCGGGCTGGTCGCACGAACCGCCGACCCGACGAACGCTGAGGACGGTCGCGTCGACGTCGAGCTGCTCTGGCACGCTCGAAGAAGCTCCAGCGCTCCACTCGACGAACGTGAACCACGAACCGGTCGACGGGCGATACACCCCGAGTGTTCGCAGACCGTCGCAGGACCAATCTCCAACGGCGGCCAGATCGCCGGGCTCGCCCACCCGCCAGCGCTCGGGCGGATCGGCGTCGATGGAGTGAAGCGTTCCGGTCTCGATCTCCCACCGAACGCCTGCATTCGAAAGGCTCTCCAGCGCCGGCACATCGACCTCCACCTCGTCGGCGCGGTCGACCGGCGACCCGGACCGCAACTCCGAGATCCACCAGTCGTTTCCGATCAACAGCGCAAAGACGGCGGTCAGGGCGAGGATCACCGGCAGCCGCGATCGATGGGGGTGGCGTTTTTCGTCGGTCGTTGGAGCGGGAATCTTCGGGCGGGGTCCGAACGGCGTCGTCGGCGTGGGGCGCCACTGTTCTTCGCTCGACGCTTCCGGTCGAGATTCCCGGTCGGCGTCGTTTGGCTGGCTCGTGTCGATCGACGCTTCCGGTCGAGATTCGCGGCCCGATTGGGGGGGCGAACCCGGCGCGTTTGTGCCGCTCGAAGCTTCCGGCCGAGATCTGCCGTCCCCGTCGACCCGTTGCTGCTCCTCCCCGGACCTTTGGAAGGGGTCGGTGATGGCGACGATCGGGATGGGTTCGTCCACGCGGAGGTCACGTGTCTGGACGACACGCCCCGCGTCGGCCGAGTCGACCATCGCCTGAAGCGAGGCGCGCAGGCGGTTGGTGGCGGGCTCGTCGGTGACTCCGAGAGAACACAACCCGGTTGCAGCGAGGGAACGAAGATCGACCTCTGGCGACGCGATCCTGATCGGACCAGCGAACTCGATCGTTCCCTCCTCGAGCGGCGAGGCATCGGCGGGACGGGCGGTGGCAAAGTCGAGCAGGACGGCCGATCCATTCGAACGAAACGCGATATTGGCCGGAGAGACGTCGCCGTGGATCCAGCCCAGGCCGTGGATGTGTTCGAGGGCACTACCGATCGCCGCCAGGATCGGTCGAACCTGACCGATCTCGAGCGGCCCCGATTCCAGCAGGTCAGCGAGTGTGCCGCCGTCGCACGCCTCGAGGACGAGCGCACCGTTGCACAGCCGGGCGGCTCGGACCTGGACGATGTTCGGATGGTCGAAACGGATGAGCGCCTCGAACTCGCCGGCCGTGTCCACGTGTGGTGCAGGCATTTTCACGGCCACATCGAATGCTGGCTCGACGCGCGTTGGCGTGACTCCAGGTGCGGTCGGGAGCGGTGAGGCGACGAGCGGTCCGGTATGGGTGGCGAGAAATACCGCACCGTGTCTCCCGGACCCGAGCAGACGAGAGAGTCGGAGGTCTGCTTCGGAGATGGTCGGAAGATCTTGCATATACCGAAAAGTAATGAAACATCACGAAACAGTCAAAAAGGTCGTCGGCACAGGGGTGGATCGGGAGGGGCGATAGCGTTCGTGCGATGCAGCAGACACGCACGATTCGGATCGGTCTCCTCGGATGCGGCACGGTCGGCAGTTCCTTCTGCCAACTCATTGCCGAGGAGTCCGACGAGATCGAGCGCCGACTCGGTGTACGGCTCGAAGTCACCGCTGTCGCCGTTCGCGACACGTCGAAGACCCGAACCGGTGTCGATCCGTCGATTGTTGTCGACGATCCTGCCGCCGTCGTAGCCGCCGAGAACACCGATCTGGTCGTCGAGGTCATGGGAGGCGTCGACCCGACTCGATCGCTCGTGCTCGATGCACTCGCGGCTGGCAAGCCGGTCGTCACCGCCAACAAGGAGCTCCTCGCTCTGCACGGACCCGAGCTCTACGCTGCCGCCGATGGTGCCGGCGTGGATCTGGCTTTCGAGGCCGCCGTCGCTGCCGGAATCCCGCTGATCCGCCCGCTTCGCGAATCTCTCGTCGGCGAAAAGATCACCCAGGTACTCGGCATCCTCAACGGAACGACGAACTACATCCTTTCGCAGATGACAGAACATGGTGCCGGGTACACCGATGCTCTCGCCGAGGCAGACCCCACGGCCGACGTCGGCGGTTTCGACGCCGGATCGAAGGTCGCGATCATCGCGACCCTCGCGTTCGGAGAGGCGGTGATGGCCGGAGATGTCCATATCGAGGGGATCACCACGATCACCACAGAAGACATCGCCCATGCCGCGCGGCTCGGCTACGTCATCAAGCTCCTCGGTGTGGTCGAGCGAGGCGCCGATGGCGCGATCGGTGCTCGAGTCCACCCCACGATGGTGCCCACCGATCATCCGCTGGCTTCGGTGCGCGACAGCTTCAACGCCGTTTTCGTCGAGGGCGCCGGAATCGACCAGCTCATGTTCTACGGGCGCGGGGCCGGTGGTCACCCAACGGCCGCGATGATGGTCGGCGACACCATCGACGCCGCTCGCAACCTTGTCGCGAATACGCACAGCAGCCTCGGTTCGCTGCCTAGGGCAAGCGTCCGGCCGGTCGACGAGGTGCGCTCGGCTTTCTTTGTGAGCCTCGACGCCCGCGACGAACCGGGCGTGCTCGCTGCGATCGCAAGTGTCTTCGGGGACCTCGGCGTGTCGATCCGCTCGATGGAGCAAGAGGGAATGGGCGATCAGGCGCGGCTCGTGTTCATCACACACAAGGCCCGCGAAGCCGACCTCCGAGCCACGCTTGCGAAACTCTCCGGGCTCGACGTCGTCAAGGACGTCGGTCAGGTCCTGCGCGTCATCGGGAACTGACCGCAAATGCTCGGTTACGAAAGCACGCGGGGCTCGGCTCCCGAGCTCGGCTTCGCCGATGTCCTCCTCGCGGGCCTGGCTCCCGACGGCGGTCTGTACGTACCGACGACCTGGCCCACCTCGACACCGATGTCGGCCGACCGCCCTTACGGTGAGTTCGCCGCCGGAGTCATGTGGCCTTTCGTGGAGGGCACGATCGAGCGTGAGGACTTCGAGGCGATCGTCGACGAGGCCTACCGGTCGTTCTCGGACCCAGCGGTCATCCCGATCTCCGCCCTTGCCGACGGCACCAGGCTGGTCGAGCTGTTCTGGGGGCCGACGCTGGCCTTCAAGGACGTGGCCATGCAGCTGCTCGGGCGGTTGTTCGACCACGAGCTCGAACGACGGGAGGCGCGCGTCACCATCGTGGGAGCGACCTCGGGCGACACCGGCTCGGCCGCGATCGAGGCGTTCCGCGATCGCCAGAAGGTCGACATCGTGATCCTGCATCCACACGAGCGCACCTCGGAGGTTCAGCGGCGTCAGATGACGACCGTGGTCGCTGACAACGTGCACAACGTGGCCATCGATGGCACGTTCGATGACTGCCAGGACCTCGTGAAGGCCATGTTCGCCGATGACGTCTTCCGCTCCGAGGTCGACCTCGGCGCCGTCAACTCGATCAACTGGGCCCGGGTGATGGCGCAGGTCGTTTATTACCACTGGGCTGCGCAGCGCGTGGGAGAGGGTGAACCGATATCGGTCACGGTTCCCACGGGCAACTTCGGAAACGTCTTCGCCGGACGGGTCGCAAAACGAATGGGTGCTTCGATCGGTGAGTTCGTCGTGGCCAGCAATCGAAACGCCATCCTCACCCAGTTCTTCGGCACCGGCGAGATGACGATCGGCGAGGTCGAGCCATCGCTGTCTCCAAGCATGGATATCCAAGTGTCGAGCAATCTCGAACGCCTGTTGTACGAACTCCTCGGCAGTGACGGCAGAGCGGTCGCTGACTTCATGGCGAAGTTTCGTCGATCCGGCCAGGTGGCCCTACCGGCCGAGGTTGTGCCCAGACTCCAGGAGAGCTGGTTCGGTGAACGAGTGTCGGACGAACAGACCCTGGAGACCATGGCGCGCGTGTACGAGGAGAGCGGCGTGGTCCTTGACCCGCACACGGCGGTCGGTGTTGCGGCCAGCGCCCGCCGGCCCGACTTCCTGCACCGTGCGGTCATGGCAACGGCACATCCCGCCAAGTTTCCCGACGCCGTCGAAAAAGCGACGGGGATCCGCCCGCAACTGCCTCCGCACCTCGTCGACCTGCTGAGTCGGGACGAGCGGTTCACCGTTCTTCCGAACGACCTCGGGACTGTGCAATCGTACGTCCGAGCGGTACGCCGCTGACCGAGGGTTGTTGCATCGCCGTGTTGAGCGGCTACGATTGATCTTGTCCTCCCTTCCACTCTGGAAGGTTTTCCGGATTCAGCCCTGCGGCTCTTCGGGCTCGGACAATGTCAATTCTGGAAGCGTGAGCTGTGCTCCGCTCCACCTACCCAAAGAGGTACTTCGTGGAAACCACGGAACTTCGTCGATCGGCGCTCGAGCGCAAAGACCGCGACGAACTAACCACAATCGCGACTTCGCTCGGCGTGAAACCGCCGAGTCGAGCGCGCAAAGCAGAGATCGTCGATCTGATACTCACGACGACCACCACCGACGCCGCCGACGGGTCGAGTGGCCCCTCCGACC